>JAVHWH010000161.1:0-30301 GCA_032159915.1 Mycobacterium sp.
TGCCGGACAAGGCAATCGACTTGATCGACGAGGCCGGCGCCCGGATGCGGATCCGCCGGATGACGGCTCCGCCAGACCTGCGCGAGTTCGACGAGAAGATCGCCGACGCGCGCCGGGAGAAGGAATCCGCGATCGACGCGCAGGACTTCGAGAAGGCGGCCAGCCTCCGTGACCGCGAGAAGCAGCTGGTCAATCAGCGCGCCGAGCGTGAGAAGCAGTGGCGCTCAGGTGATCTCGACGTGGTTGCGGAAGTAGACGACGAGCAGATCGCTGAGGTGCTGGGCAACTGGACCGGTATCCCGGTGTTCAAGCTCACCGAGGCCGAGACCACCCGGTTGCTGCGGATGGAAGATGAGCTGCACAAGCGGATCATCGGCCAAGAGGATGCCGTCAAGGCCGTCTCGAAGGCCATCCGTCGTACCCGCGCCGGGCTGAAAGACCCGAAGCGCCCGTCCGGTTCGTTCATCTTCGCCGGTCCGTCCGGTGTGGGTAAGACCGAGCTGTCCAAGGCGCTGGCCAACTTCCTGTTCGGCGACGACGACGCGCTCATCCAGATCGACATGGGTGAATTCCACGACCGGTTCACCGCATCGCGGTTGTTCGGTGCCCCACCGGGATACGTCGGATACGAAGAGGGCGGCCAGCTCACCGAGAAGGTCCGGCGCAAGCCGTTCTCGGTGGTGTTGTTCGACGAGATCGAGAAGGCGCACCAGGAGATCTACAACAGCCTGTTGCAGGTGCTTGAGGACGGCCGGCTCACCGACGGGCAGGGTCGCACGGTCGACTTCAAGAACACCGTGCTGATCTTCACCTCGAACCTGGGCACGTCCGACATCAGCAAGGCGGTCGGACTGGGCTTCACCCAGGGCGGTGGCGAGAACAACTACGAGCGGATGAAGCAGAAGGTCAACGACGAGCTGAAGAAGCACTTCCGCCCGGAGTTCCTCAACCGCATCGACGACATCATCGTCTTCCACCAGCTGACCCGTGAAGAGATCATCGAGATGGTCGATTTGATGATCGGACGGGTGGGCAAGCAGCTCAAGGCGAAGGACATGGCGATGGAGCTCACCGATAAGGCCAAGGCGTTGCTGGCCAAGCGCGGCTTCGACCCGGTGCTGGGCGCTCGTCCGCTGCGTCGGACCATCCAGCGCGAGATCGAGGATCAGCTGTCCGAGAAGATTCTCTTCGAGGAAATCGGCCCCGGTCAGCTGGTCACGGTCGACGTGGACAACTGGGACGGCGAGGGTAGCGGCGAGGACGCGGTGTTCACGTTCGCCGGTGCTCGCAAGCCGGCCGAGGCGGACCTGGCCAGCTCCGGCGCTCACGCAGCCGGCAGCGTTCCAGGCACGACCACGCCGTAATGCATCTCGGGAAGGCCGGCTGACGCGCTGCGTTGGCCGGCCTTTTCGTTTACTCCGCCGACTCGGCGAGCTGGTAGCGAGCTTCGACCCCGGCCAGTTTCCAGTAAGCGACCGCTCCGATCCACGTGACGGCGAACAGCGCGACGATCGCCAGACCGGCGTTGTTGAGGTCGATGCCGCTGACCCAGCTGGTGATCGGATCAACCCAGTCGAGATCGTCGTGCAGGATCGAGATCAATTCAATCGATCCGATCAGCAGCGCCACCGCGATCGAAAGACCGGTGACGGCCAAGTTGTAGTAGATCTTGCGCACCGGCTGCATGAACGCCCAGTCGTAGGCCACCGTCATCAGTAGCCCGTCCAAGGTGTCCATCAGGGTCATACCGGCCGCGAACAGCAGCGGTACGACCAGCACCGCGTACCACGGAAGACCGGCCGCCGCCCCACTGCCGGCCAGTGCGAGCAGCGCGACCTCGGTGGCGGTGTCGAATCCAAGGCCGAATAACGCGCCCACCGGATACAGCTGTACCGGGCGGGTGATCCGATTCATGACCGGCCGCAGCAAGCGGGCGAAAAATCCCCGGTCATTGAGCGCCGCTTCGATTTCGATCTCGGAGCAGGAACCGTGCCGGAGCTTGGTGAAGGCATGGTAGATCCCGATCATCGCGATCACATTGATGATCGCGATCAGATACAGAAACAGTCCGGAAGCCAGGGTTCCGGCGAAGCCCAGCACGTGACGCGTTGGCGACTTGTCGTCAGCCAGTGCGCCGACAGCCCGTGCACCGACCATGATCAGCACAGCCATCACCAGCACCAGGCTCGAATGCCCCATGGCGAACCAGAAGCCGACCGCCTTGGGCCGCTTGCCGTCGGTCATCAGCTTGCGCGTGGTGTTGTCGATGGCGGCGATGTGGTCGGCGTCGAAGGCGTGCCGCAGCCCGAAGAGATACGCGGTGGCGCCCAGGCCCACACCGAATATCTGGGTGCCGGCGCGATAGTGGTGCGGCGCAATGACGAAGACCAGTACCGCGAATCCGACCACATGCATGAGCGCGATCACGCCGAGCAGGGCACCGATCTCGGCGAAGTCGCGACGATTCCAGGTCGAGAGCAGGCGACCAACAAGCGAGGGCACGCAACGGCCTTTCAGCGTTGGTTTCCTAGCAGCGCGAAGACCTGCTTGGCGATTTGCAATACCCAGCCGGTGAGGGCTGGGCCGTGGTCGCGCGGCCAATTCAGCTGGAAACTGACCACCCACGGCTGCCCGGTTTTATCGATGGCATACCAGCTGAACGTCAAATCGCCGGGCAGTCCACCGGCTTTCGCGGCGACGTAGGGCCAGTCGTTGCGGTCCAGGTTGACCCCGCTAGCGGCGTCGAGGATTTTCTTGACGGGCGTGGCGGCGCCGACAGCGCCGGCCTGCAGCGCGACGTGTACTCGGCAGATGTCTTCGGCACTTCCGTACCACTCCGCGCCGGATCCGGAGGCCGGCACATGCGCGCGGAACGGATCGGGTTGGTAGGTCGCCGAATTCGCTCGTTTCAGTAGCTCGGCCCGGTCCTGCGGGGTCCCCCGCTTCCACTGCTCGCGGAGGTCCGGCCGGCCCCAGGCGACGGTGAACAGTTCATACATCGTCGGAAACGGTGTCATCGCGGCCGGATCATGATGGCCGGTATTGACCAGCGCGTCGTCCACGGCTTGGCGCCCGACCTTCTCGATCAGCATGTCGGTCGCCATGTTGTCGCTGGTGGCGATCATCTTCTCAGCGGCGGTATGCACCGAGATGTGCGCTCCCACCGGCAGATCCATACTCGAACCGACCGCCTTGCCCTTGTCGGTGACCGTGAGCTGGTCATCCCAGGAGACCGTGCCCGCCTTGACGGCGTCCGCCACGGCATAGAGCACGTACAACTTGAAGATCGACGCCAACGGTAGTGACAAGTCGGTGTTGGTGCCGGCTACCCGATTACATCGGCCGTCAGTGATTTTGCTGGCCTGCCATGAATAGCGGGCTTCGGTCTTACCCAGCACCGCGTCGACGTCGCTCCATGACGAGATCTTCGGCGGTAGCGTCGTGACATCGAACCCGTCCACCAAAGTGTCGTCCTCAGTGTGGATCCGGACTTCTTGCTGCGCACCGTAAGACGTGGTCAGCTGCAGCGTGGCGGCGCCGGCTTTGAGGTCGACACCGCGCAGCGTGAACGGCCGGTCCCACCAGAGCTTTTCCATCAAGGTCTGAACCTGGGGAACCATTTTCGGCGCCGCCAGCGTGCCGACTCCGACGGGACCGATAGGCCAATCCGAGTTCAGCATGTCCAGAGTTTGCTGCGCGCGCAGACCGGCCGGAGTTCTCATGTCGATCTCCCGACCGGCGCCGGCCGCGTTCGCCGAAGGCGGTCGCGACGGTGTGCAGCCCGGGGTCAGGGCGGTGAGTAACGCGGCGGCTGCCAACGCCGCGAGCCGGGGGCGGCGCAAGCGCCGACAGGGCTTACTGGCCGGATCCCGCAACGTCTAACACAACCTCGAATTCCAGCAGCGACGCGCCGGTCGCGACCGGATTCTGCCGCTGGCCGGCATGTGCCTCGATGGCAGGACCGGTTGCCCACGCTTGAAAGGCCTCCTCGGACTCCCACTGGGTCACCACGAAGTATCGGTCTTCACCCTTGATGGGGCGGAGCAGCTGAAAGCCGAGGAACCCGGGTGAGTTCTCGACGGCGTGCGCGCGGTGGGCGAACCGCTTCTCCAGTTCGGGGCCTGCTTCGGCGGGCACCTCGATTGCGTTGATCTTCACCACTGGCATGGCGCAAGGCTACCGCGCCGCCCATCGGCGGCCTACAGCGCGCAAAGATATGCGCATGGCCGCTGATCTGCTAACCCATCGCGGTGGACGAGGCGAACCGGTCGTTTTGGTGCACGGCCTGATGGGGCGTGGCAGCACCTGGTCGCGGCAACTGCCGTGGCTTACTCAACTGGGTGCGGTCTACACCTACGACGCTCCCTGGCATCGCGGCCGCGACGTCGATGACCCGTTCCCGATTAGCACCGAGCGCTTCGTGTCCGACCTCGGTGACGCCGTGGCCGCGCTGGGCACCGCGGCCCGTCTGGTCGGACACTCGATGGGCGGACTGCACTCATGGTGTCTGGCGGCCGAGCGCCCCGAACTGGTCTCGGCTTTGGTGATCGAAGACATGGCACCAGACTTCCGCGGTCGCACCACCGGCCCATGGGAGCCGTGGCTGCACAATCTGCCGGTCGAATTCGACTCCCCACAACAGGTATATGCGGCGTTCGGCGAACTTGCGGGCCGGTACTTCCTGGAAGCCTTCGACCGGGTGGACAATGGGTGGCGGTTGCACGGGCATACTTCCCGATGGATCGAGATCGCCGCAGAATGGGGCACTCGTGACTACTGGGCGCAATGGCAGGCGGTGCGTTCACCAGCGTTACTCATCGAGGCCGGCAACTCCGTTGCGCCGGCCGGCCAGATGCAGTCGATGACAGAGAACGGTTACCGCGCAACATATTTACGCGTCCCAGACGCCGGACACCTGGTACACGATGAGGCGCCGCAGGAATACCGCCGGGCCGTAGAATCCTTCTTGACGGCGAACTAGCCTTCCTCGCCGGCGAGCGCGAATCGCCCGTCACCGGTCTTGGCCACCAGGCCGTCGGCAAGTAGCGACTCCAGCGCCCGGTCGCGCTGCACGGTGTCGCGCAACCATACGACATCGAGCTGATCACGAGTAACCGGTAAGTCGTTGCCGCGCAACACGTCCAGTAGTCGACCGCGAACCTGTCGGTCGGTTCCGGCGTAGCCTTGCGGGCGACGGGCCGGGCCTTCCGCTGGCGGAAAACCAGCTTGCCGCCACTGGCACACGCTGAGCGGGCACAGCCCACACTTCGGCGTTCGGGCGCTGCACACGGTTGCACCCAATTCCATCAGCGCTGCCGAAAAGACATGAGCGGTAGTGTCTTTCGGCAACAACGCCGATACGTCGGCATGATCGCGGACCGTGGCGGCCGGGCCGGCATCAGCGCGCCCGTGCACAACCCGGGCCACCACCCGTCGCACATTCGTGTCGACCACCGGCACAGCCTGTTGGTAGGCAAAGCACGCCACCGCACGCGCGGTGTAACTGCCGACGCCGGGCAGGGTCAGCAGAACCTCGACATCGTCGGGAACCTGATCGGCGTGATCACGCGCGATCACGATCGCGCATTCGTGCAGACGTTTGGCCCGCCTCGGGTAACCGAGCTTGCCCCAGGCCCGCACGACGTCGGCCGGGCTCGCCGCCGCCGTCGACGATGCCGTCGGCCAGCGCGCCACCCAGTCTCGCCAGATCGGTTCCACCCGTGACACCGGTGTTTGCTGAAGCATGAACTCGCTGACCATGATCTGCCACGGCGTCACGCCGGGATCGCGCCACGGCAGGTCGCGTCGTGATCGGTCGTACCAGTAGAGAAGTTCACTCGGCGTTAGGGGGAGCGTCATCGCCGACTACGGCAGAATGAGCGCCATGCCCAATACCGACCCTGTAACTGCGTGGAAAGCACTCAAAGAGGGTAACGAGCGCTTCGTCGTCGGCCAGCCCCAACACCCCAGCCAAAGTGTTCAGCACCGGGCCAGCCTGGCCAACGGTCAGAAGCCGACCACAGCGCTGTTCGGCTGCGGTGACAGCCGGGTGGCCGCCGAGCTCATCTTCGACCAGGGCCTCGGTGACATGTTCGTGGTCCGGACGGCCGGTCACGTGATCGATTCCGCCGTATTGGGATCACTGGAATTCGCAGTCGGCGCGCTCGGCGTGTCGGTGATCGTGATCCTCGGCCACGACAGCTGCGGAGCGGTGAAAGCCACGCTGGCCGCGCTGGACGAGGGAAAGTTGCCCGGCGGCTACGTGCGCGACCTGGTCGAGCGGGTGACGCCGTCGATCCTGCTCGGCCGCCGCGAAGGCCTCACTCGACCGGATGAGTTCGAGGCCCGCCACGTGGTCGAGACCGGCACACAGCTGGTCGAGCGTTCGTCGGCCATCGCCGCAGCGGTTGCCGCGGGAGACTTGGCGGTTGTCGGCGCCACCTATCACCTCGCCGACGGGCGGGTCGTGCTGCGCAACATCATCGGTGACGTCGGGGACAAGGTCGACGACTAGAACGAGTTGGTGAAGTACAGCTCCAAGGAGTTCCACAGGCTCTCGAGCAGTCCACTGTTGGCGGCGCCGTGCTCGAACACCGCGCCCAGCCATGCCTCGGCGGTGTTGATGTTGTTGGGGATGTCGACGTAGGTGAGCAAGTTGTCCGTCGTGATCGTCGCATCGGCGAGCTCGGCCGGTGTCAACCCGAGGTACTCCACGTGTGTGGTGAACAGATTCCACAGCGGATCCAGTAGACCGCCGGCGGTGAAGTCTTGCTGGAAGTCGGCAACCCCGTCGCCGTCCAGCGTGTAGATGGTCGCCGGGTAAAGATCATCCGGAGTCACGTTCCCCAGCACGCCGGCCATGCCCAGATCGTTGAGCAGAGTGTTCGTCAGGCTTGCGCCGAATATCCCGTCCAGGTCTGTCACCAGGTTCGGCCATATACCGGTTTCGGCGAGGGACGGGTCGCCGATGAAAACGAAGTGCAAATCCTCTTTGGGAATGCCGTCGGCCGCCAATCTCGTCATGGCGATCGACTCGGCGGTCGCGCTCTGCGAGTAGCCGAAAATTGTCAGCGGGTGCTCGGCATCGAAAGCCCCTGGGTTGGCATAGAATTCATTCCGCACGGCCAGCACGACGTCTTCAGCGGCCGTCAGACTACTCGGGCCCTGCTGGATCAGTTCGGGCGTCGTCAGTACCTGCAGCGGCGCGCTGCACGGGTCGGTCGCAATCATGTCGCAGACCATGGAAGAGGTCGCGCCACCGTCGAAACCCAGTGCGTGCAAATACAGATTTTCGGCGGCCTGCGCGAATTCGGTCGACGGCATCGGCTCGGTGGTTCCACCGAGGATGATCGCGGTGTCGCTGCCGGCCAGCGGGCCGAGCAGGGTCTCCTCAGCGTGGGCGGCTTGACTGCTGAAGACCGCGGCGACGCCGACCATCAGGCCGACGCCGGCGACCTTCGCGAGCCCCAAGTTTGCGTTCATCGCATCTTCTTATCGGAAGTTAAGCCAAGATTTGGGGACTTCTTAATCCTCGAAAAAAAACTTCGATGCGGCGACACGCCGAGCTAGGTTGAGCCGGTCGACGTGACCTGGCCTTACCGTGTAAATGTGCTGGATCTGGAACCGCGAGGGCCGCTGCCGCCGGAGATCTACTGGCGACGCCGGGGGTTGGCGATCGGCATCGCCGTCGTCGTGGTGGCCATCGTGGTCGCGATCATCGTTGCCGTCCTGAGCGGAAGCGCCGGCGCCAACACCTCGAACTCCGCCAAGAAGCCCACTGCGCAAGGCCAGCAGAACCAGGGGCCCGAGGTCAAGACCCAGGTTGAGCCGCCGGCCGGGGAGAACACCGATCAACCGGCCGAGACGCCGACGGCCGCGGTTCAGCCGCCGCCGGTGCTCAATCCGGGCGACGACTGCCCGGATTCGACTTTGGCCGTCAAAGGCCTGACCAACGCGCCGCAGTACGCGATCGGCGATCAGCCGAAGTTCGTCATGGTCGTCACCAACATCGGGCTGGTGGCCTGCAAGCGCGATGTGGGGGCCGCGGTGCTGGCCGCCTATGTGTACTCACTGGACAACAAGCGGTTGTGGTCCAACCTGGACTGCGCGCCATCCAACGAGACTCTGGTCAAGACTTTCGCACCCGGCGAGCAGGTGACCACTGCCGTCACCTGGACCGGGATGGGCTCGGCGCCGCACTGCCCGTTGCCGCGGCCGGCGATCGGGCCCGGCACCTACAACCTGGTCGTGCAGCTGGGAAACCTTCGCTCGCTTGCGGTTCCGTTCATCTTGGCTCCGCCGCTGGCTCCGGGTGCGGCTCCGCCGCCGGCGCAAGGATTACCCGGCCCGATGCCAGGGCCGCTGCCCGGCCCCGCGCCGGCTGCCGGCGGCTGAGCGAGTCGTTCAGCTAAGCGAGTCGCCAATGGTCGATTCGGCCAACTGCGACAAGCCTTCTCGCACGTGTCGGGCCCAGATCTCACCGATGCCCTCGACCGCTTCCAGGTCGCCTGCGCTGGCGGCCAGCAGACCCTGCAGTGAGCCGAACTCGCGGACCAGCCGGTCGGCATGGGCGAACTGGAGCCGCGGAATCTCCGACATCGCCCGATAGCCGCGTGAGCTGACCGCGGAGTCCTGCGCTTCGGCCGTCGACGGGTATCCGAAAACACTTGCCATCGTGATGAAGTCGAGCAGCTCGGCATCGGACATCGCGTCCAGCTGGTCGAGCGTGGCGGCGACCTCGGCCTTGGACAACGGCTCAGGGTTGGCGTGGTAGTCGCGCACGATCAGCTCACGGGCAGCGTCGTTGCCGCCCAGCAATTCGTCGAGCTGCAATCTCAGCTGTCGTCCGTCGGTGCCCAATTCGACGACGTCGTAATCCAGGTCCACGCCGATCCGGCGCACCGACTCGAGCCGCTGCACCACGGTCATCACGTCGCGCAGCGTGACGAAGTCTTCGATCTCGGCCCTCGACAGCTGCCTGCTGACCTCGTCGAGTCGCATCTTGTACCGCTCCAGTGTCGCGATGGCCTGGTTGGCTCGCGACAAGATCGTGGCCGAATCGGCCAGCACGTGGCGTTCACCGCTGAGGTAGACGGTCACGATGCTCATGGAGTGGCTGACCGAGATCACCGGGTATCCGGTTTGGCTGGCAGCCCGCTCGGCTGAACGATGCCGCGTCCCGGACTCGTCGGTGGGTATCGACGGATCGGGCACGAGTTGCACGTTGGCCCGCAGGATTCGGCTGCCGTCGGTGGACAGCACCACAGCGCCATCCATCTTGCACAGCTCTCGAAGCCTGGTCGGCGCGTAACGCACATCGAGGGAGAATCCGCCGTCGCAGATCGCTTCCACGCTGTCGTCGCAGCCCAGGACTATCAGGGCACCGGTCCGTCCGCGCAGGATGCGCTCCAGGCCGTCGCGCAGCGCCGTGCCAGGCGCCAGCCGGGCAACTGCCTCACGCAGGGTGGGACGTTGCTGCGGCGCCGAGCCGTTTGTCATTGAGTTGCCGACTGTCATCACCACTCATTGTGCTCTGTGGGTGCTGTGCTGAGTCGATGTGGTGGCGCCGGTGTCTTGGCGCGCTGCTCGGCGATGCCGAGAACATGCTCCAACGCAGCGCCGATGTGGGGCGCCTGCAGTGTCGTCAGACCCGGCGGCGCGGCGACTTTGCCCGACGGGATCAGCGCCGTCGTGAAGCCCTGCCGGGCGGCTTCGGCCAGCCGCCGTTCCATGCCGCTGACCCGCCGCAGATCGCCGGCCAGCCCCACTTCGCCGATCATCACCGCGGTGGCCGGCAGCGGCAGGTCCGCATACGCGGAGGCCAGTGCGACGGCGACCGCCAGGTCCGACGAGGGGTCGGTCAGCCGCATACCGCCCACAGTGGACAGATACATGTCGTTGACGGCGATTCTCAGCCGGGCGTGTTTTTCCAGAACTGCGGCGATCATCGCGGCTCGCGCGTGGTCGATCCCGCTGACGGCGCGACGCGGCGAGCCGCCCGACGGGGTGGCCAGCAGCGCCTGAATCTCGCCGACTAGGGGCCGCTTGCCGTCGAGGGTGACGGTGATCGCGGTACCCGCAACGGGTTGCGGCCGTTGATCCAGGAAAAGGCCAGATGGGTCGGCTACACCCTCGATCCCGTTGTCCTGCAGGAGGAAACAGCCAACTTCCTCCGCGGCGCCGAAGCGGTTCTTCACCCCGCGCACCATGCGCAGCAGCGAATTACGGTCACCCTCGAAGTGCAGCACGACGTCGACCAGATGCTCCAGCGAGCGGGGACCGGCGATGGCCCCGTCTTTGGTGACGTGGCCGATCAGGATCAGCGGCACCCCGGTGGTTTTCGCCGCGGCGGTGAGCGCGCTGGTGACCGCGCGCACCTGGGTGACCCCGCCCGCTACGCCGTCGGTCTCGGAGCTGGCCATGGTCTGCACCGAGTCGACGACAACCAGCGTCGGCTGCACCGCTTCGATGTGGCCGAGCACGGCATGCAGGTCGGAATCGGCGGCCAGAAACAGCTCGTCGTGGCTGCAGCCGGTCCGATCGGCGCGCATCCGGATCTGGCCTCGCGATTCCTCGCCGGAGACGTAAAGCGCGCGACGCCCGGCCGCTGCCCACTGATGGGCGACCTTGAGCAGCAGCGTCGACTTGCCAACCCCCGGATCGCCCGCCAGCAGCGTGACCGAACCCGGCACCACGCCACCACCGAGGACCCGGTCCAGTTCTTCGATGCCGGTGGGGCAATGGCGGGTGCCGTCAGCCTCGACAGAGCTGATCGGAATGGCGGCCGACGAGGAGCGCATCGCCGCACGAGTGCCACCCCGGACCGCACTGAGCACCGTGACCTCGTCTACCGAGCCCCAGGCGCCGCATTCCAGGCAACGGCCGACCCATTTGGCAGTGACATGGCGGCATTCCGAGCATCGGTACTGCGAGCGTGCCTTGGCCACCCGCTGACGGTATCCGGCGGGTGTGACAGATCAGGGGAGGTTAGCGAAGTGGGCTTTCCGGCGCCGAAATCGGCACCGCCACGCTGATGTTGCCGGCCTTCTCAAAATTGAAGGTGACGTCGTAATTCGGGCCGTTGGTGATCGGCTTGCTCAACGCGATGGTCGCTTTGACCATCTTGGCCGACTCGACGGCCTTGTCAGATTTCTGGGTCTGGCCGTTCTGGCCGACGAACAACACCCCGCTGGCGGGCAGGGTGGCATCGCCGGTGACGGTCACCTTGCCGATGTCAGTGGTGATACCTACGAGTCTGTCGGTGATGTCCGGCGACTGGTTCACGGCAACAAGAACGAGGTCGACCGTCGCTCCCGGACGGAGATAGTCGCCGGTCTGCCGCGCCGAGATGTGCACATCACGCAGGGCGACGTTGTTGACCGTCGCCTGGTTGCCGTCGACAGCAGGTTTCTCCATGGCGGTCTGGGCGATCTGGCCGGCGCTGCAGCCGGAGATCGCGACAGCGCCGATCAAGGCGCCGGATGCGACCACAGCAAGCTTTGCCGAGCGACGACTCGAGCGTGATCTCGAGACGCGGTTGTCGAAGCGGTTCACTCAAAGCCTCCTGCTCGGCCCTCGAACGCCCTGGCGGTTCGACTATGCACAGTAGTAGGTCGGTCGGGCCCGCGGAAGCCGAGGGCTGGCCAGGCCGTGACTAGGCGGTTGGAGCAGCGCAGTAACAGGAATTCTTCGACGATGGATGCGCCGCCGGGGGTCTCGGCACCGCCCCGACGGGGTTGTGATTTGTTCGCTGACCTGCACGAAATCCGCGCTCTGTCAAGCCCCTTCGCTCACGCGCGGTGCCCCTGACCTGCACCGTTGTTCCGCCCCTGTTGGCGCGGCGTGTTAGGATGAAGGAACGAAAGGGGCTCGAAACCTATGAATTTTGCGGTCGGAGACACCGTTGTCTATCCACACCACGGTGCTGCGTTGATCGAGGCGATTGAAACCCGAACCATAAAAGGGGTGGCAAAAGAGTATCTCGTCTTGAAGGTGTCGCAGGGAGACCTGACAGTTCGAGTACCCGCCGACAACGCCGAGTACGTCGGCGTTCGCGACGTGGTCGGCCAAGAGGGCCTCGACAAGGTGTTCCAGGTGCTTCGCGCGCCGCACACCGAAGAGCCGACCAACTGGTCGCGCCGCTACAAAGCCAACCTGGAAAAGCTCGCCTCCGGTGACGTCAACAAGGTCGCTGAGGTTGTCCGCGACCTGTGGCGTCGTGACCAGGAGCGCGGGCTGTCCGCCGGCGAAAAGCGCATGTTGGCCAAGGCTCGCCAAATTCTGGTCGGTGAGCTGGCGCTGGCTGAGAGCACTGACGACGCCAGGGCGTCGATCATCCTCGACGAGGCTCTGGCCGCCGCTTCCTGAATTTCCTGACGCGCGAGGACCGGGGTTGAGCGTCACCGTCGCGGTGGTTCCGGCTGCCGGGTCCGGTGAACGCTTGGCGGCGGGAGTGCCGAAAGCTTTTTATCAGCTGGACGGCCGCACGCTGGTCGAGCGAGCTGTCGACGGCCTGCTGGAGTCCGGCGTGGTCGACCGCGTGGTGGTTGCAGTTCCCGCGGACCGCACCGACCGGGCAAAGTTGATCCTGGGCCGAGGGGCCACCGTCGTGGCGGGCGGAACGAATCGCGTCGAGTCCGTCAGCCGGGCGCTGGAGGCGGTCGCCGACACCGAAGAACCCGACTTCGTCCTGGTGCACGATGCCGCCCGGGCTCTGACGCCGCCCGAATTGGTGGTGCGCGTCGTCGAAGCGCTGCGTTCCGGTTATCCGGCTGTTGTGCCGGCTCTGCCAGTCTCGGACACCATCAAAGCCGTCGACGCCGTCGGCGCTGTTGTGGCCACACCGGAGCGCGCCGGACTGCGTGCCGTTCAGACTCCGCAAGGCTTCGTCACCGAGCTGTTGCTGCGGGCCTATCAGCAGGCCGGCACAGCGGAGTTCACCGACGACGCATCGCTGGTCGAGCACATCGGCGGTCAGGTTCAGGTGGTGGACGGCGATCCGCTTGCCTTCAAGATCACCACGCGGCTGGATCTGCTCCTGGCGCAAGCGATCGTGAGCCAGTGAACACCCGCGTCGGCCTGGGCACCGATGTGCATGTCATCGAAGCGGGCAGGCCGTGCTGGCTGCTGGGCCTGCTGTTCACCGACGTCGACGGCTGCGCGGGGCACTCCGACGGCGACGTGGCGGTGCACGCGCTGTGTGACGCACTGCTGTCCGCGGCGGGTCTGGGCGACATCGGCGAGGTGTTCGGTGTCGACGATCCGCGGTGGGCCGGCGTCACTGGCACGACGATGTTGCGCCACGTCACGGGCCTGATCACCGACCAAGGCTGGCGCGTTGGCAACGCCGCGGTACAGGTCATCGGCAACAGCCCCCGGGTGGGGCCGCGCCGCGCCGAGGCGCAGGTGTCGCTGTCCGATGTCCTGGGTGCACCGGTGTCGGTATCGGCCACCACCACCGACGGCTTGGGCCTGACCGGCCGCGGCGAGGGCCGCGCCGCAATCGCGACGGCTTTGCTGGTCGGCGCCGAGCACACCGCGCCGTAATCGACCCACCGGGACGGCAGTGGTCGTCGGCGGCTTGTTTGGCCCGGTAAGCTGGCACGTCGTGACCGATTGCGCCGACCTGCGGCTACACGACACGGCGACCGGCGCCGTTCGTGAGTTTGTTCCGCTGCGGCCCGGGCACGTTTCCATCTACCTGTGCGGCGCCACCGTGCAGGGCCTGCCGCACATCGGCCACGTGCGTAGCGGGGTGGCGTTCGACATTCTGCGGCGCTGGCTGACGGCGCGCGGCTGCGACGTCGCGTTCGTCCGCAATGTCACCGATATCGACGACAAGATCCTGACCAAGGCCGCCGCAGCGCACCGGCCGTGGTGGGAATGGGCGGCCACCTATGAGCGGGCATTCTCCGCCGCCTACGACGCGCTCGGTGTTCTGCCGCCGTCCGCCGAACCGCGGGCCACCGGCCACATCACTCAGATGGTGGAGTTGATCGGGCGACTGATCGAATCCGGCCACGCCTACGAGGGTTGCGGTGACGTCTACTTCGACGTGCTGAGCTACCCCGAGTACGGTCAGCTGTCCGGTCACCGGATCGACGACGTCCACCAGGGTGAAGGCGTCGCAACCGGTAAGCGTGATCAGCGCGACTTCACGTTGTGGAAAGGCGCCAAGCCCGGCGAGCCGTCGTGGCCCACACCCTGGGGACGCGGACGGCCCGGCTGGCATCTGGAGTGCTCCGCGATGGCTCGCACCTATCTGGGGCCGGAGTTTGACATCCATTGTGGCGGGATGGATCTGGTATTTCCGCATCACGAGAACGAGATTGCGCAGAGCCGCGCGGCGGGCGACAAGTTCGCCAGGTACTGGCTGCACAACGGCTGGGTCACCTTGGGCGGCGAGAAGATGAGCAAGTCGCTGGGCAACGTGTTGGCGATCCCGGCGATGCTGCAGCGGGTACGCGCCGCCGAGCTCAGGTATTACCTGGGCAGCGCGCACTACCGCTCGATGCTGGAGTTTTCCGAGACCGCGTTGAAGGACGCGGTCAATGCCTATGTGGGCATCGAGGAGTTCCTGCATCGGGTGCGCACCCGGGTCGGTGCCGTTGAGCCCGGCGAGTGGACCCCGCGGTTCGCGGCGGCACTCAACGACGATCTCGCGGTACCAGCGGCGCTGGCCGAAGTGCACCGCACCCGCGCCGAAGGCAACCGTGCGCTCGACGCGGGCGACCACGACGCCGCGTTGGCGCAGGCCGGCGCCATCCGGGCGATGATGGGCATCCTCGGTTGCGATCCACTCGATGAGCGGTGGGAGTCCCGCGACGAGACGTCGGCCGCGCTGGGCGCGGTGGACGTGCTGGTGCGCTCTGAGCTGGAGCGGCGCCAACAGGCTCGGACGCAACGAGATTGGAAGCTCGCCGACGAGATCCGGGATCGCCTCAAAGATGCCGGCGTGGAAGTCACCGACACCGGTGACGGCCCGCAGTGGTCGCTGGAGTCGCACGCCGATGGCCGGTAACTCGCAGCGCCGCGGCGCGATACGCAAGAGTTCCAAGAAGGGCCCGACGGTCGGCTCCGGCGGTGTACGGCGCCGGGGTCTGGAGGGCCGTGGGGCCACTCCGCCCGCGCACATGCGGCCCAACCACCCGGCCGCCAAGCGCGCCAAGGCGCAACCACGCCGGCCCGTCAAGCGCAAGGACGACGGCGTCGAGACCGTTCTCGGGCGCAACCCGGTGGTGGAATGTCTGCGCGCCGGGGTCCCCGCCACTGCCCTGTATGTCGCACTCGGCGCCCAGGCCGACGAGCGACTCAGCGAATCTGTCACGCTGGCAGCCGATTCCGGCATCGCGATCCTGGAAGTGCCGCGCACCGACCTGGACCGGATGACCACCAACGGGTTGCATCAGGGGATAGCACTGCAGGTTCCGCCGTACGACTACCTGCATCCCGACGAGCTGCTCAAGATTGCCCTGAACAATCCGCCCGCGCTGCTGGTGGCACTCGACAACATCTCCGATCCGCGAAATCTCGGCGCGATCGTGCGCTCGGTTGCAGCATTCGGCGGCCACGGGGTGTTGATTCCCGAGCGGCGATCCGCCTCGGTGACCGCAGTCGCCTGGCGAACCAGCGCCGGCGCCGCTGCGCGGATTCCCGTCGCGCGTGCCACCAATCTCAATCGGACGCTGAAGGATTGGGCTGACCGGGGTTTGCAGCTGGTAGGGCTTGACGCCGATGGCGACACGGTCGTCGACGACCTGGACGGCGCCGGCCCGATCGTTGTGGTGGTGGGATCGGAAGGCAAGGGGCTGTCCCGACTGGTGCGTCAGAGCTGCGACTCGGTGGTGTCGATCCCGATGTCCGGCCCGACTGAATCGTTGAATGCCTCGGTGGCGGCGGGTGTGGTGCTTGCTGAAATCGCCCGTCAACGCCGCGGCTAGCGCAGCGAAGCAATCACAGGAGCCTCGTCAGCACCGTCTCAGCTGGGTGCGTCGAATTTGGAAACGAGACCGCATGCAGTATCAGCAGGTTTCGCTGGGGAGCTCCTTCGCTTCTTGATATCGCATGTGTGTTCAAATCGAAAAAGGTCCTAGCGCTCCTTGGAGTGATTGTGGGACTCCTGCACCTAGTGAGGTTCAGACGCCCAGCAGCCGGCCCGCGGCCCACAACGCCAGCACCGAGGCGACCAGTGCGGTGGGCACGGTGAACAACCCGAGCCGGGTGTACTCTCCGACGCTGGCCGTGACGCCGTAGCGCCGTAACACACTGCGCCACAGCAGGTTCGACAAGGATCCGACATACGTCAGGTTCGGGCCGATGTTGACGCCGATCAGCACGGCCAACACTGCCGCCGGCCCGGCCGGCGCCACCAGCGGTACCAGTACCAGAGTCGCCGGCAGATTGTTGACGATGTTGGCCAGCACAGCGGCCAGCGCGGCATAGCCCAGCAGGGCGACCAATCCGGATCCGGATGGCAGCAGCGCGCTCATTCGGTCGGCAACGCCGTTACTCATCACCGCCTGCACGACGACACCCAACGCGAGCACGAATACCAGAAACGGCAGATTCGCCGCGGCTACTATCTGCACCGGCGAGGTGTGGCGGCGGGCCAGACTGCGCAGTGCCATCACTGCTGCCCCGGCCAGCGCCGCCCACGCCGGAGCGACTCCCGCTGCCTCGGCAACGACGAATCCGACCAGGGTCAAGGCCACCACGACCAACGCGAATACTGGTGTGGGAGGGGCTGGTTCATCCTCGACGGGTTCGGGCGGCACATCGAGGTCTCGGCGGAAGAAGACCCGAAAGACCAG
The DNA here is from genome assembly GCA_032159915.1 of Mycobacterium sp. GTDB lineage: Bacteria > Actinomycetota > Actinomycetes > Mycobacteriales > Mycobacteriaceae > Mycobacterium. The sequence goes on from JAVHWH010000161.1 coordinate 16,809, forward strand.
GTAGACAGTGGCCACCGCGGCCAGCCACGGCAGCGTCATCAGCAGCGTGAACTTGATGAACGACAGGTTGGAGGCGTTGAAGGCAAGCAGGTTGGTCAGATTGGACACTGGGAGAAGCAGCGAAGCGGCGTTGGCCAAATGCGCTGTGGCGTAGGCGTGCGGCCGCACCGGCACCCGCAACCGGCGAACCGTCGTCAGCACCACCGGGGTGAGCAGCACGACGGTGGCGTCCAGACTCAGCGCCGCGGTGATGGTCGCCGCGATCACGAACACCTGACCCAGCAGACGTCGTGAACCTACCCGCCCGCGCGCCATCGCCGCGCCGGCCGCCTCGAACAGGCCTTCGTCGTCACACATCTTCGCCAAAACCAGCACCGCGCCCAAGAACGCGACGACGCGCAGTAGTCGGTCGGCCTCAATCATCGCGTCATGCAACGAAATCGCGTTGACCGCGATCAACAGCACCACGGCGGGCACCGCCGCGAACGCCTCCGGCCAGCCGCGCGGACGGACAACCGCGAACACCAGCACCGCCGCCAGCGACAGGACAGCCAGCAGAAGCGTCAAACTCGGGCCCACGGGTCTTCGCGTCGCCACACCGTCGGCATGTCCAGCGCGACATCGTCTCGCTCGGCCAGCCCACTCAGGACCCGCAGCGACACGTCCAGGTCGTCGACCAGATAAGGCAACGCCCGCAACGGCTTTGACAGCGGCCGGAAGAAGTCATCCCAATGCACGAGGACGACCCGTCGTGCCCCGACGGTGCGCACTGTTTCCGCCCAATAGTCGACGATGTAGGACTCGGGCAGCACGCCGAGCTGGCCCACGCCGAGATAGACGACATCGGCATGTTGGCCGGCCAGTGAGCCTTTCACGAATCCGGCGCTGCCCTGGATCAGGACTCGACGATCCGACGACCGGTGATGGATCAATGTGGCCCAGGTCTCACCGCATCGGTAGGCAGCGGCCTTCACCGGTGGCACAACGGGCCGGTCGATGGTGCCGGGGAATCGGTCAGGTGGACTGTGCCGCGATTTGACGAGTGTTATGTCGAAGTCGCCCAAGCGGACTGGCGCAGCTGAGTCGACGATAACCAAGCGGTCCTCGTCAAGGCCGTAGCCGCGGCCGACATTGGCCGCGGACTCGCCGCCGACTAGCTGGGCGCCGGTGCGGTCGGCGACGAGCGCGCTGTCCAACGCGTGGTCGAAGTGGGTGTGCACCGGGACGACAGCGGCGAGGCGTTTGACCCCGACGCGCGCGAGACACCCGTCGACCCGGGCAGCCGAGGGCGCCACCTTGCCGAGGCCGACCCGGGCCACGCTTGGCCGGGAGAAGAACCCGTCGGTCATCAAAGCCGAGGACCCGTCGTCGATCAGCAGTGTCGAGACCCCCAGCCACGTCACCGTCAGGGGCGCATCGGAATCGGCGGCCGGAACGGTGAAGCGGCGCGCGTGCCGCTCGAGGTCTGGACGCCCGGGTTGTAGTCGCATCAGCAAAACGCCTTCAGGTCAGTGTTGCCGGCCTCGAGCCGATCTCGGACAGCAGTCGCGATTTGCACCGCGCCCGGTGAATCACCATGCACGCAGACCGATTCCACGTTCACCGCGATGGTCGATCCGTCGACGGCGGTGACGGTGCCCGCAGTCACCATGGTCAGCACGCGTTCGGCGATGCCGGCCGGGTCGTCCAGCACCGCGCCGGGTTGACGCCGCGAGACCAGTTGGCCGTCGGGCTGATAGGCGCGGTCGGCGAACGCTTCGGGCACGGTGCGCAGGCCACGCCGGCCGGCTTCGTCGAAGAAGCGAGAGCCCGCCAAGCCGAGTACCGGCAGACCGGGGTCGACGCTGTGCACCGCGTCTGCGACGGCCGCGGCTTGCTCGTCATTGGTCACGATCGTGTTGTACAGCGCCCCATGGGGTTTGACGTAGCACACCCTGGAGCCCGCGGCCTGCGCCAGTGCTTGCAGCGCGCCGATCTGGTAAACGACGTCGGCGAGCAGATCCTCGGGTGTGATGTCGATGAAGCGCCGGCCGAAGCCGGCCAGGTCGCGGTAGCTCACCTGGGCACCGATCCGCACGCCGCGCTCGGCTGCCAGCCGGCACACCGAAAGCAGTCCGGCCGGGTCGCCGGCATGAAATCCGCATGCAACGTTGGCGCTGCTGACAATCCCGAGCATGGCCTCGTCATCGCCGAGTCGCCAGACGCCGAAACCCTCACCCAGGTCGGCGTTGAGGTCGATACTGGCCACGGTCGACAGCTTAGGCGTGTGGTCCAGCGTCGGATCGTCTAGGCGTAGCCGCCGAAAGGCGAACCGCTGGGCCGCCCGCCTGAGCGATCAGATCTGGGCGGTGTCCCCGTTGCCGATCAGCAGCCGAACCGCTAGATCCAAGCGTTTGCTGACATCGGTGGCCGACGCCCGCCGGGTCAGCCAGGCCAGCAGATTGGACAGCCACACATCCGAGATCACCCGGGCGATGTGGAACTGGTCTTCACTGGGTTCGCCGTCGCTCATCGCGCGGGCGAACATCGAATCGATCAGTTTCTCGACGTGATCGACTTCACCAGCCGCCGATGCGTCGGCGAAGACGTAGGCACGCGTCATGGCCTCGGTGAGCAGGGGATTGCGTTGCATCGCCCGGTTGAGCTTGCTGACCATGAAGCTCAGCCGTTGAAAAGGCGTTCCGCCGGTGAGCGTGGAGCGGTCGGTCTTGGCATCGATCCGCTCGAACTCACGGCCCAGCGCGGACACCAGCAGGTGCACCTTGGACGGGAAGTAGCGGTACAGCGTGCCGACCGCCACATCTGCGCGATCAGCCACCGCGCGCATCTGAACAGCCTCGTAGCCGCCTTTGGAGGCGATCGCCATTGTCGCGTCCAAGATGCGCTTACGACGCTCCCGCTGCGCCTCGGAGCCGAGCTCTGACTCGGCCAGTACCGACACGTTCATCACCTCACGAGGTTGCGCAGAGGACGAACCCGAGGTTTTCCCCGACGTGGTGTGTGCCTGCCCCGAATCTAAAGGGGTCATCTGACGAACAGCTCCTTTTCGTGCGCGCTCGTTCGAAACGATACGCATGCCGAGCGTGAATCTCTCACCTCCGTGCGGCCGGGACACCGGGATGTCCTGCTGCAATGCATTCGACTTGACGATCGAACACTGGCACTATTAGAACACGTTCTAGTGCTGTCTGTTGCTCTCCGGCAGCGCCTCTTCCCGTCGATCGAGGAGTTCAGGTGGCCGGTACTTCCAGGACCATTTCCTCTGAACAGTTTGCGGCCCGGGAGTTGGTCCGCGACTGGGCGGCCGGCTCGGGCGCCACGGAAGCGGCCCGGGATATCGAGCAGGGTGAGCCGAAAGCCTGGCAGCCGGTATTCGACGGCCTGGCGGGCCTGGGTCTGTTCGGTGTCGCGGTCCCCGAAGATTGCGGCGGCGCCGGGGGCAGCATCGAGGACCTCGCCGCGATGGTGGAAGAGGCCGCCCGGGCGTTGGTGCCCGGGCCGGTGGCCACCACAGCGTTAGCCACCCTCGTAGTGTCCGATCCGACGCTGCGCGAGGCACTCGCATCCGGGGAGCGCACCGCCGGGGTGGCCCTGGACAGCGATGTCGAGTTCGACGAGACGGCGTCGCAGGTGTCTGGGACCGTGCCGTGGGTGCTCGGCGGCGTCGCGGACGGAGTTCTGCTGGTGCCGGCCGGTGAGCGGTGGCTGCTGGTCGACGGCACCTCGGAAGGCGTGGCCGTGCAGCCGCTGCGGGCCACCGACTTCTCCCGGCCGTTGGCGCGGGCAGTGCTCTCGTCGGCTCCGGCCAGCGTGGTCGACGCTCCGGCGGGCTGGGTGACAGACCTGACCGTGGCGGTGCTCTCCGCTGAAGCAGCGGGCATCACCCGTTGGGCGCTGGATACTGCCGTCGCCTACGCGAAGGTGCGTGAGCAGTTCGGCAAACCGATCGGAAGCTTCCAGGCGATCAAACACTTGTGCGCCGAAATGCTTTGTCGCACCGAGCAGGTAGCAGTGGCCGCCGCTGATGCCGCGCGTGCCGCGCAGGACGGTGACCCACTGCAGCTGTCAATCGCCGCTGCCATTGCCGCCGGCGTCGCAATCGACGCCGCCAAGGCCAACGCCAAGGACTGCATCCAGGTGCTCGGGGGCATCGGAATCACCTGGGAGCACGACGCGCATCTGTACCTGCGCCGGGCCTACGCAATCGGGCAGTTTCTCGGCGGGCCGGCCCGCTGGCTGCGCCGGACCGCGGAATTGACTCAGGACGGCGTGCGCCGCGATCTCGGCATCGACCTCAGCGACGTCGCCGACCTCCGGCCCGAAATCGCCGACGCAGTCGCTGAAGTGGCCGCGCTGGCACCGGACAAGCGGCAGGCCAAGCTGGCTGAAGCGGGGCTGCTGGCGCCGCACTGGCCCGCCCCGCACGGGCGCGGAGCGGGCCCGGCCGAGCAGTTGCTGATCGATCAGGAACTGGCGTCGGCCGGCGTGGCCCGGCCCGACCTGGTGATCGGCTGGTGGGCAGCGCCGACCATCCTCGAGCACGGCACCCCTGAGCAAGTCGAACGTTTCGTACCGGGCACCCTGCGCGGCGAAATCTTTTGGTGTCAACTGTTTTCCGAGCCCGGAGCCGGATCGGACCTGGCGTCACTGCGCACCAAAGCGGTAAGGGTCGACGGCGGGTGGGAGCTGACCGGGCAAAAGGTGTGGACCTCGTCGGCGCACAAAGCCCAGTGGGGTGTGTGCCTGGCCCGTACCGACCCTGATGCCCCGAAACACAAAGGCATCACCTACTTCCTGATCGACATGAGCTCACCGGGCATCGTGATCCGGCCGCTGCGCGAAATCACCGGCGACGCGCTGTTCAACGAGGTCTTCCTGGACAATGTGTTCGTTCCCGACGAGATGGTGGTCGGCACGGTGAACGACGGCTGGCGACTGGCCCGCACGACGCTGGCGAACGAGCGCATCGCGATGGCGGCCGGCACCGCGCTGGGCAACCCGATGGAACAGCTCCTGGCCGAGGCTGCCAAAGCGGATCTCGATGTGGCACAACAGGATCAACTCGCCCGTTTGATCATCACCGCGCAGGTCGGTTCGCTGCTCGATCAGCGCATTGCCCAGTTGGCGGTGGGGGGACAGGACCCCGGCGCCCAGTCGAGCGTGCGCAAGCTTATCGGTGTGCGATACCGGCAGGCGCTGGCCGAATACCGGATGGATCTCAGCGAAGGATCCGGCATTGCGCAGGACGCGACCGTCAAGGACTTCCTCAACACCCGCTGCCTGACAATCGCCGGCGGCACCGAGCAGATCCTGTTGACGGTGGCCGCCGAACGGCTTCTCGGCCTGCCGCGGTGATTGCACTGAACTGAGCGAAACTTTTGCGCCGCTTGGCAATGCGGCGCGGGCAGCGGCTAGCCGGACGCAGAGGGCTGGCTGCCCTCGCGTCACCGTAAGCTCAGCGTCACCGATGGCGACTGTGCTGATTCCGATACCTGACCGCGACTTCGATCCGACCGAAGTGGCGGTCAGTTGGCAGGTCTTGCGCGACAACGGTCACCGAGTCGTGTTCGCCACCGAAAGCGGCGCACCTGGAATCGCCGACGACATCATGGTCACCGGACGCGGGCTCGACCTCTGGTCAGCGCTACCCGGATTAGGTGCCATCACCGTGGTCGGGCGGGCGCTGCGGGCCAATAAGGACGCGCGCAACGCCTACCGCGACATGCTGTGCTCGCCGGAGTTCCAGAACCCGTCCAACTGGGCCGAGGCCACGCTCGACGGCATTGACGCTCTGCTGCTGCCCGGCGGCCATCGCGCGCGCGGCATGCGGTCCTACATCGACAGCGAGACTTTGCATCGCATTGTCGTCGATGCCTTTGCCCGCGATCTGAAGGTCGCCGCGATCTGCCATGGTGTGCTGCTCGCCGCGCGCAGCGTCGATCCCGCGACCGGGCATTCGGTGCTCTACGGTCGCCGCACCACAGCGCTGACCTGGGCGCTGGAACGTACCGCGTGGCGGCTGGGCCGGATCACCCGGTTCTGGGATCGCGACTACTACCGGACCTACCGCGAGGAAGCCGGGCAGCCATCGGGGTACATGTCCGTGCAGTCGGAAGTCACTCGCGCACTGCAGAATTCGACCGATTTCTGCGATGTCGAGCGCGGCTCGCCGCACTGGCGGACCAAAACATCAGGCTTGGCCCGCGATTCGGTGACCGATTCACGGCCGGCGTTCGTCGTCGACGACGGTTCCTACGTGTCGGCCCGCTGGCCGGGTGACACCCACACGTTCGCCGACGTGTTGTCACGCAAACTCTGAGGTCCTCAGGAGAAGGTGGCTTGCGCGCAGGTGCTCGGCGAGGTGATGTTGTTTCCGCCGTAGACCACCTGGATGTGTGTGCACATGATCACGGGCTTGTTGGTGCGCGGCTGGCCGGTGTGCCAATCCGTCGCATCGATCCGTCCGGTGGTCTGATACTTCTCCAGCGGGCCTTCGCCCATGTAAATCGTCGTGACGTTGTCGTTTCCGCCTTCTTTGAACACCCGGTCGTATTGCGCCGTGGCGTGCACGTCGAGATACAGCGTGCGGTCCATCGAGCGGATGTCGGTGCTTTGTCGTGACCAGAGGTCGTGCGGGAAGCCGTCGACGGCATCACCGGTCCGGCGGCCGGCGCCGACAGTGAAATCGCAGCTGCCATTCGAGCTATGGCAGTCCAGCGTGGCGCGGGTTTCCAGCTGGCTGCCGTCGTTGAGGGGTATCAGCGAGGTGGCGGTGTTGCTTGCCGCCAAGGCCACCGCGGGCGGGGTCAACGCCAGCATCAGACCGACGCCCGCCAGGGCCGTGACCAGCCGCTTCATCTCCAGCGTCCTCTCGCTAAGCCTGAGCAGAACTTACGCTGCGGCTACTCGTCGTAGGTGACTTCAACTGAATCGGTCGCCGGGTGGGCCTGGCACGCCAGGATCAACCCGTCGTCGAGGTCCTGCTGCTCGAGCACATCGTTGACCTCCATGTTGACCTTGCCGTTGCGCAGTGTGGTCGCGCAGGCCCCGCAGTGACCCTCGCGGCAGGAGAACGGTGCGTCCAGGCCGGCGTCCAGCAGGACGTCGAGCAGCTTGGCCTTGCGCGGCCACGAAACGGTGTGAGTTTGACCGTCCAGTTCGACCACCGCGCTGGCCGGACCGTCGGCTTCATCGGAGTCGTCGTGGTCGATCGTGACCGCCGCGAACGGGTCGCTCTCGAGCGACTTGAAGATCTCCAGATGTATCTGCGCAACAGGCACTTTCAGACTTTCGAGTGCCTCGCGGGCGGCCGCCATGAACGGTCCCGGTCCGCAGATGAACGCCTGCCGGTCGGTGAAGGGCGCGGCCAGCTGCGCCAACGCGTTCGCCGACGGCAATCCTTGCAGCGATTCCAGCCAGTGCACGACGCTCAGCCGGTCCGGGTACTTGGCGGCGAGGTCGCGCAGCGCCTGACCGAAGATCACCGAGCGTTCATCGCGGTTGGCGTACAACAGCACCACTTGGCCGCCGCCTTCGGACAATGCCGACTTGCAGATAGACATGATCGGCGTGATTCCGCTGCCGGCGGCCAGCAGTACGAAGTCGCTGTCGAGCGTCTTGGGGACGAAGGTGCCCGATGGCGCCAGCACGTGGACGCGCATGCCGGCGTGAGCATTGTCGCACAGCCAGTTCGATGCGTAGCCGTCTTTGTCCCGCTTGACGGTGACGGTCAGCGCCTCGTCGGCGAACGGCGAGCTGCACAGCGAATAGCAGCGGGCAACCGACCCGGTGCGGTCGCTGGGAATCCGCAGCGTCAGGAATTGCCCGGGAGCGTAATGCAGCCGCGAGGCCGCGAGCTGGGAATCGGCTGGGACGCTGAACACCAGCGACCGTGCGTCCTCGGTCTCGGTGACGACGTCGGCGATCTCGAGCTCCAGAACATGGCTGCCCAGTGGCTCGTCGGGAATTGTGCCCGTCACAACCCCGCCTTTCCTTCCGTCATAACTAGAACAGGTTACAGAAACATGGATAGGTATGGCTACCAGCCGCAGCAACACGCTGCTCGACACAAATCGGAACGTGTTCTAGTCTTTGTCTACATAAGCCACCTTATGGAGGAAGCCGTGACGTCCATTCAACAACGTGACGCCCAGTCGGTCTTAGACGGCATCGACGAACTGCTGCCCAAGCTGCGGCAGCGGGCGCAGGAAACCGAGGATCTGCGGCGTCTGCCCGATGCCACGGTGAGCGAGCTCCAGGAAATCGGCTTCTTCAAGTTGCTGCAGCCCGAGCAGTGGGGCGGCTTGGAAACCGATCCCGCAGTGTTCTACGAGGCGGTCCGCCGGATCGCCAGCGCATGCGGGTCAACCGGCTGGGTCAGTTCGATCATCGGTGTGCACAACTGGCACCTGGCCCTGTTCGACCAGCAGGCCCAAGACGAGGTGTGGGGCGACGACGCGGGAGTGCGCGTCTCGTCGTCCTACGCTCCGATGGGTGCCGGCACCGTCGTCGACGGCGGCTACCTGGTGAGCGGATCCTGGAACTGGTCGTCGGGTTGCGACCACGCAACGTGGGCCTTCCTCGGCGGTCCGGTCATCAAGGACGGGCGGCCGGTCGACTTCGGCAGCTTTCTGATCCCGCGCACCGAATACCGTATCGATGACGTCTGGCATGTGGTGGGCCTCAAGGGAACTGGCAGCAACACCATCGTCGTCAAGGACGTCTTCGTGCCGCGGCACCGGTTCCTGTCCTACAAGCAGATGAACGACGGTACCGCCGGCGGTTATCAGAACAACACCGCCCCGGTATACAAAATGCCCTGGGGCACAATGCATCCCACGACCATCTCGGCGCCGATCGTCGGAATGGCCTACGGCGCCTACGACGCGCACGTTGAGCACCAGGGCAAGCGGGTGCGTGCCGCGTTCGCCGGTGAGAAGGCCAAAGATGACCCGTTCGCCAAGGTTCGCATCGCCGAAGCCGCCAGTGACATCGATGCCGCGTGGCGGCAGCTGATCGGCAACGTGAGCGACGAGTACGCGCTGCTATCTGCCGGCAAGGAGATCCCGTTCGAACTGCGCGCCCGCGCCCGCCGCGATCAGGTGCGTGCCACCGGGCGGTCCATCGCTTCGGTCGACCGGCTGTTCGAGGCTTCCGGCGCCACGGCGCTGGCCAGCGATGCTCCGGTGCAGCGGTTCTGGCGCGACGCACACGCCGGCCGGGTCCACGCGGCCAACGACCCCGAGCGGGCTTACCAGATCTTCGGTAATCACGAGTTCGGGCTGCCGCCCGGCGACACCATGGTCTGAGCCAAGTGACGGCGACAACGGAACTGACGTTCGAATCCACCTCCCGCTTCGTCGAAGTCGACGTCGACGGACCGCTGAAGCTGCACTACCACGAGGCCGGCGTCGGCAATGAGCAGACGATCGTGCTGCTGCACGGTGGTGGGCCCGGTGCGGCGAGCTGGACGAACTTCTCCCGCAACATCCCGGTGCTGGCGCAGCAGTTTCATGTGCTGGCCGTCGACCAGCCCGGCTACGGTCACTCCGACAAGCGCGCCGAGCATGGGCAGTTCAACCATTACGCCGCCCGCGCGCTGAAGGGGCTATTCGACCACTTGGGCCTGGGACGTGTTCCCCTGGTGGGTAATTCGCTCGGCGGCGGCACCGCGGTCCGGTTCGCCCTGGACTACCCGGACAAGGCCGGCAAGTTGGTGCTGATGGGCCCCGGCGGGCTCAGCGTGAACCTCTTCGCCCCTGACCCCACCGAAGGCGTCAAGCGGCTGGGCAAGTTCGCTTCTCAGCCGACCCGCGAAAACATCGAAGCGTTCCTGAGGGTGATGGTCTACGACCAGAAGCTGATCACCCCGGAATTGATCGATCAACGCTTCGAGCTGGCTTCGACGCCTGAGTCGTTGACGGCCACCCGGGCAATGGGAATGTCGTTCTCGGGGGCCGACTTCGAGCTCGGCATGATGTGGCGCGAGGTTTACAAGCTGCGTCAACCGGTGCTGCTGATCTGGGGCCGCGAGGACCGGGTCAACCCGATCGATGGCGCACTGGTGGCGCTCAAGACGATTCCCCGCGCGCAATTGCACGTGTTCGGCCAGTGTGGACACTGGGCGCAGGTGGAGAAGTTCGACGAATTCAACAAGCTGACCATCGACTTTCTGGGAGGTGCGTGATGAGCATCCGTTCATTGGGTTACCTGCGCATCGAGGCCACCGACATGCAGGCGTGGCGCGACTACGGCCTGAAGGTCCTCGGCATGATCGAGGGCAAGGGCAGCACCGAGGGTGCACTTTATCTGCGGATGGACGATTTTCCCGCCCGCCTGGTGATCGTGCCCGGTGAGCATGACCGGCTCACCGAAGCCGGCTGGGAATGCGCCAACGCCCAAGGCTTGCAGGAGATCCGCGACCGACTCGACGTCGAGGGCACGCCGTACAAAGAAGCCACCTCGGCCGAACTGGCCGACCGTCGGGTCGATGAGATGATCACGTTCTCCGACCCGTCCGGCAACGGCCTGGAGGTCTTCCACGGGGCTGCGCTCGAGCACCGCCGGGTGGTCAGCCCGTACGGCCACAAATTCGTGACCGGTGAGCAGGGTCTGGGTCACGTCGTGCTGACCACCCGGGACGACGCCGAGACGCTGCACTTCTACCGCGACGTGCTCGGTTTCAAGCTCCGTGACTCGATGCGGCTACCGCCGCAGGTGGTGGGTCGGCCTGCAGACGGGCCGCCGGCCTGGCTGCGTTTCCTGGGGTGCAACCCCCGTCACCACAGCCTGGCGTTCATGCCGGGACAGACTCCCAGCGGCATCGTGCACCTGATGATCGAAGTCGGTGAGGCCGACGACGTCGGGCTGTGCCTGGACCGGGCGCTGCGGCGCAAGGTCCCGATGTCGGCCACCCTGGGCCGCCACGTCAACGACCTGATGCTGTCGTTCTACATGAAAACCCCCGGCGGATTCGACATCGAATTCGGTTGCGAGGGAAGGCAAGTCGAGGATAACGACTGGGTTGCCCGGGAGAGCACCGCGATCAGCCTCTGGGGGCACGACTTCAGCGTCGGCTTCAAGTAATGTCCGAGCAGATCGACGCGCGCACCTTTCGCAGTGTGCTGGGTCAGTTCTGCACCGGCATCACGATCATCACCACCGTTCACGACGACGTGCCGGTCGGCTTTGCCTGTCAGTCCTTTGCCGCGCTGTCGCTCGAGCCGCCGCTGGTGATGTTCTGCCCGACCAAAGTGTCCAGATCGTGGAAAGCCATCGAGGCGAGCGGCAAGTTCTGCGTCAACGTGCTGACCGAGAGCCAAAAGCACGTCTCGGCCCGCTTCGGCTCGAAAGAGCCAGACAAGTTCGCCGGAACTGATTGGCACCTATCGGATCTCGGCTCACCGATCATCGACGGATCGCTGGCATACATCGACTGCAAGGTGGCTTCGGTGCACGACGGCGGCGACCACTTCGTGGTGTTCGGCGCGGTCACGTCGCTGTCCGAGGTGCCCAAGATCAAGCCGCGGCCGTTGCTGTTCTATCGCGGCGATTACACCGGCATCGAGCCGGACAAGACCACGCCGGCGCAGTGGCGTGACGATCTGGAAGCTTTCTTGACCACGACCACCCAGGACACCTGGCTCTGATCGATTCGGCGGCCCGACCCCGATGAGTTCTACCCCCTCCGCAGGTCTGCCCTAGTGGTACCTATCAAAGGGGGACAAATGTCGATCGAACATGTCCTGGCGGTCGTTCCGGTCACCGACGTAAAGCGGAGTCGGCGCTGGTATGAGGCGTTGTTCGGACGAGCACCGGATAACAACCCGATGCCCAACCTGGTCGAATGGCAAGTGGTTCCGGGCGGCTGGGTCCAGGTATTCGTCGACGGGGAACATGCCGGCTCGACGGTCGTCAACGTCGCCGTCGACGATTTGGGCACGCATATCGACGAGCTGCGGCAGCGCGGCCTCTCGCCGGGCGAGATCGTCGACGCCAACAAGGGCGTGCAATTGTCACCGCTGATCGACCCCGACGGCAACAAGGTCTGGCTGATCGGCGATTTCCGCGTCGACTACTGACCCGATGTTTCCCAGCCGAGAAGCTCGCGACTGTGAATCTCGCGACGCGGCACGCCGATCAGGTGTCGCGCAGTTCACGCTCGGCGCAGGCTGCTCAGCGTCAGTGCCAGCGGTCCTGATGCTCGGCGTGGGTGGCCAGATATGCACCGGGGCCGAACAATTCGTCGTAGAAGTCGGTGTCGATATGTTGTGCCTGCAGGTACATCAGGACGTGCACGGTGGGGACTGTGCCGGGTAGCTTTCCGAACGTGTCGTAGATGTACGACGCTTCGACGGTCACCATTTCTTGGATGCCCTCCGCCGGCAGGGCCGAGCCACGGACCTTCGCGGTATCCGACCATGGGCCCGGCGTATCGGGGTGAAACGGCCCGCCAGGGCCGAACTTTCGTGCGACCAGCTTCTCCACTCCGGCCGCGATCGACGAGACATGGGGCGGGCTGAGCGTCTCGAAATATCCGGGCAACCCGGTGACGTTGGGAAACGGCCAGCGGTCGTCGTGGTCGGCGACGAAACCCAGCCCGGGCGCCCGCGGATCACCGGAGCCGCCCAGCACGGACAACCGGTCCAGCCCGTCGTAGGTCCAGCCGCCGAGGCCCATGGCCTGCAATGCCAGCACTCCGTTGTTGGCAGCAATCGCGAGTTCGGCGCTGGCCTCAGTGATCGTGTACTGCTCGACGAACGACAGCGGGAGTGGGTCATCAGCGTGTGCAAGCGATGAAAACCGTTCCAGGCCAGGAATCTTGCGGCTGTTGATGTCGTCGACGATTGGATAACCGTTGGCCGCGAAGAACCAGAGGTTCTCCATCAGGTGCTCGGCGAGATCGGCCACCGGAAAAGCCAGCAAGCTACCCGGGTGGTTGCCGATCCAGGTGTTGTGGCCCTCCATGTACGGCTCTTCGCGGGGAAGCTCGAGCCGGGTATCGGAGATTCGCACGTAGGTCTGCGCGGTGTGGCTTATCCACGCCTCGATGCTGTCGACTTCGCTCGGGGGCTCGTCGCGGCTGGGCAGCAGGTAGATCCCGGTGTCGTCGGTAAAAAACAGCTGGCTGGTGTGGAAACCCGCCGCAGACGGAAACGTCCGCCCCGTCGCGCTTCCCGAGTAGTTCGGAAATGATGGCGCATAACCGGGGTGGTGGGTGATCCCGAAGTTCCAGCCCGTCACGCCGCCCACGACCGAAATCAAAAGGGCACGTTCGACTTCGGACAGCGGCTGCATAGGCCGCCGACTGGTGTAGGCCAGCGCACCGCTGGGGATCTGGCCGCCGACCGGGAATCGGCGGGACCTGCGGCCGGTCATCGCGGCGAGCAGTGGGAATCGGGCAAGATCGGCCAGCGCCGCCCGCTCGTGGTCGGAAATGAGCAGGCTCATCCAACGCTGACTTCGTCGGTGCGCATCGGTGTCGCCGGTCTTGG
>JAVHWH010000167.1:0-3974 GCA_032159915.1 Mycobacterium sp.
GCGGAGCTCCGTCGCCAGGACTCGAACCTGAACTGTCTGAACCAAAATCAGAAGTGCTGCCGATTACACCACGACGGATCGCTGCGACCAGCGGTGAAGACCGCGTCCACTCTAGACGACCATGCAGGCCGATCGCGGACCGCAGCTGGGGGATAACCTATGAGGCGTGGCTGCGCCGGATAAGGAAACAAAGGCGCCCCGGACCAGAATGACCGGGAGCGAACGCCGGCATCAACTCATCGACATCGCGCGTTCGCTGTTCGCCGAGCGGGGCTACGAAGGAACCTCGATCGAGGAGATCGCTCTTCGCGCCAACGTCTCCAAGCCCGTGGTCTACGAGCACTTCGGCGGCAAAGAAGGCCTGTACGCGGTCGTCGTCGACCGGGAGATGTCGGCCTTGCTGGACAGCATCACGTCGTCGTTGACCAACAACCGGTCCAGGGTGCGGGTCGAGACGGTGGCGCTCGCGCTGCTGACCTATGTCGAGGAACACACCGACGGATTCCGGATCATGATCCGCGACTCACCGGCCTCGATCAGCTCGGGCACCTATTCGAGCCTGCTCAATGACGCGGTCAACCAAGTCAGCTCGATTCTGGCCGGCGACTTCGCCCGCCGTGGCCTGGACTCCGACCGAGCCCCGCTATACGCCCAGGCTCTGGTCGGATCGGTGTCGATGACCGCTCAATGGTGGCTCGACACCCGGGAACCGAAGAAAGAAGTAGTCGCCGCTCACCTGGTCAACCTGATGTGGAATGGCTTGACCCATCTAGAGGCCGACCCGCACCTGCGCGACGAATAGCCGGCAGACGCGCCGGTGCCGGCGTGCCGGTACTCGAAATGCTGTGCCGTCATGCGTCGTTGACAGTGCTGGGTCGATATTGACGGGGTGGTAACCAATACAATGGCGGGATCATGACCGCATCGGGGCCGGAGTCTGTCACTACCCCGATTTCGGGGCTGGTGGAGTTGGCGCTGCGCACCCCGACGCTGCAGCGACTCATCGGTCTGGCGGCGGATCGGCCGGACGAATTGGCGTTGGTCGGGCCGGTTGGTGCGCGCCTGTTCGTCGCCAGTGCGCTGGCCCGGCAAGGGCCGCTGCTGGTCGTCACCGCGACCGGCCGCGAAGCGGACGACCTGTCGGCCGAGTTGCGCGGGGTATTCGGCGACGCGGTCGCAATGTTCCCGTCCTGGGAGACACTGCCGCACGAGCGGCTTTCGCCCGGCGTCGACACCGTCGGCGCACGGATGATGCTGCTCCGACGGCTGACTCATCCGCAGGACACCCGCCTCGGCCCGCCGCTGCAGGTGGTCGTCACCGCGGTCCGCTCGCTCCTGCAGCCGATGGCCTCGCGGCTGGGGCTGGCCGAACCCCTCACGCTGAGCGTCGGCGACGAGCTGGCCTTCGAAGACGTCATCGCCCGGCTGGTCGAGCTTGCCTACACCCGGGTGGACATGGTCGGGCGGCGCGGCGAATTCGCCGTCCGCGGCGGCATCCTCGACGTCTTCGCACCCACCGCCGAACACCCGGTACGGATCGAGTTCTGGGGCGACGAGGTCAGCGAGATGCGAATGTTCTCGGTGGCCGATCAGCGGTCGATCCCGGAGATCAGCGTCGATTCCGTGGTCGCGGTCGCGTGCCGCGAGCTGCTGCTGACCGACGACGTGCGGGCGCGCGCGGCTGAGCTGGCCGGACACCAGCCGACGCCCGAGCACGGCGTCACCGGCGGCCTCGGTGACATGCTGGCCAAGCTCGCCGAGGGTATTCCGGTCGACGGCATGGAAGCGCTGCTGCCGGTGCTGCGGCCGGGCGACCTGGCGCTGCTGACCGACCAATTCGCCGACGGTACGCCGGTGCTGGTCTGCGATCCGGAAAAGGTCCGCACCCGGGCAGCCGACCTGATCAAAACCGGCCGCGAGTTCCTCGATGCGTCCTGGTCGGTGGCCGCAATAGGTGGTGATTCGCCGATCGACGTCGAGCAACTCGGCGGATCCGGTTTCCGTGGACTCGGCGAGGTGCGTGACGCCGCGCGCCGGTCCGGCCATCCGTGGTGGACGCTGTCCCAGCTGTCCGATGAATCGGCGATCGAACTCGATATCCGACCGGCTCCGTCAGTCCGTGACCGGCAGAGTGCCGTCGCCGGTGTCGAGTCGATCTTCGCGATGCTGCGCGCACACGTAGCGACCGGGGGGTCCGCCGCCGTCGTCGCACCGGGCACCGGAACCGCACATCGGGTCGTCGAGCAATTGGCCGAATCCGACACGCCCGCAACGCTATTGGAGCCGGGGGCCGAGCCCGGCGCAGGGGTCGTGGGCGTGCTCAAAGGCCCGCTACATGACGGGCTTGTCTTCCCGGGCGCGGACCTGGTGATCGTCACCGAAACCGATTTGACCGGCAACCGGATGGCCGCCAGCGACGGCAAACGTCTGGCCGCCAAGCGCCGCAACACCGTCGACCCGCTGGCGCTGACCGCGGGTGACCTGGTGGTACACGACCAGCACGGCATCGGCCGGTTCGTCGAAATGACCGAACGCACGGTCGGCGGCGCGCGCCGCGAATACCTGGTGCTGGAATACGCCTCGAGCAAACGAGGGCAGAACGAGACCGACAAGCTCTACGTGCCGATGGATTCGCTGGATCAGCTGTCCCGCTACGTCGGCGGGCAGGCGCCGTCGCTGAGCCGGCTCGGCGGCAGCGACTGGGCCAACACCAAAACCAAAGCGCGCAGAGCAGTTCGGGAGATCGCCGGCGAACTGGTGGCGCTGTACGCCAAGCGGCAGGCCAGCGCCGGCTACGCGTTCGGCCCGGACACCCCGTGGCAGGCCGAGATGGAAGACGCGTTCGGCTTCACCGAGACCGTGGACCAGGTCACCGCCATCACCGAGGTCAAGTCCGACATGGAAAAGCCGGTGCCGATGGACCGGGTGATCTGTGGCGACGTCGGCTACGGCAAAACCGAGATCGCGGTGCGGGCGGCGTTCAAAGCGGTTCAGGACGGCAAGCAGGTCGCCGTGTTGGTGCCCACCACGCTGCTGGCCGACCAGCACTTTCAGACATTCACCGCGCGGATGGCCGGTTTCCCGGTCCGGATCAAGAGCCTGTCGCGATTCACCGCCGGCGCCGAATCGCGCGCCGTGCTGGACGGGATGGCCGAGGGCAACGTCGATATCGTGATCGGCACGCACCGGCTGCTGCAGACCGGCGTGCGGTGGAAAGACCTCGGCTTGGTGGTCGTCGACGAAGAGCAGCGCTTCGGTGTCGAGCACAAAGAGCACATCAAGTCGCTGCGCACCCACGTCGACGTCCTGACGATGAGCGCCACCCCGATCCCGCGCACCCTGGAGATGAGCCTGGCCGGCATCCGCGAGATGTCGACGATCCTGACGCCGCCCGAGGAGCGTTACCCGGTGCTGACTTACGTCGGGGCGCACGACGACAAGCAGATCGCCGCGGCGCTACGCCGTGAACTGCTGCGCGACGGGCAGGCCTTCTACGTGCACAACCGGGTCAGCTCCATCGATGCCGCCGCGGCACGGGTACGCGAGCTGGTGCCGGAAGCCAAGGTCGCCGTCGCGCACGGGCAGATGCCCGAGGAACTGCTGGAGACCACCGTCGAGGGATTCTGGAACCGCGAATTCGACATCCTGGTGTGCACCACGATCGTCGAGACCGGTCTGGACATCTCCAACGCGAACACGCTGATCGTCGAGCGGGCCGACACCTTTGGGCTGTCTCAGCTGCACCAGTTACGTGGCCGGGTCGGACGTAGCCGGGAACGTGGCTACGCCTACTTCATGTACCCGCAGGACAAGCCGCTCACCGAGACCGCCTACGACCGGCTCGCGACGATCGCGCAGAACAACGACCTGGGCGCCGGTATGGCGGTGGCGATGAAGGATCTGGAGATCCGCGGCGCCGGCAACGTGCTGGGCGCCGAGCAGTCCGGACACGTCGCCGGAGTGGGCTTCGACCT
>JAVHWH010000016.1:0-2584 GCA_032159915.1 Mycobacterium sp.
CGCGACATTCTGAATCGGAGGCTGAGTCTTGATGCCGACTAATCCGACTAGGAGGCAACGTGACCGATACGTCTCGTGAAGCCCGGGTACTCGACGCGGTGGTGTCGCTCGTCGACAGCCTGCTCGACGACTTCGACGTCGTAGACCTGCTGACCGAGCTCACCGAGCGCTGCGCAGACCTGCTGAGTGTCGGTGCGGCGGGATTCGTGCTCGCCGACCCGCTCGGTCAGCTGCGGCTGTTGGCCGCCACGTCCAAGCAGACCCACGAGCTGGAGCTACTCCAGCTGCATGTCGACGAGGGTCCCTGTGTGGAGTGCTATGCCAGCGGCCAGCCGATCTCGGTGGCGGATCTGCGCACCGAATCCCTGCGTTGGCCGCGGTTCGTTCCAGCCGCACTCGAGGCAGGCATTGTCTCGGTGCACGCGCTGCCCATGCGGGCCGCCGGAATCGTCTTGGGCTCCCTTGGCCTGTTCGGCAATCAGACCGGCAGTCTCAGTGAGTCCGATCTGCTGCTAGGCCAGACACTGGCGCACGTCGCGTGTGTGGCGATATTGCAGGAACACCCGCCCACCCCCGCGACGGTGATACCGCAGCTGCGTTCAGTGCTGACCAACCGCCTCGTCGTCGAGCAGGCCAAGGGCTTCCTGCGCCAACGGTTCAATATTTCCGTCGCCGACGCATTTTCGCTGCTGCGCAGGTATGCCCACACAAACGGCGAACACCTGACCGAGGTGGCACGGCAGTTGATGTCCGAGCCCGGCGCCCGGCCGGCCCTGATGCAGAAGATGAAGCAGCTGGCTTACGAGTGAGTGCGCCGCGCTTGGGCGCGACGGACAGCGTCCTCGACCAGTCGGGTGGCGACGACCCGCAGCTTGACGTTGCCCGCCTGGCTGATCTCGACGAGCCGACCGAATGCCACCTCGGGGCTGACACCTGACCGGCTGCGAATGATGCCGACCGCCTGATCGATCACTGCGCGGTGATCGAGCGCCTCCTCGAGCTTTTCCGCGCGCGCCCGAGCCCCGGCCAGAAGGCCGGCGTTGTAAATCGACACCGCCGCCGGTGTGGCGAATTGCGAACCCAGTCGCACGGCATGCTCGCCGAACGTGTCCCGGGCATCTGCATAGCAATTGATCGCACCGATCACCTGCTCGCCGACCAGCAACGGCAGCGACAGCGCGGAATGCACGCCCATCCTCGCGACCCGACCACCAAAGTGCGGCCAGCGGCCGTCGCCGCCGAGCGATCCACTGACGGCCGGTCGACCCGTCTCCATGCACGTGATGCACGGGCCCTCACGCAGCTCCTCATATTGGATAGCGTCGATCCGGTGCACGAATGCCGCTGTGGCAGAGGTGGTGGCCTGCAGCGCCGGGTGGCTTTTGCTCGGATCGATCAGCGCGACTCCGGCGCCGTCAACCCCGGGGATGGCTTCTGCGGCGAAGCCGGCGACCTCGGCGAGCAATTCGAAGACGCCGCGAGCACCGGCCACCATCCCGGACAGGTGGCGCAAGCCGGCGCGCAAGTCTCCTTCGTCCGCTTCCCGCTGGGAAGTGGACACGTCGGTCGGCTCCAACGGCTCGCGACCGGGTTGGGAGTCAAACTCGGACATGGTTACCACAAATTTAGACGACCAGTGCCATCGCGTGGGCGCGGCGTAGCTTTCCCGAGGGCGTTTTCGGAATCGTTCCCGGCGCCAGCACGACCACGTTGCGGGGACGGACGTCGACCTCGGCCATCACCTCGTGGGCCACCTGACGCTCCAGGCGGTGTATCTCGTCCGGGTTCTCCCAGAGGTTGGCCTCGACGGCGACAGCGAACGTCTCACGCGGATGCCCGGCCTTCAGGCGCACCGCCACCGCACAGCCGGGACGGACCCCCTGGACGCGCGCGGCGGCACGTTCAATGTCCGTCGGGTAGATGTTGCGCCCGGCCATGATGATCACGTCCTTTACCCGGCCGCACACCACCACGTCGCCGGTCTCGGTGAGATACCCCAAATCACCGGTGTCGTACCACCCCTCGCGATTTTGCGCGGAGATGAAGCCGGTAGTCGTCGTATACCCCATCGTCACCGGCTCGCCCCGCACGTGGATCACGCCGACACTGCGGCAAGGCATGACCTCGCCGTCCGGGTTGACGATTTGGACCTCCAGCCCTTTCAGCGGGCAGCCGAGGGAGGCCAGTCGCCGAGTTTTACCTCTGGTTGACGGGACCGCCCGGTGCAGCACGGCGAGCAGATCGGCGTCTACTTCGTCGACGGTCAACCCACGGCCACACTCAGTAAACGACACAGCCACCGTTGTCTCGGCCATGCCGTAGGCCGGCACCACGGCTTCCGGACGCAACCCGAACGGCGCGGCGGCTTCGCACAGATCCTCGACGTCGGCCGGGTCCACTTGCTCGGCGCCCGAGAGCGCCCAGCGCAGCGTGGACAGGTCGAACTGACCGGGCTGGGCCTGCCTGCGCAGGCGTTTGGCGAACATCGTGTAGGCGAAGTTGGGCGCCGCTGTCATGGTGCCCCGGTACTTGTCGATGAGCCTGGCCCACAGCAGCGTGTCCTGAAGGAAGTCCATCGGCGTGA
>JAVHWH010000023.1:0-3622 GCA_032159915.1 Mycobacterium sp.
GTACACCTCGACCGACATGCCGACCTTGACGTCGGCCGGGTCGATATCGGTCAAATTCGACACGATCCGGACACCTTCGTCCAGCTCTATCAACGCGACGATGTAGGGGTAGTCGAAGAACGGGAACCGCGGTTGGTGTGGCATCACATAGCTGTAAAGTGTGCCGCAACCTGAGGATTCAATCGCTTCCCAGTCCAGCGAACGGCATCGCGGGCACATCGGTTGCGGTGGATTGCGCACCGCCTGACATCGGCTGCAGCGCTGGATCAACAGCGTGTGATTGCGCAGCCCATTCCAGAAGAATTCGGTGTCCGGGCTGATGGCCGGCGCCAGTCGGGTTGCCATCAGCCGGCCGGCTTGAATCGCAGGACCCGAAACCGCTGGCGTCCCAGCACTTCTCCGTGCTGATCGGTGTAAGTAAGAAGCCAGGTCAAGAAGAATCCGGTGCCCAGCGCCGTCGTCTTCTCGTCGGAGACCTCCTCGTACACCGACGTTGCGCTGATTTCGTCGCCCAGCCCGGGGTAGCGGTTGATCTCGAATTCCGAGTTGGTCGCCACGATGCTGGTGTAGCCGGCTTCGTCGAGAAATGCGGTCGGGTTGCTGGTGATTTCGACGGGGGAGCCGCCGCGCTCACCGATTCCCTCCAGTTTCGGCGCCGGCATCGTCCAGGTCTGCAGCATCACCGGGGGGGACACGATGCCACCGAATCGCGACGTCGCCGCGAAGTCTGGGTCCAGGTAGACCGGGTTCATGTCGTTCAGCGCATGCGCCCAGTGCCGGATCATCGGCTGATTCACCGGATCCGGTGCCACCGAGGGTTTCCCGGAGCCGCCGGTGGGTTGGCCGACAAGGGTCTTGAGTTGGGCGTGCACGTCGGTGTCGGTCACTGAGTGGGTCCTCCTGATTTTTCGGCGCGAAGGTCGCGCGGAGCGCGTGGCATGCCCAGCCCGGCCATCGCGATGATGTCTCGTTGGATCTCGTTGGCCCCGCCGCCGAAGGTGCTGATCACCGCGACCCGGTAGGCGGACTCCAGTGCGCCGCGCAACGGGGCACCCACGCCGTGGCGTAACCCGTTGTGGTCCAGCACTTCCAGCAGCTGTCGGGCCACCAGCGGGGCCAGCTCGGTGCCGAACACCTTGGCCGCCGACGCCTCACCCATGTTCAACGCACCCGTTGTCATGGCCGCGTTGACCCGGAGGTTGATCAGCTTGTAGGCCGCCACTTGCGCCTCGACCCGTGCCAGCGCCTGCTGAACCCAGGGCTGGTCGATCACCCGACCACCGTCGAGTTCGGTGTCGCGGGCCCACTGCAGTGTCTGTTCGAACAGCGGCTCGAGTGCGCCCAGATTGCCCAATGCTGCACGTTCGAAGTTCAGCTGGGTGGTGATCAGTTGCCAGCCCTGATTCTCACCCGCCACGATCGCGCTGGCCGGCACCCGGACGTTGTCGTAGAAGGTGTAGAAGGTGGAGACGCCGGGCATGGTGTGCAGCGGCTGATAGGAGAACCCGGGCGACGAGGTGGGCACGATGAAGATCGAAATGCCCTTGTGCTTCTTGGCATTGGGGTCGGTGCGGGCGGCCAGCCATATGTAGTCGGCGTACCCGGCGCCGCTGGTGAACATTTTCTGGCCGTTGATCACGTAGTCCGCGTCCGGTCCGGAGCCGTCGCGGACCGCGGTGGTGCGCAGCGACGCCAGGTCGCTGCCGGCCCCCGGCTCGGAGTAACCGATGGCGAACTCGACGCTACCGTCGAGGATCGCCGGCAGGAACTGTTGCTTCTGTTCCTCGGTGCCGAAGTGCATCAGCGTCGGTCCGACGGTGTTCAGGGTCACCAGCGGGATCGGCGCGTTCACCCGACGCGCCTCCTCGGCGAAGATGAACTGCTCGATCGCCGAGAAACCGCGTCCGCCATACTCTTTGGGCCAACCGACGCCGAGCAGATCAGCAGCAGCCAGGGCCTGCACGCATTCACGCACCGCGGGACCGCCCTCCACCCGTTCGCTGACGGCGGCCTGGCGTTGCGGCGTCATGACCTCCTGCATCGTCGCGCGGATCTCATCGCGCAACTGCTCCTGCTCCGCGGTGTACTCGAGTCGCATTCCTCAGACCCCGAGCCTGACCGGCATCCGCTTGACCCCGGGCACCATGGTGGCCCGCATCCGGTCGACGTCGCCGACCAGCGTGAGCCGCGGGAAGCGGCGAAGCAGTTCCTCGAACATCACCCCTGCCTCCAGACGGGCCAATTGCGCTCCGATGCAGGAATGTTCGCCGCAGCCGAAAGCGATATGGGGGTTGGGATGCCGCGTCACCCTGAACTCTTCGGAGTCAGCGCCGAAGACGTCTTCGTCCCGGTTGGCCGATTGGTAGAGCATCACCACCACGTCGCCCTCGGCGATCCGCTGACCGCGGATGTCCACGTCGATCGTTGCGGTGCGGGCCATGTGCACCACGGGGCTGTTCCAGCGCAGCATCTCCTCGATCGCGGCGGGGATCAGCGAAGGATCGTCGACCAGCAGCCGCTGCTGTTCGGGATGAGTCATCAGCGCGAGCGTGCCCAGCGCGATCAGGTTGCGCGTCGTCTCGTTTCCGGCAACCAGCAACAGGAACGCGAAGTTCAGCAGGTCTTCGTCGGTGAGCCGGTCGCCGTCGATTTCGGCGCCGGCCAGTACCGACAGCAAGTCGTCGCGCGGCTCGACCCGCCGTGCGCCGATCAGCTTCTGGAAATATTCGAACAGCTGGCCCGCCGCCACCAGCGGGTCGAGTTCGATCTCCGGGTCGGCGCTTCCGGTGGCCGCGTCCGACCAGGCCCGGAACTGCTCCCAGTCCTCAGGTGGTGCGCCGATCAGTTCGGCGATCAGCCGGGTGGGCAGCGGAGCCGCGATCTCCTCGGCGAACTCGTGCACCGAATCCGGCTCCAGACCGTCGAGAATGCCGCCGACCAGATCGCGGATCTTGGGCTCGAGCACCGAAACCCGGCGCCGGGTGAACCCGGAGTTGATCAACTTGCGCATCTGCCGGTGCCGTGGCGGATCGGTGAAGATCAGGTTTCCCGGTTGCACCGGGCTCGGCAGTGCCGGGTCGGGAATGGTGATGCCGCGGGTCGAGGTGAAGGTGGCCGGATTGCTCGAGACGAACCGGACGTCCTCGTATTTGAGCAGCGCCCAGAAGTCGGTCACGTCGTTCCAGCACACCGGTGCGCTCGCCCGTAGCTCGCAGTAGGCGGGATAGGGATCCCCGGCGTAGAAGTCCGGGGAGTGCAGCGGGACCGTCGAGGCGGGCCTCGAGTGGGGACGTGCGCGCACCCATGCCTCCTCGACAACGATGATCGGACAGATAGCTTTGATTTGTCCGGTGCACTGTGTCTACTCTGGCGCCAACCGTGGTGTCAATAGGCCTGCAGGGCGGCGAAATTCCGCACGACCCGTATAGAGCATTGACGACAGACTGCCGACAGGTGTAGACCGATGTGATATGGCTGACCTACGCTCGTTGATCGACACCTACGCGGTCTACATCGATGGCCGGTGGGTCGAACCGGACGGAGCTGCCGGCTCCGGGGGCCGCTACGACGATGTGAATCCGGCCACCGAGGCGGTGATCGCCTCGGTACCTGACCCCAGCCA
>JAVHWH010000048.1:0-7750 GCA_032159915.1 Mycobacterium sp.
CAGGCAAGCATGTGCTGGGCATGGACCTGCCGCGTCCGCGTGACCTCGCCCCGTTGCTGGCCGCGTGGATCATCTCGATCGCCGTGATGGTCTTCGAAAAAGACCTGGGCACTTCGCTTTTGCTGTACGCGTCGTTCCTGGTGGTGGTCTATCTGGCCACTCAACGGTTCAGCTGGGTCGTGCTCGGGCTGGCGTTGTTCGCGCTCGGAAGCACGGTGGCGTATTACTCGTTCAGTCACGTCCGGGTCCGGGTGCAGACTTGGCTGGACCCGTTCGCCGACCCCGATGGCGCCGGCTACCAGATCGTGCAATCGCTGTTCAGCTTCGCCACCGGGGGCGTGTTCGGCACCGGGCTGGGCAATGGCCAGCCGGACACTGTGCCCGCTGCAGCAACCGATTTCATCGCTTCGGCGTTCGGCGAAGAGCTCGGTCTGGTCGGGCTGGCCGGCTTGCTGATGCTCTACACGATCGTGATCGTGCGGGGGATGCGCACCGCAATTGCGGTGCGGGACAGCTTCGGCAAACTGCTGGCCGCCGGGCTGGCGTCCACGCTGGCGATTCAGCTGTTCATCGTCGTCGGCGGTGTCACCAACCTGATTCCGCTGACCGGCCTGACCACACCGTGGATGTCCTATGGCGGCTCGTCGTTGCTGGCGAACTACGTATTGCTCGCGATTCTGGTGCGCATCTCGCACGCGGCCCGCCGTCCGTTCCGCTCGACGCCGCGTAACACGTCGCCGATCGCCGGCGCCAGCACCGAGGTGATCGAGCGGGTATGAACACCTCCCTACGCCGGATCTCGATGACCGTGATGGCGCTGATCGTGCTGCTATTGCTCAACGCCACACTCACCCAGGTGTTCACCGCCGACGGGCTGCGGTCCGATCCGCGCAACCAGCGGGTGCTGCTCGACGAGTACTCCCGCCAGCGGGGCCAGATCACGGCCGGCGGCCAGCTGCTGGCGTATTCGGTGGCCACCGAGAGCCGCTTCCGGTTCCTGCGGGTGTATCCCAACGCCCCGGTGTACGCGCCGGTGACCGGCTTCTATTCGCTGCGCTACTCCAGCTCCGGACTGGAGCGGGCCGAAGACCCGTTGCTCAACGGATCCGATCAGCGGCTGTTCGGTCGGCGGCTGGCTGACTTCTTCACCGGTCGCGATCCGCGGGGCGGCACCGTGGACACCACCATCAGCCCGCGCATTCAGCAGGCCGGCTGGGACGCCATGCAGCAGGGCTGCAACGGGCCGTGCCGCGGTGCCGTGGTGGCGCTGGAGCCGTCGACCGGCAAAATCCTGGCGATGGTGTCCTCGCCGTCCTTTGACGCCAATCTGCTCGCCTCCCACGACCCCGAACAGCAGGCGAAGACGTGGCAGCAGCTTCGCGACGATCCGCATTCGCCGCTGATCAACCGGGCGATCTCCCAGACCTACCCGCCGGGTTCGACGTTCAAGGTGATCACCACCGCGGCCGCGCTGCAGAACGGCATGACCGAGGACGAGGAGCTCACCGCGGCAGCGACCATTCCGCTGCCGGACAGCACCGCAACGCTGGAGAACTACGGCGGAGCACCGTGTGTCAACGGTGAAACCGTCACGCTTCGTGAAGCATTCGCCCGGTCCTGCAACACCGCGTTCGTCCAGCTGGGCCTGCTGACCGGGACCGACGCCCTACGCGGCATGGCCCAGTCGTTCGGCCTGGATGCCGTGCCCGATCCGATGCCGCTGCAGGTCGCCGAGTCCACTATCGGCCCGCTGTCTGATGCCGCGGCACTGGGCATGTCGAGCATCGGTCAAAAGGATGTCGCGATGACGCCGCTGGAGAACGCGGTCGTTGCGGCTACCATCGCCAATGCCGGCATCGCCATGCAGCCCTACCTGGTCGACGGCCTGCAGGGACCTGACCTGGCCAACATCAGCACGACCGCGCCGCACCAACAGCGCCGTGCGGTGTCCCCGCAGGTCGCAGCTAAGCTGACTGAGTTGATGGTCGGCGCCGAGAACGTCACACAGCAGAAAGGGGCGATCCCCGGCGTGCAGATCGCATCCAAGACTGGTACGGCAGAGCACGGCACCGACCCGCGCCACACCCCACCGCACGCGTGGTACATCGCGTTTGCGCCCGCGAAGGCTCCGAAGGTCGCCGTTGCGGTGCTCGTAGAGGACGGCGCTGACCGGTTATCGGCGACCGGAGGTGCGCTGGCCGCACCGATCGGGCGCGCCGTTATCGAGGCCGCGCTTCAGGGAGGACCATGACCCCGCGAGTAGGCGTGACGCTGTCTGGCCGCTATCGCCTGCAGCGACTGATAGCCACCGGCGGCATGGGTCAGGTGTGGGAGGCCGTCGACAGTCGGCTGGGTCGACGGGTCGCGGTCAAGGTCCTCAAGGCTGAGTTCTCGCAAGACTCCGAATTCATCGAGCGGTTCCGGGTCGAGGCGCGCACGACCGCGATGCTCAACCATCCCGGCATCGCCAGCGTGCACGACTACGGCGAGACCCAGATGGACGGCGAAGGCCGCACCGCCTACCTGGTGATGGAACTGGTCAATGGTGAGCCGCTGAACTCGGTGCTCAAGCGGACCGGGCGGCTGTCGCTGCGGCACACGCTGGACATGCTCGAGCAGACCGGCCGGGCCCTGCAGGTGGCGCACGCCGCAGGTCTGGTGCACCGCGACGTGAAGCCGGGAAACATTCTGATCACCCCGACCGGTCAGGTGAAGATCACCGACTTCGGTATCGCCAAGGCCGTCGACGCCGCGCCGGTGACGCAGACCGGCATGGTGATGGGTACCGCGCAGTACATCGCGCCCGAGCAGGCGCTGGGCCACGACGCCACCCCCGCGAGCGACGTCTACGCGTTGGGAGTGGTTGGGTACGAAGCGGTTTCGGGTAAGCGACCGTTCACCGGCGACGGCGCCCTGACGGTGGCGATGAAGCACATCAAAGAGCCCCCGCCGCCGTTGCCGCCCGACTTGCCGCCCAATGTGCGCGAGCTGATCGAGATCACCCTGGTCAAGAACCCCGGTATGCGCTATCGCAGCGGGGGACCGTTCGCCGATGCGGTCGCCGCCGTCCGTGCCGGCCGCCGTCCGCCGCGGCCCAACCAAGCCGCCGGAGGATCCCGTGCCACCCCGGCCGCCATCCCGTCCGGGTCGCCGACCCGGGCCGCGGCCGCGGCCACCACCCGGGCACCCGCCGCCCGTCGGGTCCGGCCGAGCACCGGGGGGCACCGCACCCCGCCGCCGCGGCGCACCTTCTCGTCCGGTCAGCGCGCGCTGCTGTGGGCCGCCGGGGTGCTCGGCGCGCTGGCGATCATCATTGCGATTCTCATCGTGATGAACTCGCACGGCAACAATTCGCCGCAGCAACCATCGGCACCCACGGTGACCGACACCGGAGCACCGCCCAGCAAGCCGGAATCGGCTCCGGCGCATCCAACAAATTGGACGTACCGGGGTGCCGCGGGTCATTCTGGAGGGCAATGCACCCTGCCCACACCCAGGCGGGCGTCCGCGCTGACCATCTCCTGCGCGACGGCGTCCCAACACGAGAAACCGCGATGACCACCCCGCAGCACCTGTCCGACCGTTACGAACTCGGCGAGATCCTCGGCTTCGGCGGCATGTCCGAGGTCCATCTGGCCCGGGATGTCCGGTTACACCGTGACGTAGCCGTCAAAGTGCTGCGCGCCGACTTGGCCCGCGATCCCAGTTTTTATCTGCGTTTCCGCCGGGAGGCGCAGAACGCCGCCGCGCTCAACCATCCGGCGATCGTCGCGGTGTATGACACCGGCGAGGCCGAGACGGCCAGCGGCCCGCTGCCTTACATCGTGATGGAGTACGTCAACGGCGTGACGCTGCGCGACATCGTCCACACCGATGGGCCGATGACGCCCACCCGTGCGATCGAGGTCATCGCTGATGCCTGCCAGGCGCTGAACTTCTCACACCAGCACGGCATCATCCACCGCGACGTCAAACCGGCCAACATCATGATCAGCAGCACCAACGCGGTCAAGGTGATGGATTTCGGTATCGCGCGGGCGCTGTCCGACAGCGGTAACAGCGTCACGCAGACCGCCGCAGTGATCGGTACCGCGCAGTACCTTTCGCCCGAGCAGGCCCGCGGTGACGCCGTCGATGCCCGTTCCGACGTCTACTCGCTGGGTTGTGTGCTCTACGAAATGCTCACTGGCGAACCGCCTTTCGTTGGTGATTCGCCGGTCGCGGTGGCCTACCAGCACGTGCGTGAAGATCCGATTCCGCCGTCGCGGCGCTATGAGGGCATTTCCGCCGATCTGGACGCCGTCGTGCTCAAGGCGCTGGCCAAAAACCCCGAGAACCGCTACCAGACCGCCGCCGACATGCGTGCCGACCTGGTGCGGGTGCACAACGGCGAGCCGCCGGAGGCGCCCAAGGTCTTCACCGAGGCGGAGCGCTCCTCGCTGATGACTGCCCCGCACTCGTCGGATTCGACCGCGTCGCAGACCAATCCGCTGCCCCGTCAGCAACTCGACTACGCCCGCCCCCGCAATGCCGGCTCCATTAGCCGCTGGGTGATCGCCGTCGCGGTACTGGCCGTGCTGACCGTCGTCGTCACTGTCCTGATCAACACCCTGGGCGGCGGAATGCGCAATGTGCAGGTGCCCGACGTCCGCAATCAGGCGTCCGCCGATGCGATCGCCGCGCTGCAGAACCACGGGTTCAAAACCCGCACCCAACAGAAGCCCGACTCGACCGTTCCGCCGGATCATGTCATCGGCACCGACCCGGGCGCTGACACCAAAGTCGGTGCCGGCGAGCTGATCACGGTCAATGTGTCCACCGGCCCTGAACAGCGCGAGGTGCCCGACGTCTCCTCGTTGAGCTACGCAGCAGCGGTCAAGAAGCTCAAGGCCGCCGGCTTCGGCCGCTTCAAGCAGGTCAGCTCGCCGTCGACGCCGGAGAGCAAGGACAAAGTGATCGCCACCAACCCGCCGGCCAATCAGACGTCGGCGGTCACCAACGAAATCTCGGTGATCGTCGGGTCCGGCCCCGTGAGCAAGCAGGTGCCCGATGTCGTCGGGCAGAACGCCGATTCGGCGCAGAAGAACCTCGCGGTCTACGGCTTCAGCAAGGTCAGCCAGGCACCCGTCGACAGCACGCGGCCCGCCGGCGACGTTATCGGCATGAATCCGCCTGCAGGAGCCGATGTTCCGGTCGACACGATCATCGAGTTGCAGGTCTCCAAGGGCAACCAGTTCATCATGCCGGACCTCTCCGGGCTGGTGTGGACCGAGGCTGAGCCGCAACTACGCGCGCTGGGCTGGACCGGGATCTTGATCAAGGGCGCCGACGTGGACGCCGGCGGCTCGCAGCACAACCGGGTGGTGTTCCAGAGCCCGAGCGCGGGTCAGGGCACCAACCGGGACGGCAGCATCACGCTGAAGTTCGGTCAATAGCCGGGTCGTAGCGGCGCACGGTGGCCAAGCTGTCCACCAGCTCGCTTTCCAGCTTGCCCACCAGCCCGTCGTCGCGAACCTGGCCACAGTCGGCCAGCCAGTTGGCCAGCATCCGGTGCCCGCCCTCGGTGAGGATCGACTCCGGGTGGAACTGGACACCGTGGATCGGCAGTTCAGCGTGCCGCACACCCATGATCACACCGCTTTCGGTGCGGGCGGTCACCTCCAAGTCGGCGGGCAGCGTCTCGGGCATGATCGTCAGCGAGTGATACCGGGTCGCGGTGAACGGATCTGGGAGCCCTTGCAGCACACCGGTATTCGTGTGATACACGCTGCTCGTCTTACCGTGCAGCAGTTCAGGAGCGCGGTCGACGGTGGCGCCGAACGCCACCCCGATGGCTTGGTGGCCAAGGCAGACACCCAGCAGCGGGGTGCCCGACGCCGCACAGGCCCGCACCAGCTCGATCGATGCGCCCGCGCGCTCGGGGGTTCCCGGGCCGGGGCTCAGCAAAATCCCGTCCACCTCGGCGGCGGTTGCGGCGGGGTCGGACAGCCGCGCGTCGTCGTTGCGCCACACAGTCGCCTCGACGCCCAACTGGCCGAGGTATTGCACCAGGTTGAAAACGAAGCTGTCGTAGTTGTCGACGACCAAGATCTGCATCAGGCCAGGTTACCGGTGCGGCTGCTGCCCGTCCGTCTTGCTCAGTAACTGACCGGGCCGGCGGGCTGGGCGAAGTGCATCCGCAGCGGCTCGGTGTGGCCAACCACATGGGCGTCGGCCACGGTGTGCTCGGTGTAGCCGAGACCGAATCGCACCACGTACTGCTTGTACAGAGTCACCAGCGGAGCGCCGGTCAACGCGGATTGCATCGCCGTGGCGTCACCGATCGCGGTGATCGTGTACGGCGGGCTGTAGGTTCGCCCGTTGAGCAGCAGCGTGTTGCCCACGCAGCGGGCGACCGAGGTGCCGATCATCCGCTGATCCTGGAGCTGGATGGCCTCCGCGCCGGCGCTCCACAATGCGTTGAGCACAGCCTGGATGTCCTGCTGGTGTACGACCAGGTCGTCGGGGGAGGCGTCGCGGGGGAAGCGGCCGTTGGCGTCGCGCTGCGCGTCGTCGAGGGTGACGGTCAGACCCGGCCCGTGCGCGGGGTCGAGCCCTGCGTCGCCGGCCAGTTCCACCGACCGCCGCAGCATCGCTGCCAGGGCCGCATCGGGGGAGCGGCCGTGGGTGGAATCAATAGTGTTGGCCAGCTGGTCGCGTTCGGTGGTCATCCGGCCGACGGCGGACTGTTCGCTGCGTACCAGGTCGACCAGCCGGGGTGCGTCGCTGCGCCGGATCTCGCCGCCGTGCGAAACCCCGTGGGTAGCCCCGAGCAGCAGGCCGGCCGCCAGGCACACCACCGGAACCCCCACTCGCCACGGCGACGGGCGTGCGGCGGCTTGGTCGTGTTGGCGGGCGGACAGCAGCCGGGAGATCCGTCTGGCCATCGGCTCTCCGTCCGCTCCTGGCGAGTGCGTTACGCTCGTCGTTGCCCTGCTCTGCCTACCGTAGCTCCGAGTTATACCCGAGGTAGAAATGCCCAAGTCCAAAGTCCGCAAGAAGACCGACTTCACCGCCCATTCGGTGAGCCGGACCCCGGTCAAGGTGAAAGCCGGCCCGTCCAGCGTGTGGTTCGTGGTGTTGTTCTGCGGACTGATGCTGATCGGCTTGGTCTGGCTGATGGTCTTCCAGTTGGCCGCCACGGGTCCTGATGCGCCCTCGCTGCTGAGCTGGATGGCCGAACTGGGCCCGTGGAACTACGCCGTTGCGTTTGCTTTCATGATCAGCGGGTTGTTGCTCACCATGCGGTGGCGGTAGGTCCGCTCGCCGAGCTGGCGGGCCCAGCCGGAGTCGGTGGCATTGCTGAGCCAGCAACCGGTGCGGGACCGGATCACACGCGTGTGATTCATCCCCATTGTGGATAGCACTTGTGGATAACCGCATCGGCGGTGGTAGACCCCCTTAGGAGCTGTGTGCAGCAAACACAATGGGCACCGTCTGCGATCGGAACCGCAGCGTGCGGGCTCGTCGGTGTTGTGATGGCTACCACATGTGTGACCGTGGTCACAGATGCTCCCGGGCGGCTGCTGCTGGGCGTCGCCGCCGCTGGACTGATCGTGTTTGCGGGCGGAACCTGGCGCGCGCGACCGAAGCTGGCAATCACCGAGGATGGCCTGCAGATCGGTGGGTGGCTGCGGCCTCAGCACCTGCGACGAACCGACATCAAGATCATCCGGATCACCGAGTTCCGCCGGATCGGGCGTAAGACGCG
>JAVHWH010000054.1:0-7601 GCA_032159915.1 Mycobacterium sp.
GTTGCGGCACAATGTGTGACATGGACACCCAGACCATCGAGCGCACCGACACCGACGAACGCGTCGACGACGGGACCGACAGCGACACCCCCAAGTACTTCCACTACGTCAAGAAGAACAAGATCGCCGAGAGCGCCGTGATGGGCACCCACGTCGTTGCGTTGTGCGGCGAGGTCTTCCCGGTGACGAAGTCGGCCAAGCCCGGTTCGCCGGTGTGCCCGGACTGCAAGCGTATCTACGAGTCCCTCAAGAAGAGCTGATCCGGCCGGAGCTAGCCGGGGAAGGTTCGTCGTCGTCATCCGTTGGCGCACCGGCGTCTTCGGCCACCTCTTTGGCACGCTTCACCAGCCAGCGTCGCATCCGGTGGGCGTGCGTACGCGGGGCCGCCCACTCTTCCTGGATGGCGGCGTTGAACTCCGCGCCCAGCATGATCGAGAAGCCGGCGAAGAACGCGAACAACAGGAATGCGATCGGAGTGGCCAGCGCGCCGTAGGTGTAGCCGGTGCCGGTGATGTAGCGCAGATAGATGCGCAGACCCAGGGTGGCGATCACGAACGCCACACTGGCCAGGGCCGCACCGAAGATCAGCCGGTGCGACGGCAGCGGGTCCGGCAGGGCGACGCGATACAGGATGACCACCGTGACGATCAGGCCGGCCAATAGCGCCGGGTAGTAGCCGTAGGCCAGCACATCCTGCAATCCGTCCGGAATCAACTCGGCGAGCTTGCGCGGCCCGCGCACCATCAGTGGGGCCGTGACGATGACGAAAAGCAGCATCACCACGTAGAGCGCCAGCGCATAGAGCCGCTGGCGCACCGGGTGGCGAAGTGGGGTCTGATCGTGAGCCTCGACGACGGAGTCGACGAAGGCCGAGATCGCTGATGATCCCGCCCACAGCGAGATCAGGAAACCCAACGACACGACTTCACCGCGAGCGCCCCGGTCGATGTCGGCGATGGTCGGCTCAATGATCTCGTGGACGACGCTTTGCGAGAAGATCTTGTTCGACATCGACACCAGGTAGTGCTCGATCACTGACATGGTGTCCGGCCCGAACAATGGTGCCACGTAGGCCAAGCTGCCCAGCATTCCCAGCAACAGTGGCGGCAAGGACAAGGCCGACCAGAACGCGGCTTGCGCGGCCTCCGAAAAGATCGAGTCGTCCCAGCTTTTCGACAACGCCCGCCGGGTGATGCTCCAGAGGTGATGCCGCGAAGGTCGTACTGGCTGGTCCGTCATGACCCGTTCAGGATTACTGACGAATGCGATCCTCGCCAGGTCTGCTGGTGGTGAGTCGGGTTTTACGCTTCGACGGTGTGGCCGCTGGTTTCCAGCACGGCGGCCATCTCGATCAGCTTCGCCTCATGCTCGTTGGCATGGTGTTGGCAGAACAGCAGTTCGGCTCCGGAGGGCAGCTTCGCACGAACCCGTGCAGCAGCGCTGCACCGGTCGCACCGATCAGCCCGAGTTAACTCTGGACTGGTCAACGTTGCGTTCATGGCTACTCCGTTCTGCCTTCTCCACTGTCTCAGATGTCCGGGCTTTTGGCCGTCTTCACCGCCGGTTCACCGGCTGTGTCGTTTCTCACCCCGTGCCGTTCGGTCGTCGGGGCAGGATGGCGTTATGAATCACCCGAAGTCGGTGCTTTTACACCTGTGTCCCGCTGACGACTGGTCTGCCGCTCAGGCCGAGGGTGAGCTTCGACCCGAGTCGCTGGCCAGCGTTGGCTTCATCCATCTGTCGGCGCCCGAGCAAGTACACCTGCCGGCCAACCGCCTCTACCGCGGTCGCGACAACCTCGTGCTGCTGCACATCGATCCGACTCATCTGGACTCACCCATTCGTTGGGAACTAGGAGTAGCAACGGATCCCGATTCAATGGTGTTCCCGCATTTGTACGGCCCGTTGCCTGTTGACGCTGTGATCAATGTCACCAGCTACCTGCCGAACGCCGAGGGCTTGTTCCCGACACTCGGCGAGTAGGCGTCGGCCTCGATCTCCACCAGCAGTCCGGGTTCGATCAACGCGGCCACCTCGACCATGGTGGCTGCCGGTCGGATGTCACCGAACACCTCGGCATGCGCCGCCGCTACCTCGCGCCAACGCGCAATGTCGGTCACATAGATCCGGGTGCGAACCACGTCGTCCAGCGCAGCGCCCGCCTCGCCGAGAGCGGATTTGATGCGGCGCAACGCATCTGCCGTCTGAGCGCCGATATCACTCGATGCCTCGGACGCGGTCGTGCCCGATACGGCGACGTACGGGCCGATTCGCACCGCTCGGGAGTAGCCCACGGTCGTCTCGAATTTCGATCCGGACGAGACGAGTATTCGACTGGTTGACATGAGGTGAACCTAGGACAGTCGTCCCGTCAGCGCATTCGAATTAATCGGCGCGACAAGTAATTCCCGCGCCAGCAATTTCTCGACTAGCGAGAAGTTGAAGAGCATCGTCGAGCGCAGCCTGACGGGCGTTTCGCAGCTGCAGGCGCAGTGGACTGAGCGAGTCGCTTAATCCAGGTAGTCGCGCAGCACCTGCGAGCGGCTGGGGTGCCGCAGCTTCGACATCGTCTTCGACTCGATCTGACGGATGCGCTCGCGGGTCACGCCGTACACCTGACCGATCTCGTCGAGGGTGCGGGGCTGACCGTCGGTGAGGCCGAAGCGCAGACGTACGACGCCGGCTTCGCGCTCGGACAGGGTCTCCAGGACCGATTGCAGCTGGTCCTGCAGCAGCGTGAACGACACCGCGTCCACGGCGACCACCGCTTCGCTGTCCTCGATGAAGTCACCGAGTTGGCTGTCACCCTCGTCGCCGATGGTCTGGTCGAGCGAAATCGGCTCCCGGGCGTACTGCTGGATTTCCAGCACCTTCTCCGGGGTGATGTCCATTTCCTTGGCCAGCTCTTCGGGCGTGGGTTCGCGACCCAAGTCCTGCAGCAGCTCGCGCTGGATACGGCCGAGCTTGTTGATCACCTCGACCATGTGCACCGGGATGCGGATCGTGCGCGCCTGGTCGGCCATGGCGCGGGTGATGGCCTGGCGGATCCACCAGGTCGCGTACGTGGAGAACTTGTAACCCTTTGTGTAGTCGAACTTTTCGACCGCACGGATCAGGCCGAGGTTGCCCTCTTGGATCAAGTCAAGGAATGCCATTCCGCGGCCGGTGTAGCGCTTGGCCAACGACACCACGAGTCGCAGGTTGGCTTCCAGCAGATGATTCTTGGCGCGGTCGCCGTCGCGGCAGATCCACTGGTAGTCCCGCCGCTGAGCCGCGGGAAGTTTCTCACCCTTTTCGGCGAGCTCCGTCATCAGCTGGGTGCAGTACAGGCCGGCCTCGATCCGCTTGGCCAGCTCGACTTCCTCTTCGGCGTTGAGCAGCGCCACCTTGCCGATCTGCTTGAGGTAGGCGCGAACCGAGTCGGCCGAAGCGGTCAGCTCGGCGTCCTTGCGGGCTTGCCGCAACGCTTCCGACTCGTCCTCGTCCCAGACGAAATCGCCGGAGGCCTTGTCTTTTTCGGTCGGCTCGACGATTTCCTCGTCTTCACCGGCCTCCCCTGCGACCACCACTACCGGCTTCTTCACGGCCACCTCGTCGCCGTCGGCCTTGACGGCCACGTCCTCGGCATCGTCGGGCGCCTCAACCTCGAGATCTTCAAGGTTCAGGTCCTCGGCGTCGAGCTCGATGTCCTCGTCGGGTACGGCGTCGATTTCGACGTCGAGGTCCTGCTCGTCGGTCACAACATCGGTAGTCGTCGCCTCGACGTCGTCGGCGCCCTTCGAGGTCGCCTTCTTCGGACGTCCACGGGCCGGCGCGGCCTTTTCAGCAGCGCCCTTGGTGGCGGTACGGGTCTTGGCGGCCGCTTTCGCGGGTGCTTTGGCTGCTTTGGTGGCGGCGCCGTTGGTGGCCTTCGCCGGGGAACGCTTCGCCGGAGCGCTAGCGGGAGACTTGGCGGCGGTGCGCTTCACCGGCTCATCGGTCGCCGGTCGTGCTTTGGTCGCTGCCACGTAATCCCCTTCGGTAGAACTCTCTTCCGGCGCCGTAGGCATGCTCAACGGGAAGATGTCAGCTATGTCGGATGTCGGCGTCGATTATCAGGGTCGATATTCGCCGCTATCGGTCGGGCGGCTGCCGTTGACCATTGTAACGACAGTGCGGCTTTACCCTCGCCAGAGCGGCAAATCAGTGCGTCACGTCGCGCGTCGCCGCCATCGCCGCCCCGACGATCCCCGCGGAATTCTGCAGCGCGGCGGCTACCACCGGGGTCCGGTTCTTCAGCAGTGGCACCCATTTGTCGGCCTTGCGGCTGATTCCGCCGCCGGCGATGAACAGCTCGGGGCACATCGCGTTCTCGATGGCGACCAGCACCTTCGTCACCTGCTTGGCCCACTTTTCGAAGCTCCAGCCACGCCGGTCGCGGACCGAGGACGCGGCGCGGTGTTCAGCCTCCTTGCCGCCCACCTCGAGGTGCCCGAATTCGGTGTTGGGCAGCAAAATTCCGTTGTGGATGACCGCTGATCCGATTCCGGTCCCGAATGTGAGCAGCACCACCACACCCGTGGTGTCCTTGCCGGCCCCGTAGCGCTCCTCGGCCAGCCCCGCCGCGTCGGCGTCGTTGAGCACGACGACTTCTTGACCGTTCAGTCCCGCGCTGATGATGTCGCGGGCGTTGGTCCCGATCCACTTCTTGTCGACGTTGGCGGCGGTCCGCACAATGCCGTGCGTGACGACACCGGGATAGGTCACGCCGAGCGGGCCGGTCCAGCCGAACTCGTTGACCACATCGGCGATCGTCGCCGCGACTGCCGAGGGAGTGGCCGGCCGCGGTGTCGCCAGCTTGTAGCGCTCGCCGACCAGTTCGCCGGTGTCCAGGTCGACGATGCCGCCCTTGATGCCACTGCCGCCGACGTCGACACCGAAACCCCGCCTCGCCGGCGTCACGGTTCCCGCGCTGGTCGGTGAGGGGTCTGTCGAGTCGGCAGTGGTCATCAAATCTCCTCGGCGAGACGTGGGGCGTCGACCAAACCCTAATGCGTGCCCTGACGGTTGGTTGGCTCGTTACCCCGACGTTGCCGAACCCGTCGGTACCTGTGATGCGATGGGCCGGTGAGCACATTTGATAACCAACCGGCCCAGCTTCGTGCGATGGCCGAGGGGCTGGCCGACGAAGCCGCCGCGTTCGTGCGGCAACGACGTGCCGAAGTCTTCGGCGCCGACGCCGGCGCCGATGGCGATGATGCGGTCCAATCGAAGACGACCCCGACCGACCCGGTGACGATCGTCGACACCGAAACCGAGCAGTTGCTGCGTGATCGGTTGACCCAGCTGCGATCTGGTGACGCCGTGCTCGGCGAGGAAAGCGGGGGACCGGCCGATCCGGCAGACGCCGCGCCCGGCACAGTCACCTGGGTGCTGGACCCCATCGACGGCACGGTCAACTTCGTCTACGGGATCCCGGCCTATGCGGTGTCGGTGGCAGCGCAGATCGACGGCGTCTCGGTGGCCGGGGCGGTCGCCGATGTGGTCGGCGGACGGCTGTACTCCGCCGCAGCGGGCTTGGGCGCCCACGTCACCGACGCTGAGGGCACCCGCCGGCTGCGGTGCAGCGCCGTCGACGACCTGTCGCTGGCTTTGGTGGGCACCGGTTTCGCCTACTCCCTTCGGCGCCGCAGCGTGCAAGCTCAATTGGTGTCGAAGATCGTGCCGAAAGTCCGGGACGTGCGCCGCATGGGCTCAGCGGCTTTGGACTTATGCATGGTCGCGGCCGGCCGGCTCGACGCCTACTACGAACACGGTCTGCATGTGTGGGACTCCGCAGCAGGAGCGCTCATCGCCGCCGAGGCCGGTGCGCGGCTGCTGCTGCCCCAGCCAGGTGATCCGCAACGCGATGCGGCCCTGGTGGTCGCTGCGGCACCGGGCATCGCTGACCAGCTACTCGCTGCACTGGGCGAATGCGACGGGCTGGCGCCGATTGCGGGCTGACCGGTCAGCAGGTGCCGGCGTGAATCTTCGCCAGCAGTGCCGGGTCGGCCGGCTCGGTGTTGCCCGGACGCAGGCCGGCCAGCACCGCGGTGATGTCGTCGCTGTGGGCCAGCGCGCCGAATTCCGTGCCGATCGCCAGGTCGACGGAGTCGTCGCTGCGGTCGTCGCGGTACAACTCGGCACACGGCGCCACCAGCCACACCGCGGCCGCGGCCGCCTGTCCGGCCTCACCGAATCGAATCTGCCCCTGGCAGTTCAGCCGCGTTTTCTCATAGACGGGGTCGTTGGCAGCAGTCGGCTGCGCGAAGCCCAAATCGCGCAGTGCGCCTGAGACGTCGGCGGCCTGACCGCCGCGTCCGCTGGCGTTGAGCACCCGGACCTTGGAGTCGGCCAGTTTGGCTGGTGCGACGTTGATCATCGTGCTGCGTGACACTGCGCTGCCCAGGTGCGGCTGGGCCGGGTCGGGCTGCTCCGGCGGTGGATTGCACACCGTCGCCTCGTGCACTTCGGCCGGGCGGGTGAGCGCGATCGTCCAGACCACGGCGCTGGCCACCAGAAGCACTACAAGCAGGGCT
Organism: Mycobacterium sp.; assembly: GCA_032159915.1. Lineage (GTDB taxonomy): Bacteria > Actinomycetota > Actinomycetes > Mycobacteriales > Mycobacteriaceae > Mycobacterium. The sequence goes on from JAVHWH010000054.1 coordinate 6,558, forward strand.
ATCGCCGGCCGGGCGTTGCGGCGGCGGAATGGGCGGCCATGCTTGTCGAACGCTGTACCTTCAGTGATTTGAGCGACCACGTAAGCACTCTAGAGCGCGATGTTTAGCAGCAGGTAGCGCGGCTGAACGAGGGATGTGACGTAATTCACACTCGAACACCCTGCGATACGGGCACGAATCGTTTTGCGGATGCGTTCGACGCTGGTACAAAGCTTTGCTTGCAGGGTAAAGATACAGATCTTTGCTTGCAGCGGGAACAGGGGACTGACGATGGCTACCGATTACGACGCCCCACGGCGTACCGAGACCGACGACGTTTCAGAGGACTCTCTCGAGGAACTCAAGGCACGGCGAAACGAGGCGGCATCGGCGGTGGTAGACGTCGACGAGACAGAGTCCGCCGAGTCTTTCGAGCTGCCCGGCGCCGACTTGTCCGGCGAAGAGCTGTCGGTGCGGGTGATTCCGAAGCAGGCCGACGAGTTCACCTGTTCGAGCTGCTTTCTGGTGCAACACCGCAGCCGGCTTGCCAGCGAAAAAGGCGGCGTGATGATTTGTACGGACTGCGCGGCCTGACGTTGATCGTCGGGCAGTCGCCGACTAGTCGCGCAACGCCGACAACACCCGCTCCGGGTGGCGGGTACTCACCAGCCAGTACGGCGTCGGGTCGTCCTCGTCGTCCAACACCACCAGCACCATCGGGCCGACCCATCCGCGATGCAGCACGTAGGCGGCCGGGTCGAATTGCCGTCCCAGCGCCGCGGACTTGGCCGAGCGGGGAATCTGGGCGGAGCGGGCGATGACGGTGATCGGAAGGTGCGCCTCGCCGGCCCACAGCTGGACTACGCCGTCGTCGGACGTGACTCGAACTTGCGCGCGGCCCAGCCACAGCAACACCCCGGCCGCCACAACGAACAAGACGGCGAAAGGAAGCCAGTTCGGCAGGCTCGGCACGCCCATGTTGACTTCGACTGCGATCAGCGCCGCGAACCCGAAACCCACTGGCCACCACCACCACGGCACCCACAAGCGCTCGCTGTACCGCAC
>JAVHWH010000056.1:0-13509 GCA_032159915.1 Mycobacterium sp.
CCCACGTGTAGGAGACCACGGTGACCCCGTATTGGTGCAGCTCGGCCACAAACCGGTCCGGCTTCAGGCCCCGCGACAAAGCGATCCGGGTACCACCGACCACGGCCCCGCCGAGGCTGACCAGCAGCCCGGACTCGTGGTGCAGCGGCGTCAGGCAGTACACCGTGTCGGTGCGTCCCAGGGCGGCCGCCGAAGCGGTGCCGAAGGCAGACAGCGCCCACCGGTAATTGGTGATTTGCTTGGCGACGAGTTGTCCACTCGCACTGCTGAATCCAATGAACGCGAGATCACGGGCATAGCCCGGGTTCGGCCGGTACCAGGCGGGCAGCGCGACGGCGTCTGGGTCGATCTTCTCCATGTCGATGACGTTGGCGTCGTCAGGCAGGTCCAGGTTGCGGGATTCACCGCCACCCAGGACCAGGATCTGTTCGGGCAGCTGGCGGGCAATCTCGAGATTGGCCGGGTCGGTGATGATCTCCGACACTCCCCCGAGCCTGACCTCGGCAGCCAGGTCGGTATCAGGATGGAGCAACACCGCGACGGCGCCCAGCCGCGACAGCGCAGCGATGGCGACCAGCGCGCTCGGCCGGGTTTCCATCAGTACGCCGACGTGTTCGCCTTGGCGAACGCCGACGGAGATCAGACCGCGCACGACGTTGTCGATGCGCCGGTTCACCGCTTCGTAGGTGTGCACCCGGCCGTCGAAGAGCAGGAATTCACCGGTGGGCGCCTCGTGCGCCTGCTCACCGATGATGCGGCCCAACGAGATTCGGGTGTGGTCGTTGATCTGACCCAGGCGAGCCAGACGGGGCAAAGTCCTCGCGGTCTCGACGGCTAACGTGCGCATGGATTTGTTCGCGGCCACGACAGCGTCAGCGGCTCCGCGGGCCAGTGTGAGCGCGACCTCGGAAGCCTCGCCCAGCCCGTGCAGTAGCCGGGAACTGAGCGCGACGCCACGTTCGGTGGGCTCGTCCGGCTGGTCGGCCATCGGGAAGATGTCGGTGGGTTTTGTTCCGCCCCCGGAGATCCACAGCACCCAGTCGGCAACGGTCGGCCAACTTTCTTGAGCCGCCCTGGATCCGACGACCAAACCGAAATGGCCTGTCCGAATCAAATATTCGTACACCTCGGCGTTGGGCGCGGCGCGCCGGATGCCCCGCACCGCGGCAGGCTGGCCGATGTCATCGACTTCACCGACGAACGCCAGTATCGGGCAGGTGATATCGGTCAGCGTCACCAGTTGGCTGTTGATGGCGAAGCCGCCGGTCATCATCCGGTTGTGCGCAACGAACTGTTTGAGCAGTTCGGAGATGGCCGGTCCGGACCAGGCGATCCAGCCTTCGGACTCCAGGAACCTGCGCTGGGCTTCTCGGGGCAGCAGCGCTTCACGGTCGTGAAGCTGGCGCACGAAATCGATCCGCGCCTTAGCGGTTTTGAGTGGGTCGAGCAATTGAAAGCCGGTGCGGGCCAACCAGCCTGGGATGTCCAACCGGTTGAAAACATGGTCCGCCATGAAAGTGGCCACCCCGGGGGCGATGTTCGGCGGCAACCCCATCGGCAGCGCCGCCAGCGTGTCGACCGGGGAGCCGAACGTGACGATGCTGGCGATGCTCTTGGAGCGTCGATAGGCGGCCGCCTGGTAGCAGAACATGCCGCCCTGCGAGTAGCCGATCAGGTGTACGTCACGCCCGGTGATGTCGTTGACGGCGTCGAGCGCTTCACTCAGGGCGACGATGTGATCGGCCAGGGTCCGCCGCATGCCGCCTTCGATCTTGTCCGGCGAGCCGAAGTCGATCACCCAGGGGTCCAGCCCGGCGGCGTGCAAAATGCCGACCGCGCCCTCGTGTCGGGTGACGTCCCACATGTTTGCCGACATCATCATCGGATGTACCAGCAGCACCGGCTCGCCGGCCTGCGGATGCCCGGGCCGGCTGTCCGGCGGGTAATACCGCCGCAGCTTGTACATCGAAGTGCTCTCGACCGTCTGCGACGGCGATGGGGAGTTGCCGGTTTCCAGCCCGCCGAGCCGCAGAACTTCCAGGCCGTTTTGTGCTGTGGCCATCAGTCGCTCAACCGGTCGCGTGACCGCGGAAAACCTCAGATCCATGCCGCCGCTCCCTCGAAAACAAAGACCATGCTGTGCTGCGCGTGGGCCTGACAGCGTGCACATCATGGCACAGCGCAAGGGGTGCGCCCGATGCTTTGGTCACGGTGCCGGTCCGTTCGACCAGCCTAGTCGTCTGCCTCAGGCAGGGCGGCCACGCGACGTGCGTCTAAGGTCGGGCCGGTGGCACACCTGCTCGGCGCCGAGGCGATACACCTGGAATACCCGGCCCGGGTCGTCTTCGAATCGACCACGGTCGGGGTCAGCGACGGCGATCGCATCGGCATCGTCGGACGCAACGGCGACGGCAAGTCCAGTTTGCTGGGCTTGCTCACCGGGCAGCTGGAACCAGACGCCGGACGCGTCACCCAGCGCAGTGGACTGCGGGTCGGGGCGCTGAGCCAGACCGACACCCTGGACTCGGACGCCACCGTGGGATGGTCCCTGGTCGGCAACCAGGCAGACCATGAGTGGGCCGGGGATCCGCGGGTTCGCGACGTGGTCAACGGACTGGTCGCCGATATCGCCTGGGATGCGGTGATCGGCACACTGAGCGGAGGTCAGCGGCGACGCGTCCAGCTGGCCGCGCTGCTGATCGGCGACTGGGACGTGATCGCGCTGGACGAGCCGACCAACCACCTCGACATCGAGGGCATCACCTGGCTGGCCAGTCACCTCCTCGGGCGCTGGCCCCGCAACACGGGCGGACTGCTGCTGGTGACCCACGACCGCTGGTTCCTCGACGAGGTGGCGACCGCGACCTGGGAGGTACACGACGGTCTGGTAGAGCCGTTCGAGGGTGGGTACGCCGCCTACGTCCTGCAGCGGGTCGAGCGGGACCGGATGGCCGCTGTCACCGAATCCAAGCGGCAGAACCTGATGCGCAAGGAGTTGGCCTGGCTCCGCCGCGGCCCCCCGGCGCGGACATCGAAGCCGAAGTTCCGTATCGACGCGGCCAACCAGTTGATCGCCGATGTGCCGCCGTTGCGCAATACCGTCGAGTTGGCCAAACTCGCCACCGCGCGGCTCGGCAAAGATGTGATCGATCTCCTTGACGTGTCGGTCTCGTTCGACGGCCGGCCCGTGCTTCGCGATGTCGAATGGCGGATCGGCCCGGGTGAACGAACCGGCATCGTCGGGGCCAATGGAGCCGGCAAGTCGACATTGTTGGGTCTGATTACCGGTGCTATTGCGCCGCAGGTGGGAAAAGTCAAGCGCGGCAAGACGGTTCGGCTCGGAATGCTCGACCAGCGAGGTGACGAGCTGGTGCCGCTGGCCCACGAGAGGGTCGCCGACGTGCTGGGCCGGCTGCGCAGCGGTTACGAGGTCGACGGCCGCGATGTCACGCCCACGCAACTGCTGGAACGTCTCGGATTCGCCGGCGGCCAGTTGTCCGCCCGCGTCAATGAGTTGTCCGGCGGGCAGCGTCGCCGCCTGCAACTGATGCTGACTGTGCTGGCGGAGCCCAATGTGCTGCTGCTCGACGAGCCGACCAACGATGTCGACACCGACATGTTGGCCGCGACCGAAGACCTGCTCGACTCGTGGCCCGGCACGCTGATCGTGGTGTCGCACGACCGCTACCTGCTGGAGCGGGTGACCGATCAGCAATACGCCATCCTGGACGGCCGGTTACGTCATCTCCCCGGGGGTATCGATGAATACCTGCGGTTGTCCGCGCAGGCGCGCGCCCAGCGGGTGGCCACGGCGGCGGGCGCCAGACCACCCGAACCGGAGCACATCTCCGGAGCGGAGCTGCGCGCCGCTGAGAAAGAGCTGGCGGCCATCGACCGCAAACTGGCGCGACTGGCCGACCAGATCGCGGCCAAGCACCGGGAACTGGCCGACCACGACCAAACTGATCACGTCGGCATCACCCAGCTCACCGAGCAACTGCGCGCCATCGAAGGCGAGGTGGCCGAGCAGGAAAACCGGTGGATGGAAGTGTCCGAAATCCTGGAATAACAGCGGAAATCAGCCGGTACGGAAATGTCTCGAATACCCGCGAAGGTCTCGCTCTTTAGCAGAGCTCAGCAAACGAGGTAGAGAGCCGAAATCACCGCGGCCGGGGATTTCATCTCTTAAGGTACTGACAAGCGAACGTCGCTTACCCGGAATCTGGTGTCCGCCTCTGACAGGTTGGAAAATGCCCGCAATGACGTCACGCCGAATTATGCTGGTGGCGTTGGCGACTGCAGGCTTGGCCTTCTTCGCGGGCTTGCTGGTGAGCGGCAGCAATGATTCGGCCCCTGCTGGGGCCGGCAATGCCGGCCCCATCGGTGCATCGGTGATGGTCGGGTTCGCGACTGCCTGTGCGGCGTCTGCCGCCTGGGGTGCACACGGCGGCCAGCGACTCGCCTGGATCGGCATGTCTGTCGGGCTGGCCGGCTGGGTGGGCGGTAACGCCGTGTGGTGTTACGTCGCTGCGGGCGGAACTGCGCCGATTTCGACCTCTTCGGCAGCGACGCTGGGCTACTTGATTTTGCCGATATGCGCCTTGGGCGCAACGATTATGGTACCTGTGCGGGGCGACTCCCGGTTCGGCATCGGTCTGCTCCTTGACGGGATTGTCGTCGCCGCTTCGTTGTTTCTGGCGTTGGGCAGTCTGGTGCTGGGGCCCGCGGACACGGTGAGCGTCTCGCGCCTTTTATTGGCGGTAATGACGGCGGTTTACCTCGGGCTCGTCGTGATCACGGTAATCGTCGCGCGCGCAATCGAGCCCGGCCGCAGCAGCCTTTCGACGTGGCTACTGTGCGCGGGGTTCGCGACCATCGGTGCGGCCGGATTACTACACGTTGTGCAGGACAGGGCCAACCGACCACCGGATGAGGTGGTGACCCTCGGCTGGACCTGCGGCGCATACCTTCTGGCTTTATCGGCGCTCACGTACCAGGCAGGACCCGACCTTGAACCCTGGGCCTCCAAACCCTCGTCGCGGCTCTCGATGTGGTTGCCTTATCTGCCCCTGACGGTAGGAGTAGTCGTTGGCGCCGTGCATTTCTGGCCGGCAGATCTCGGCAATGCGGTCGTCTTCGGTACCGGGGTGATTCTGGTGTCCGCGGTCCTTATGCGCCATCTGCTCGCCCTCGACCGGAAGCGGCGTCTACTCGATGCGATGGCCGACGCGGCCCTGCGGGACACCGTGACCGGCCTGGCGAATCAGCGACTCCTCGACGAACGGCTGGCCCACGCGGTGGAGCTGCACCTCCGGATGGTTGTCCCGGTAAGCCTGCTTCGAGTCAGAGTCGACGACTTCAAGGTTGTCAATGACACCTTGGGTTATGCGGCCAGCGATGAATTGTTGCGCCGCGTCGGCGCTCGTATGCAAGCCAGTGTCCGCGCCGCCGATACCGTTGCGCGATTGGGCGGGGACGAATTCGCCATCCTGGTCGAGGATCAGCCCGAGGTCGCCGTGCAAGTCGCCCAACGAGTCGCTCGTGCCTTCGACAGCGCTCTTGTCGTCGGGGACAACCGGGTGTACGTGCATCTGAGCATCGGCGTGGCAACGGCACTGCACTACGACGAACCTCCGACAACCGCAGCCGATCTGCTCAGCCAGGCCGAATCAGCCCTGGCTCGTGCGCAGCAGACCAGTGCGACTGATGTCCAGATCTTCACACCGGAGAAGGACGCGCACCTCGGCCGACGACAGACCTTCCGAGCCGGCGTCGAACGGCTGCAGTTGCTGTGGGATTTGCGCCGCGCCATCGACGACCGTCTGCTGACGCTGGTGTATCAACCGCAATTCGGCATGCTGAGCGGTGCGGTATGCGGTGCCGAGGCGCTATTGCGTTGGGAGCATCCCACTTTAGGCACGCTGGAACCCAGCGAATTTCTGCCGTTGGTGCGCGAGCACGGCCTGACCGACGCCGTCACCGACGTGGTGCTCTCTCGCGCGGTGGCCGACGCCGCGGGTTGGCGCGCCGCCCGCACCGATATCCCGGTCTCGGTGAACCTGTGGGCACGCTCACTCGACGAGGACACCCTGCCGGACCGCATCATGAGCGTGTTGGACGTGCACGGTATGTCGGCGAGATTGTTGACGGTGGAGATCACCGAGGAGTTGATGGTGGCCGACTTCGATAAGGGCCGCGCCGTACTGAATCGCCTCCGGGAAGCCGGCATTCGTGTTTCGATCGACGACTTCGGCAGCGGATATTCCACGTTGACCTATCTCCGCGAGTTACCCATCGACGAAGTCAAACTCGACCGTCAACTGGTTGCTCCGATTCTCTACGACCGGCGTGCGGCGACGATCGCGCGGTCGGTGATCGAGCTGGCTGATGAGTTGGGCATCGCCAGCGTCGCCGAAGGCGTTGAAAACGACGATACGGCCCGTTGGCTCAGGCGATTCGGCTGTGACATGGTGCAGGGTAACTACTTCTCCGGGCCACTGCCGGCCGGCGAAATCCCCCAGGTGCCGTCGGTTGCCGCCCGCACCGGCCCGCTAGCTCACTAGCGGCTCAGCCGGCCGCGCAGCTGCTCAACCACGGCGAGCACCGCGTCGCGTTGGCGGGCAACCTGGCTCGGTGCTGTGCCGCCACGGGCGTCCCGGGATGACACCGAACCCTCGATGGTCAGCACCTGCCGAACCGCAGGTGTGAGGTCAGCACTGATCGCCGCCAGCTGGTCGTCGCTCAGCTCCTCGAGGCCCACGCCGAGCTTTTCGGCGACTTGAACGGCGGAACCGGCGGCCTCGTGCGCGGATCGAAATGGAACGCCTTGACGGACAAGCCATTCCGCGATATCGGTGGCGAGTGTGTAGCCCGCCGGGGCCAGCGCCGCCATTCGTTCGACATCGAAGGTCAAGGTGCTGACTAATCCGGCCATCGCCGGAAGCAGCAGCTCGAGCTGTGCGACCGAATCGAACACCGGTTCCTTGTCCTCCTGTAGGTCTCGGTTGTAGGCCAGCGGCTGAGCCTTCAGCGTCGCCAGCAGACCCGCCAGGTTGCCGATCAGCCGACCGGACTTGCCGCGAGCAAGCTCGGCGACGTCCGGGTTCTTCTTCTGCGGCATGATCGAGCTGCCCGTCGACCAGGAGTCGTGCAAGGTGACGTAGCCGAATTCGGTTGAGTTCCAGATGATGATGTCTTCGGCGAGTCGCGACAGGTCGACACCGATCATCGCCAACACGAATGCGGCCTCGGCCGCAAAATCCCGTGACGCCGTGGCGTCGACGGAGTTCTCGGCGGCCGCGGTGAAGCCCAAGTGTTGGGCGATCGCATCAGGATCCAGACCCAGCGACGAGCCGGCCAAAGCGCCGGAACCGTACGGCGATATCGCGGTGCGCGCGTCGAGATCGACGATCCGGTCGACGTCGCGCAGCAGCGGGTGGGCGTGGGCAAGCAGATGGTGAGCAAGCAGGATCGGTTGAGCGGACTGCAGGTGGGTCTTGCCCGGCATGACGGCGGTCGGGTAAGCAGCCGCCTGGTCGACCAGCGCGCCGACGAGATCCAGGGCGCCGGCCGCCACTCGGCGAATCGCGTCACGAAGCCACATCCGAAACAGCGTGGCCACCTGATCATTTCGCGAACGACCTGCCCTCAGCCGGCCGCCCAGGTCAGGCCCGACCCGGTCGATCAGCCCCCGTTCCAGCGCAGCATGGACGTCCTCGTCGGTGACCAGCGGTGTGAAGCTTCCGTCGCCGACGTCTTGGGCAAGACTGTCCAAGCCGGCCAGCAGTCCGTCGCGCTGGTCCTCGGTGAGCAGCCCGGCGTTGAACAGAATGAGGGTGTGCGCCTTGGACGCGGTGACGTCGTAAGGTGCGAGCACCCAGTCGAAGTGGGTGGACCGGCTCAGGGCGGCCAGCGCATCGGCCGGGCCGTCGGCGAATCGACCACCCCACAGCGATCCCTGATTAGTGCTCAAGCCGGAGGTCTCCCTGCTCGGAGTGCAGATCTCTGCGGGCGGCCAACTTCGACGACAAGCCGTGTACGTGGACGAATCCCTTGGCGGCGGACTGATCGAAGCTGTCGCCCTCGTCGTAGGTCGCCAGGTTGAAGTCGTACAGCGATTCCGAGCTGCGCCGACCGTTGACCGCAATGTGTCCGCCGTGCAAGACCATTCGGATCTCGCCTGTGACGTGTTCCTGAGTCTTGGCGACGAAGGTTTCGAGCGCCGACTTCAACGGCGAGTACCACAGCCCGTCGTAGACCAATTCAGCCCAGCGCTGGTCGGTGTGACGTTTGAACCGGCCCAGCTCGCGCTCCAGCGTGACGTGCTCGAGTTCGGTGTGCGCGGTGATCAGCACCATGGCTCCGGGTGCCTCGTAGATTTCACGGCTCTTGATGCCCACCAGCCGGTCTTCGACGACGTCGAGGCGCCCGACGCCCTGCGCACCCGCGCGGCGGTTGAGCTCCTCGATGGCTTGCAGCACCGAGACGGAATGCCCGTCGATCGTGACCGGCACGCCACGTTCGAAGCCGACGATCACTTCGTCGGGGCTGTTCCAGTTGACGGTGGGGTCTTCGGTGTAGTCGTAGACATCCTTGGTGGGCGCGTTCCAGAGGTGTTCCAGGAAACCGGTTTCCACCGCGCGGCCCCACACGTTCTGATCGATCGAGAACGGTGAGCGTTTGGTGACGTTGATCGGGATGTCGTTCTGTTCGGCGAAAGCAATCGCCTTCTCCCGGGTCCACGCGTAGTCGCGGACCGGCGCCAGCACCTCGAGATCTGGTGCCAGCGAAGCGAATCCAACTTCGAACCGGACCTGGTCGTTGCCCTTGCCGGTGCAGCCGTGCGCCACGACGGTGCCACCGTGCTCGCGGGCCGCGGCGACCAGATGCTTGGCAATCAGCGGACGGCTGATCGCCGACACCAATGGGTAGCGATCCATGTAGAGGGCGTTGGACAAGATCGTCGGCAGGCAGTAGCCCTCGGCAAATTCGTCGCGGGCATCGATCACGACAGCTTCCACCGCGCCGCAGTCCAGCGCTCGCTGCCGCACCAGCTCCATGTCTTCGCCGCCTTGCCCCAGGTCGATCGCGACCGCCACAACCTCTCGGCCGGTTTCCTTGCCGATCCAACTGATCGCCACCGAGGTGTCCAAACCGCCGGAATACGCCAAGATGACGCGCTCGGACATGAACTGATCTCCTTTTAAGTCGTGCGGTTACGTCAGGTTTTGGATCACGGACGCGAGTTCCGCACCGGTCATCGGCTCACGGGCCGCTACGAAGATGGTGTCATCCCCGGCGATGGTTCCCACCACGTAGGGCAGTGCGGCCCGATCGATGGCGCTGGCCAAGTAGTCTGCCGCCCCCGGTGGGGTGCGCAGCACCGCGAGGTTACCGGTGGCGTCGGTGGACACCAATACCTCGCTCAACAGCCTCGACAGCCGTCCGGTGCCACCGGACACTCCGCGTAGCGGACTGCCGTTCTCCGGCACGACGTAGCTGCCGACACCGCCGTCGGCGCCGCGCATCTTCACTGCGCCGAGCTCTTCGAGGTCGCGCGACAGAGTCGCCTGGGTGACCTCGACACCGTCGGCGGCTAGGAGCGCGGCCAATTCGCTCTGGCTTCGGACCTCCGTCGAGGACAAGATCGCCACGATGCGGGCCTGCCGCCCGACCCGGGTGATTTCCGTCGTGGTCTTCGAACCGCCTTGGGTCATTGCGCTCCTCTCGCCCGCCCCAGCAGCCAAACCAACAGAGCCTTCTGCGCATGCAGCCGGTTCTCGGCTTCGTCCCACACCGCGCTGTGCGGGCCGTCGATCACCTCGTCGGTGATCTCGTGGCCGCGGTGAGCCGGAAGGCAATGCAGCACAAGGGCTTCTGAATCGGCCTTGGCCACCAGGTCGGCGTTGAGCTGGAAGGGACGGAACGGCCGCACTCGATCCAGCCCGTCGTCCTCCTGACCCATCGATGTCCAGGTGTCGGTCACCAGCACGTCCGCACCTGTGGCCCCCGCGGCGGAATCCGCGGTGATGGTCACCGAGGCACCGGTGTCCGCGGCGCGACGCTCGGCGGCTGCGGTCAGCATCGGATCGGGTGCGAATCCGGCTGGGGACGCGACTGTCACGTGCATCCCGGCGGTGACCCCGCCGAGCATCAGCGAATGCGCCATGTTGTTGGCGCCGTCACCGAAGTACGACATCCGCAGACCGCGCAGTGTTCCCTTGCGCTCGGCGATGGTCTGCAGGTCGGCCAGCACCTGGCAGGGGTGGAACTGGTCGGAAAGCGCGTTGACGATCGGCACTGAGGCGGTCTCGGCCATCGCGCTCAGCCGGGCCTGGCCGTAAGTTCGCCACACGATGGCGTCGACGTAGCGGGACAACACTTTTGCGGTGTCCTGCAAGGTCTCCTCGCGGCCCAGTTGGGTGTTGCGGCCGTCGACAACCACCGGGTGCCCACCAAGCTGGGCGATACCCACCTCGAAGGAGAACCGGGTGCGAGTGGAGTTCTTGTCGAAGATCACCGCCACTCCGCGCGGGCCCTCCAGCGGCCGATGGCCGAACGGATCCTTTTTCAGTTCGGCAGCCAGCGCCAGCACCTCGGCCTGCTCGTCGGGCGCCAGGTCGTCGTCACGCAGGAAGTGTCGAGTCACTGGTTCCCCTTGGCACTGTCGAGGATGGCCGGCAGTGCGGCGACAAAGGTGTCGAGTTGAGCCGCGGCGATGGTCAACGCAGGCGCCAGGCGGACGACGTCAGGTGCGGCGGCGTTGACCAGGAAACCGGCGGAGCGGGCAGCCGCCTCAACGTCTTTCGCGGTTTGCGTGCTGAGCACGATCCCGCATAGCAGGCCACGGCCGCGGACATGGTCGATCGACGGATGACCAAGTGATTCAATGTTGCGGCGCAACGTTTTTCCGAGTTCTCCTGCGCGACGCACCAGGTCGTCCTCGGCCAGCACCCGCAGCACCGCAAGTGCGGCCGACGCGCAGATCGGGTTGCCGCCGAAGGTGCTGCCATGCAGTCCCGGTGTCAGCAACTGCGCGGCCGGGCCGGTAGCCAGACACGCTCCGATCGGCAGGCCGCCGCCGAGCCCCTTGGCCATCGTCACCACGTCGGGGGTGATGCCGTCGTGCTGATGTGCGAAAAACGTTCCGGTGCGGCCCATCCCGGTCTGCACTTCGTCGACGACCAGCAGCGCGCCGTGGCGGGCGGTGATGTCCCGCGCCGCCGCGAGATAGCCGTCCGGTGGCACCACGATGCCGCTCTCCCCCATGATCGGCTCCAGGAACACCGCAGCGGTCTCGTCACCGACCGCGTCCGCCAACGCGTCGGCATCACCGTACGGCACGTGGGTGACGTCGCCGGGCAGCGGCGCGAACGGCGCCTGTTTACTGGGCTGGCCGGTCAGGGCCAGCGCGCCCATCGTGCGGCCGTGGAAACCGCCTTGGGCGGCAACGACTTTGGTTCGGCCGGTGAGCCGGGACAGTTTGAATGCCGCCTCGTTGGCCTCGGTGCCGGAGTTGCAGAACATCACCCGGGTTTCGGTGTCGGCGCCGAGCAGGCCGGCCAGCGCCTCGGCCAGTGCAATGCCGGGCTCGGTGGCATACAGGTTCGACGTGTGTCCCAGCGCGGACATCTGCCGCGTGACCGCCTCGAGGATGGCCGGGTGGCCGTGCCCTAGAATGTTGACGGCGATGCCGCCGAGCAGGTCGAGGTACGACGTCCCGTCCACGTCGGTAACCACGGCTCCGTTGCCGCCGGCCAGGGCGACCGGCGGAACACCGTAGTTGTCCATCATCACCGCGGACCACCGGTCTTGCAGTTCTTCTGTGCGCGTCATTTGCTCACCACTTTCGTTCCGGACCCTTCATCGGTGAGCAGTTCGACCAGCACGCAGTGCTCGACACGGCCGTCGATGACGTGTGCACTCGGTACTCCGGCTTTGACCGCGCGTAGGCAGGCTTCCACCTTGGGAACCATGCCCGTCTCCAGTGTCGGTAACAGCTCCGTCAAAGTGCCGGTGTCGATCTCGCTGGCCAGCGAATCTCGATCCGGCCACCGGGTGTACAGACCCTCGACATCGGTGAGCATCAACAGCTTCGCCGCGCCCAACGCCTCGGCCAACGCGCCCGCGGCGGTGTCGGCGTTGATGTTGTGCACGACGCCGTCGATGTCGGGGGCCAGTGTCGAGACCACCGGAATCCGGTTGGCCGCAATCAAATCCAGTACGACAGCCGGATTCACCTGAGCGATGTTGCCCACCAAGCCGATGTCGGTGTCGACTCCATCAACGCTGACGCTGCGCCGCACCGCGGTGAACAAGTTGGCGTCCTCACCGGTGACGCCCACCGCGTAGGGGCCGTAGGCGTTGATCAGGTTCACCAGTTCGCGGCCGACCTGACCGAACAACACCATCCGTGCCACATCGAGCACTTCCGGTGTGGTGACGCGGAATCCGCCCTTGAAGTCACCGGCGATGCCAAGGCGTTTGAGCATGGCGCTGATCTGCGGGCCACCGCCGTGCACCACCACCGGATGGATACCGCAGTTGCGCAGAAAAGCCATGTCTGCGGCGAATTCTCGTCGCAAGGTGTCACTGGCCATAGCGTTACCGCCGTATTTGACCACCACGATTCTGCCGTGCAACTGAGTCAGCCATGGCAATGCCTCAGCCAGTACCTGCGCCTTGATATCGGTGGAGATTGCCGCGCTCATGACGAGTAGGCCGAGTTCTCTTCGACGTAGGCGTGCGACAGGTCAGTCGTTCGGATCGTCGCGTGCGCGTTGCCGACTCCCAGGTCGACGGCCACTTCGATGTCGCTGGCCGACAGGTCGACTTCGCGGGCTCCCGGCGCCCCGACGCCGTCGATGCACACCGCTGAACCGTTGAACGACACCGTGATCCGGTCGGGGTCGAGCTGCACCGGTGCCATGCCAACGGCGGCCAGCACCCGGCCCCAGTTGGGGTCAGAGCCGAACAACGCCGTCTTCACCAGGCTGTCGCGCGCAATTACCCGGGCCGCGGTGACGGCGTCCTCTTCGGTCAGCGCACTGGTCACACTGACGATGATCCGCTTGGTGACGCCTTCGGCGTCTGCTTGCAACTGAGCGCACAGATCGTCACACACCCGAAACACGGCGTCGTCGAGATCAGCTTGGCTGGGCGCTATTTCGCTGGCACCGGAGGCGAGGAGCAATACGGTGTCGTTTGTCGAACAGCTACCGTCCACATCGAGCCGGTCGAACGTCCGCGCGGTGGCGCCGCGCAGTGCGGCCTTCAGCGCGGATGGCTCAGCGACGGCGTCGGTGGTGAGCACGCACAGCATGGTGGCCAGCGAGGGCGCCAGCATTCCGGCGCCTTTGGCCATCCCGCCGACCGTCCAGTTTCCCGGATGGTGCAGCGCAACCTGTTTCGGCACATTGTCAGTGGTCATGATGGCCCGGGCGGCTTCTTCGCCGCCGGTGATCCCGCCGGCCAACTCGTGCACCAGATTCGTGACGCCGGCGAGCACCT
>JAVHWH010000068.1:0-10175 GCA_032159915.1 Mycobacterium sp.
GGCTGGGCATCTGGCCGATGGTTCGGCCCCACTGCATCTCGAGCTCGGTCAGATTCCCTTCCCACCTCGACCCGGTGAAGAAGCCGCTGTCCAGACGGCTCAACGTCAGGTCGATGACCAGCGAAATGTTGGCGAAGTCACCCCGAAACCAGTTGGGGACCGTGCTTTTCACCCACGGCAGCGTGGTGAGGAAGTCCAAGCCTCTGGTCAGCGCGGGCCCGGCGTTGGCCAGTTCGCGCAGCGCGGGTGCGAGGTTACGGAAGTTGTCGACCAGCGACTTTTTGGACTGCTGGATTGTCGAGGCGGCGACGGCGCTGAACTGGCCCACCTTGTCGATCGCCTCGACGAGCGTCTTGCGCGTATCTGACAGCACTCCCAGCGCCTGTGGGATCGTCGTGAGGGCCTTATCGACCACCGGGTCTTTGTCCGCAACCTGGCCGGCCAACGAATTGACGCTCTCGATGGCCGCGATGATGTCGTCGGTCTGTTTTTTCGTCTCAGTGACGAAGATGTCGAGTTGGGTCAGCAGGCTGCGCATCTCTTTTTCACGGCCGGTCAACGCTGTGGCGAAAGTCTTGGTGAGCTCTTGGATGTGACCCAGCCCGCCACCGTTGAGCAGAATCGCCACCGACGCGAGTGTCTGCTCGGTGGTCGGGTAGGTCGCGGCTCTGGCAAGCGGAATCACTGAGCCGTTCTTGAGCTGTCCTTGCGGGGCCTCGTCTTTCGGCGGTGCAAGTTCGATGTGCATCGAGCCCAGCAAGCTGGTTTGGCCGACCTTGGCGGTGCTGTTCGCCGGCAGGTGAACATCGCCGTTGATCCGCATGGTCACCAGCGCATGCCAGTCCTGGACTTCGATCTTGGTGACGTTGCCGATGTTGACGTCGGCGACCCGCACGCGGGTGTTGGGCTGAATGACGACGACGTCGGGCAGTTGAGCCTGAATTGTGTACGCGCCTTCGCCCTTGCCCTGGGTCCCCGGCAGGGGCAGCGAGTTCAGGCCCCGCCATCCTCCACAACTGGTCAGCACGCACAAGCACGAAATAGCAAGCGCCGCAGACATTATGCGCCTCATGGCGTATCTCCCGGCGGCATGGGCGCGGCCGCGGGGACCATCAGGCCCGGCAGCCCCCCGCGGGGGTCGGTCGAACGCACGGCGACCGGACCCGGCGGTACGGCGCCGCCCGGCAGTGCTTGCGGCGACACCGGTGGCGGCGCGTCAGCGGGCGGGGCACCTGGGCCGCCCGGCGGCGGGATGTGCGGGTTGAGCTTGTCCTCGCTGTAGGTGATCTCGTTGGGACGTGCCGATGCACCCACGAACGGGTTCAGACCGATAGGCAGGAAGTTGTACTGGCGGTTCTTGATGATCGGAGACAAGTACTGCTCGCACAGCCGCGCCGACTGCTTGGCGCCGACACGGCCGTCGGATTCGATTGAGCCGCAGATGGATTGGACGGTGTCGGCGAAGTTCGACAGGGCCAAAATGCCGGTGACGGCACTCTGTGCCGGTTGATAGATGTTCAGGAAGTTCTGGAACACGTTCGGCGCGACGTGCAGGGTCTGCTTGATGTCACGGCGGCTGTCGTTCAGCGCCGTGGTGATCTCGTTGAGGTGGTCGAAGGTCGTCCCGATGGCTTCGCGGTTCTCGGCGACGAAGGGACGCAGATCATTGACCGCGCCGTCCAATCCCGCAATGGCCTGGCCCCACTCGTTGGGGGTATTGCTCATCACCGTGGTGATCGTGGCCAGGTTCTTGTTGAACGACGCCAGCAGCTCACTGCTCGAGGTCAGCGCCGAGACGAAAACCTCGAGGTTGCGCAGCGTGCTGAAGATGTCCGTGCTGTGGTCGCCCAGCGCTGAAACCGCCTGCGAGAGTTTGATGACGGTGTCACGCGCGGTGTCACCCTCGCCGCGCAGGTTCGCGGCCGAGGTGTTGACGAACTGGCCCAGCGCGCTGGTCCCACCCTCGGTCGTCGGCTGCAGCGAGTCGGTCAGCTTCTCCAATTGCTTACGCAGGTCATCCCATTCGACGGGGACCGCGGTCCGCTCCTGCGGAATAGTCGCGCCGTCAGCCAGTTTCGGGCCGCCGGAGTAGACCGGGACCAGCTGGATCGCTCGCGACGAGACCAGTGACGGCGACAGAATCGCCGCGCGCACATCGGCGGGAACCGGATACTGCGATTCGACGGTGAACGTGACCTTGGCCGCGTTGGGCTGCGGCTCGATCTTCTCGATCGTTCCGACCGCGACACCGAGAATGCGGATTTCGTCGCCGATGTAGACACCGTTGGTGTTCGGGAAGTAGGCGATGTAGGTGTTGCGGTTCACCTGCTTCCACCACGGCGTGACCATCATGCTGATCCCGACGGCCAAGATCAGCACCAGGCTGATCGCAGTCCCGATCTTGGTGGCGCGTCGATGCTTGTCAATCCATGCCTCGCCGCCCTTGAC
The DNA here is from genome assembly GCA_032159915.1 of Mycobacterium sp. Classification (GTDB taxonomy): domain Bacteria; phylum Actinomycetota; class Actinomycetes; order Mycobacteriales; family Mycobacteriaceae; genus Mycobacterium. The sequence goes on from JAVHWH010000068.1 coordinate 2,449, forward strand.
CCGGTTATTTAGTCGCCCGCGAACTTTCGCCAATGCCATCAGCGACCCCCGTTCGCAGGCACTTCGTTGGGCGCCGGCTGGTAGACCGGCGTCTGCTTGGGCGGCGGCTGGAGCTCCGCCGGCGGGCCAGGCGGTGGTCCACCTGGCGGCGGGGCCGGGGGCTCCGCCCTGAGCGGGTAGCAGCCGGGCGCTCCGGGCCTACCGGGGACACTGCACGGCTGATCGCCCGGATTCCCGGTGATGGCGTCCGGGATCGTCCGACGCGGCTCGCCGCCTTGTCCGGTACGCGGATACGGCACGGGCAGCAGTGGCAGGCCGGGCTGTCCGGTACCCGGGTCGACGAGCTGCGATGGCAGCAGCACATTCGGGTCGAGCCCCAGATCAGAGAACGCCGCGTCGGTGAACGGCTGGGCGAATTGGCCCAGAGTCAGGTTCGGTAGCGAGGCTTTGAAGAACGGTCCCGACCCGAGCACTTCGCCGAACGACATTGCGTACTTCGGGATCAGGTACAAGGTGCGCTGCAGTTCCTTTTTGCGGTCGTCCAATACGCCCAGGACACTGTTGAGCTTGTCCAGGGCAGGTTTGAGTTGCGTCCGGTTGTCGCCCACGACCGCCGAGATCTCGCGCGTCGCGGCCCCGACGTTGGTCATCAGCGCGTCAACCGCGTTGCGTTGCGTTGCAAGCTCGGCCAGCAACGCATTCGCGTTGATGACCAGGTTGGCGATCTGGTCGCTGCGCTTGCCCAGCACCCCGACGACTTTGTTCGCGTTGCTGAGCAGGCTGCGCAGTTTCTCGTCACGGTTGTCCAGCGTGCTGGAGAACTGCGCGACTCCCTCGAGTGCGGCCTTCAGGTCAGGTGGAGTGTCTTTGAAGGTGTTCGCCAACGTGGTGAGCGCCGAAGAAAGCTTTGCGGTGTCCAAAGCGCTGATGGTGCTGGTCAAGTCACCCAGGGCATCCGGGAGGTCATAGGGCGCACGGGTGCGCTCGACCGGTATCGCGCCTTGCAGTTTGCCGTCCCCGCGCGGGGTGATCTCGAGCATCTTGGTGCCCAGCACGGTCTCGGTCTTGATCGATGCCTCGGTGCGGTTGCCCAGTGCGACATCATCGTCGACGGTGAAACTGACCAACACCTTCGTCCCGTCCAATTTGACGCTGGACACCCGCCCGACCGACAGCCCCGACACCCGCACGTCACTGTCCGGCTTGATTCCGCCTGCCTCGGTGAAATACGCGGAATAGCCGGACTTTCCGGTGAGGAACGGGATCTTCTCGTAGGAGAAGACGGCAGCAACCAGGGCGACGACGATGCCGATGCCGACCAGACCGACCGTGACCCGGTTACGGTCGGCGAGCGGCTTGATGTTGCGCCGTTTGTCGTTGAGAGCACTGAAGCGGTTCTTGATCGAAGTCATTTTTTCGGCAAGCACCGCCCGGTTACCTGGCTCACCAGCTTGACGAACACGGGTTGTCCGTTTCTGCCGTTGAGCTTGAGAATGGCGTCGCAGATGTAGAAGCCGAAGTAGTCGCCGTAGAGACCCTGGCGGGACAGCACCTGATAAACGTCGGGAAGTGTCCTGACGAGGTCATCGAAGTAGTTGTGATCGGATTCGATCTGACCTGCGACCCGATCCGTCTGTACCACCGTGTCTTTGATCGGTTGCCGCGCAGTCGTCAGCAAATCGGCGACCGAGCCGGTCGCGGCATTGATGTAGGCCACGTCCTTGGTGATATCGGCCTTGCGGTCAGAGAGCGCTCCGACGAGTTGGGAAAGCTTGTCCAGGCCGTCGGAGAACTGCTTGTCGCGGGTACCGAAGGTGTGCAGCACCGTGTTCAGGTTGGTGATCACGTCGCCGATCAGCTTGTCGCGGTTGGCCAGCGTGGTGGTCAACGCCGACGTCTCGCCGAGCACCGACGAAATGGTGGCACCCTCGCCCTGGAACACCCGCAACAGTTGGCCGGACAATGCGTTCACCTGGTCGGGGTCCAACGCGCGAAACAGCGGGCGGAAGCCACCGATGAGGGCGTCGACATCGAGTGCGGGAGAGGTGCGGGCCAACGGGATCGTGGCGTTCTGCGGCAACCTCCTGGGTGGGCCGGGACCGTCCTCGAGAGCGAGATAACGGTCGCCGATCAGGTTTTCGTAGCGCACTGACGCTTTGGTGCCTTCGGTGAGTGTCAGCCCTCTGTCGATGGCGAACTCGACGTGGACGGTGCCGTCCTTGTTCAGTTTGAGGTGACTCACCTTTCCCACCTCGACACCGGCGATGCGGACGAAGTTGCCGCCCTTGAGCCCTGAAACGTTAGAGAACACCGCACTGTAGGAGCTGCGGTTGTCGAAACGAAACTGCCCGAAGACCGTCACCAAAATGAAGACGAAAGCAAGAGAGACAACGGTGAACGCCACCACACGCGCGATCGCGCCGGCGTCGGTTCTCATTGCAGCTCCTTACTTTTCGTAGGTCGGTACGGTCAAGGCAACGGCGGTGGTGCGGGCGGAAGCGGCGGCGTCGCAGCCCCCGCGTAGTCAGGCGCACCGTACGGCGGTTGTCCGGGGTAGGCCGGCGGCAGGCCCGGCGCCGGACCGCCAGGGTAACGAATCAGCGGCGGCGCAGGAGTTCCCTTGGTGACCGGGAAGTAGTTGACGTAACCGGGGAACCCGATACCGGTGTTGGGCCGGACATCCAGCCCGGTGCCGAATCCGGTGTCGGTCACCAGATACTTGACCGGGAAGTTCGCGCTCGCGTCGGGCAGCGAACCGCAGCTCGGCCTGCCGCCGGGACCGCCCTTGGCCTGCACGCGAGGCAGGTTGTCGGGATAGCGGTACGGGTCGTCGCCGAAAAGCAGCCCACCGTCGATGTTGAGGGATTTCCCGTTGCCGCCCATCGCAGCTCGGCCACCGTTCTCCAGGTACCAGACGGCACCCTCGAAGGTGCACTTGTAGGTCGGTGAGTATTTGTTCAGCAATTCGAAGGTCGGTGCCACCAGATTGATTGCGCTGACCAGGTTCTGCTCATTGCGGCCGATGGTGTTGATCCCGGCGTTCGAGAAGCCGATCGCATCGAGAAGCACACTGTCGAGCGCTTTTTTGTTCTTGGTGATCGTGACGCTCGTCGTCGCGAAAGAATCAAGCGTTGACAAAATATCCTGAGCCGCAACCGAATAGGCAGCCGCGGTCTGACCGAACAGCTGCCAGTCCTTGCGGATGGTGGCTTGTTTGGGGTTCACGGCGACGAGAAATCGGTTGCCTCCGCTGATCGCCTCGCCAATGCGGTCGCCCTTGCCGCGGAAACCGTCGGCTAATGCCGACAACACACCGTTCAGCTTGGCCGGGTCGATCGCGTGGACGATCGACTGCAAATTCTCGAAGACGGTGTTGACCTCGACTGTGGTGTTGCGGCTGTGCAGCACAGCGCCTTTGGCCAGTTCCCGGCGGCTGGCTCCGGAGGCGGGCACGATGAGGTCGACGTACTTGGCACCGAACGCGGTGCTGGACTTGATCTCCGCCTCGACGTTGCTCGGCAGGAACCGAAACTCGTTCGGATAGATTTTCAGCTTCAGCTTCGAAAGGTTCGTGCCGGTCGAATCCGCGTAGGACTCGACTTTGGCCACTTCACCGATCTGGACGCCACGCAGTTTGACCTTCGCGTCGTCTTCCATGACCAAACCGGCCCGGTCAGAAATCACAGTGAGCGGCACGGTGGTTTTCAGCGTTCCCTCGAACGCCATCGCGGTCAGCGTGCTCACCACGACGACCACCAGGACGAGTACCGGTGCCCACCAAATAGGGTCAATCCCCCGGCGCCGCCGGGTCTCTTGGCTCATCCCCTCACCCCGACAGGTGGAAGTTGCCGGACTGTCCGTACACCGACAGTGTGATGGTCAACAGGATGAATACCCCCGCAGTGATCGAAGAACGCACGGCCCGACCCACCGCTTCGCCGACTCCCGCCGGCCCCCCGGTCGCGTTGTAACCGTAGTAAGTGTGGATGGCCATCACCGCTGCCGCCATCGACAGCGCCTCGATGAATGACCAGAGCAGATCGGTCGGGTGTAGAAACGACGAGAAGTAGTGGTCGTAGACCCCGCGAGACTGCCCGTAGACGATCGTCGTGCCGAACCGGGTCGCCAGAAACCCCATCAGCATCGCGGTGGTGTAGATCGGGATGACCGCGACGACGCCGGCGACGATGCGGGTGGACGCCAGATAGGTGACCGGCCGAATGGCCATCGCCTCCAACGCGTCGATCTCTTCGTTGATGCGCATGGCACCGAGTTGCGCGGTTGCGCCGGCACCGATGGTGGCCGCCAGCGCCACCCCGGCGGTGGCCGGCACGATGAAGCGGACGTTGAGGAACGCGCCCAAAAACCCGGTGAGCGCTTCGATTCCGACGTTGGACAGTGTGTTGTAGCCCTGCACGGCGATCAGCGCACCGGTGGTCAACGTGAGGAATCCGACGATGACGACAGTGCCGCCGATGACTGCCAGTGCTCCGGTCCCCATCCCCAGGACTGCGATCAGCCGCAGGACTTCACCCGGATACCGCCGAACCGCGTCGACGGTGGAGCCGAGGGCGTTGCCGATGAACGCCGTCTGCTCGCCCAGAGTCCGGACGGCATCGACCACACCGTTGAGGAAATCGCGCCCCGGGATGTAGGTCTCGTCCTCGTCGGTCCTGCTCACGCCTGCTCGCTGCGCGAACCGCTCGGTCATGGCGACACCTTCACGCCGAACGCCGTGGCCAGAATGTTGATCAGGAACAGGGCCATGAACGCGAACACCACGGTCTCGTTGACCGCGTTCCCCACACCGGTCGCACCGCCGCCGACGGAAAGGCCCTTGTAGCAGGCGATCAGACCTGCCGACAGCCCGAACAGCAGCGCTTTGACCAGCGACACGATCACCTGAGGAAGTCCGGTCAGCAGTGTCATCCCGAAGATGAAAGCTCCCGGCGTGACGTGCTGGACGTACACCACGAAGAAGTAGCTACCGGTGAGACCGACCACCGCGACCGCCGAATACAGCAGCAACGCAACGAAAGTCGCGGCGATCACCCGCGGTACCACCAGCGCCTGGATCGGGTTGATGCCGATGACCTTCATCGCGTCGATCTCTTCACGAATCGTGCGGGCGCCAAGATCTGCGCATATCGCGGTGGCACCCGCTCCGGAGACCACGATCGCGGTAACCACCGGTCCGACCTGGGTGATCGAAGCCAGCGCAGCGCCGGCGCCGGACAGGTCGCCGGCGCCGACTTCGATCAGCACGATGTTCAGCGTGAAGACGATGAGAACGGTGTAGGGAACCGACAACACCAGCGTCGGCACGATCGACACCCTCGCGATGAACCAGATCTGGTCGATCAACTCACGCAGCGCGAAGGGCCGGCGGAAAGCGGCCGAGAACGTCTCTCCGGCCAGCACAACGAAGTCACCGACTGCAGTTGCAGGCTTTGACCACTCGACCCGCGACAGGGCCGATCCCCCCGAATTGTCCGGCACCCGGCTTACCCGATCCACCGTCGGCCATGTGACCAAGACCACTTAAGGGTTTGCTCCTGCCGTGCAAGCCGGTTGCTCGGTCGAGGCGTCCGATCGCTCGGAAATTCCGGGATGAGCAGGCTTAACTCGCAGCGGTCAACCATTGGACTTGCGGTGATTGCGGCATTCACCGAGTTTGCTCGCTTTGCCGACCCTCGATGCGACTCATCGCGCTCCTCTGGCTTCTGGATGGTGTTGGTCACCCGGCTGTCAGCGGGTGCGCGCACGCGCCGAGGCACGACGGCGATGCCGTGGGCCGACTGCACGCATAGACCACGACGGAAACTTACGGACCTTTTGCTGCGTGCGGGATAGTTCTAATCAACCAGAAGATATCTGGGACGGGCGTCAGTGGACCGAAATATAACCGCTCAGCTGCGCTGAGTGCCGGCCCGACAGGCGGTTCTCACCGCGTGCCTGGCCCGCCAGACGAACTCAGCCGACTCCTGCGCCGCCCTCGGCGATGCGTCGCACCGCGCGTAAGAAGACATCGATCTCCTCGTGGGTGTTGTAGAAGGAGAACGACGGGCGCACCGTCGCTTCCAGACCCAGTCGCCGCAGAGCCGGTTGCGCGCAGTGATGGCCCGCGCGGACCGCAATTCCTTCGGCGTTCAGTGCCTTACCCACCTCGAGTGGCTCGTGACCGGCCAGCACGAACGACAGCACGCTGGCTTTCTCGTCGGCGGTTCCCACCAGCCGAACACCAGCGATATCCGCCAGCCGGGGCGTCGCGTACTCCAGCAGCGACCGCTCGTAGGCCGCGATGCGTTCGATGCCGAGGCGCTGCACGTAGCGCAGCGCCTCGGTCAGGCCCACGGCATCGGCGATGTTGCCGGTGCCGGCCTCGAACTTGGTCGGCGGACCCTGATACAGCGAACGTTCCAGCGTGACGTCGGCGATCATGTGACCGCCGCCCTGCCACGGCGGTGTCTCGGTCAGGGCTTCCTCGGTGCCGTAGAGCGCACCGATCCCGGTGGGCCCGTAGATCTTGTGCCCGGAGAACACGAAGAAGTCCGCACCGAGCGCGGCGACGTCGGTCGGAATGTGCTGGATCGACTGCGCTCCGTCGATCAGCACTCGGGCGCCGTAGCGATGACTCAGTTCGACGATCTTGTCGACCGGGACCACCGTTCCCAATGCGTTCGAGACCTGGCTGGCGGCAACCAGTTTGGTACGCGGGCCCAGGAGCTGCTCGAACTCGTTCAGCAGCAGATTGCCCGCGTCGTCGATCGGAGCCACCTTGAGAACCGCTCCGGTCCTCTGCGAAATAAGCTGCCACGGAACGATATTCGCGTGATGCTCCAAATGGGTGATGACGATCTCGTCACCCGGCTGCAAATGCTTGCCACCCCACGCGTGCGCCACCAGGTTGATCGCCTCGGTGGTGCCGCGGACGAACACGATGTTGTCCGGACTCGGCGCACCGATGAACTCAGCAACGGTGTCGCGTGCCTCCTCGTAGGCATCGGTGGCTCTGGCCGCCAACTCGTGCGCGGCGCGGTGGATGTTGGAGTTCTCGTGCGAATAGAACTTGACCAGCCGGTCGATCACAACCTGCGGCTTCTGCGTGGTGGCTGCGTTGTCGAACCAGATCAGCGGCTTGCCGTTGATGACTTCTTTGAGGATCGGGAAATCGGCCCGTACCGCATTGACGTCGAACACCTCGTGGTCGTCGGTCAGTTGCGGCACTGAGTCATTGGCGGTCAGGAAGCGGTAGTTGCCTTCGCCGCCGACCGGCGCGTTCGGCGCGACCGGCACGGTGTCCGTCCAGCCCAGCTCAGGCACCGGCGGCGCAGCTAAGGGCCACGACGGCACCGATCCGCGGGGGGCAATCGGAACCGTCGGCACCGGCCCGGCCAACACTCCCGGCAGCGTCGGGACAATGCCCGCGGTGGGCACCGCGAATGCGCTGAAGTCGGCCGGCGCGTACGGATCCAAGATGCCGGCGCCGGCGGCCGCGGTCGACGGTCCCGCCGTCGTATCGGGCACGTTGCCCCGTGGGGCTACCGGAACAGCCTGAGGCGGCAGCTCCGGTTCCGGGGACGTCGGAGCTGGAAGGTAGACGTCGGAGACGCCGAGCGGTGGAACCGGGACCGGGTACTGATCCGCGGAACCGAGCGCGGTCTGACCTGCCGAAGCGGCCGCCGTCGTGTCCGGCGCGTTGCCCCGCGGGGCAACCGGCGCCGACT
>JAVHWH010000075.1:0-53317 GCA_032159915.1 Mycobacterium sp.
TCCACGCCGACATGCCTGGATTGGGGATGGCCGCTGCGGTAACTGAGTCGATGTCGGTGGGCAGCACAACTGCGCTGGCCGGGTCGATCAGCACCCGCTCGGCCATCGTGCCGTACGGCTTGAGCGCGCCCGTGTAGATGCGGGTGCCGTCCTCGAGGCGCGCGACCCCGTCCACGCCGGGGATCGCGGGTAGTTCGATTTCCTTGCTGGCGTAGTGCTTTCCCGACACCAGACCACGGGTGAGGTTGGTCAGTGCGGATGCTTCCACGGTCGCGATCACCGCGCCGTTGCGGACGACGGGCTCGGGCACCTCCCCATAGATCGGTGCTCGGCCCCATTCCTCGACTACTGCTGCCTTCATCGGCACTCCTATGTTTCTATGGAAATGGTTTCCTAAGAAACAATGTACGAGCTATCGGCCCGGATGACAAGATGGTTTCCATGAAAACCAAGTCGGCGCTCATCGCGGAGATCAACGATCTGGTGGGTGCGGTTGGCGACAAATTCGACGGTGACGAAGACGGTGACGCCGAGCGCGACTTTCTGGCCGAGCGCTGTCCCGCGCGACTGCAGGGCGCCCTCCGCTCGCTGCCGACGCTATCGATGCACCTTCTCGCTGCGATCGCGGCGGGGCCCGTCAGCGTGATCGGGCTCGCTTCCCGGTCCGGACAGCTGAAGGGGACCGTGTCCAAGCATGTCCAGCGGCTCGTCGAGGCGGGCCTCGTGGCACGCATGCCGATCCCCGGCAACCGCAAGGAGATCGAGCTGACGCTCACGGCCGACGGCGAGTTGGTGGTCGCCGCCCACCAACAATTGCATGACGAGATGGCCCTCGGGGTGCATGACTTTCTGCAGGCCTATAGCAACGCCGACCTACAGGTAGTCGCGACGATGCTGCAGGATCTGCTGTCGGCCAGCAAGGACGGCGTGCGGATCTCCCGTCACTGAGCTGCCGGGACGGCTTCCTCGTCGGGGAAACGACCGGTGACCTGGAAGATGACGCGACGCGCCACCTCGACCGCGTGATCGGCGAACCGCTCGTAGAAACGGCTCAGCAGCGTCACGTCGACCGCCGCCACGACGCCGTGCTTCCACTCGCGGTCCATCAACACCGAGAACAGGTGGCGGTGAAGATCGTCCATCGCGTCGTCCTCTTCGCGGATGCGCGCGGCCTTCTCCGGGTCTCGGGTGACCAACACCTCTTGGGCGCTGTTGCCGAGATCGACTGCCACCCGGCCCATTTCGGCGAAGTACCCGTTGACCTCTTCCGGCAGGGTGTGCTGGGGGTGGCGGCGGCGGGCGATCTTCGCGACGTGCAGTGCCAAGGCGCCCATCCGGTCGACGTCGGCCACGATCTGAATTGAGCTGACGATTGCGCGAAGGTCGCCGGCGACGGGAGCCTGGAGCGCTAGAAGGACGAAGGCGGCTTCCTCGGCCTTGGCGCTCATCGCGGCGATTTGCTCGTGATCGGTGATGACCTGTTCGGCGAGCACCAGGTCGGCCTGCAGCAGAGCCTGGGTCGCGCGCTCCATGGCTGCGCCGGCAAGCCCACACATCTCTCCGAGCTGGTCCGTGAGAGCAGCCAGTTGCTCGTGGTAAGCGGTACGCATGTCTCAAGCGTACGGGCTGGGCATCGAAACCGTCACGACCCCGAGGGTGAACGAAAGGTGAATGCCACCTGCCGCGATGCCGAACTGCTCCTCGCACGGGCGCTCGTCGGTGGCGCTCGCGGGCGTTACTCGCAGGTGGTGTCGGCGGCGTTGGTGACCGTCAGGTCCTCGGGGAGATGAGTGGTTTCGCTGCTGCGGTCGTGCACGACGTGTACCTGCACCGACGAGCCGCTGGGCCACGGGGCCTTGACCGAATTGAAGTCCGAGCCCAGAACCACCCGGATCACGTTGCCCATGCCAGACACGCGCTCGATGCTTGGGACGGTTGGGTTCGCGAACGACGACGCGACGGTGGCCGCGGCCTGCTCGTTGCCGGACGAGAAGAACACCGTCGTGGAGCCCAGCGGGCCGGGGTAGTCGTCCGGGGTGTCCACGGTGAAGCCGTGTTGCTCGAGTTCGCTGGCCGCGGTCGACGCCAGGCCGTCCTCGCCGGTCGAGTTCGACACCCGCACGGTGATGCCGCCGGGACTGGTGGTGACCGCATCGACGAGTTCGCCGTTGGCATCGACGCTAGCGGGCGAAGGGGTGGCGGCCTCTGGCGTCGCGGGAACCGGGGTGTTGTCGGCGTTCTTCTCCTCCGGCAGCGGATCGTCATTGATGATCGCGTCGAAGAGCGAACGCATGTCCTCGGTGCGGGGGACCTCGTTGCCGTACTCGTCGGCGTACCCGACCGTGGGAACGGTGACGAACGTGATGCGCCCCGCGTTGACGCCCTGAACGGACTGGCCAAGGTCGACCAGATCCTTGGTCTGGATGTTGTCGACGGTGCTGTCGTTGATGAACAGGTTCACGACGTTGTTCAGCTTGCTCAGCGAGAAGAACGTGTCTTTGGAGATCAACGATCGCAGCAGCGACGAAAGGAACAACTGCTGGCGTTTGATGCGGCCGTAGTCGCCATTGGTCTCGGTGGTGACCTGCCGGGCCCTGACGTACTGCAGCGCGGTGTGCCCGTCGACGACCTGCCTGCCCGCATTGGCCAGCACCGTGCCGAGTTCGTAGTCCTCCAGCGGAGTGGTGCTGCACACCTCGACGCCGCCCAACGCGTCGACCATCTTGGCGAAGCCCGCGAAATCGACGGCCATGAAGCGGTTCACCGAGAGCCCGGACAGCTTCTGGATCACCTTCACCAGACACTTCGGCCCGCCGACGGCGTACGCGGAGTTCAGCTTGGTCTCGGTGTAGACCTTGTCCATCTGGTAGACGGGTGAGTCCGGGTCGGTCGCCGGTCCATAGACGCCGGTGCTGGGATCCCAGTGCTCGCACTCCATCGGAGTGATCGAGAGGTCGCGTGGGAACGACACGGCCACAACACGTTTGCGGTTGGCCGGGATGTTGACCAGCATGATGGTGTCCGAGCGCGCGCCCGCCGCGTCGTCGGTGGTGCCCGCGCCCATGTCGCTGTTCTGGCCCGCGCGGCTGTCGGTGCCGACGATCAGGAAGTTCTCGTCACCGAACTGGGCGCCGGGGTCGACGATGTCGCGTGAGTTCGGGTCGAGCGCCGCCACCTTGTTGAGGTTGTTGTTCTTCGACGCCTGCCATTGCCATGCGGCACCCGTCATCGCCAGTGCGAGCACCGCGATCAATGCTGCCGCGACCCGGCCCATCACCATCGCCGTGCGCCGGCCACGGTGGGAATCGACGGCCGTGACCGGTTCCGGGGTGGAGCCGACCCACTCGGGCGTCGCGGGTTCCCTGCGTAGTTCCGTCAGGATGGGTAGTTCCGAGGCGTGTGCCGGAAGGACGGGGATGACGTCCGTTTCGGCGTCGCGCGCGGCCGTCTCGCGGGCAGTGTTCTCACCGCGACGTCGCGGCTCGTCACCCTTCTCGTCGGGGACTGTCCCGGACACCTTCGCGATCAGGTCGGCGACCGTCACTCCGTCGGTGTGGTTGCCCACTGAAGGGGGAGAAACATGTGAAGCGGGAGCGGATGGAACCCGTCGTCGCTCCCACGGCGCGGCGGCTGGCGTCGGCCGTGGCGTTCGGGTAAGCCAATCATTGGCAGGTTTGTCAGTGCGTGGGTCAGCGTCGTCGGGTTGCCCCGGTGACCGATGACCGGCAGCGGCGTTGTCGCCGTCACTCATGTCCTATCGGCCTCCGACTGTCAGCAGCGTCGTGCGCTCTGCGCACCCATGTCCTCGAGTGCTCTAGCTCGTCCAGCAGCACGTCAGGGGCTCCGCGTGCCGGAACCCGTCGTAGTGGTCCCTCATCGTACTGAGACAACCCGAGTTCGAGCCAGTCGAAGAAGCGTCAGTGCAGTCTCGATGATGTCTCGCCAACGAGACGAATCAGCCCCCGGAATGCATGACGTCCGCTCCGGCGGGCACCGTGCAGTCGTCCGGATCGCTCAGCCACCCCTCCGGGAGGGTCACGGATCCAGGGGAACCCTGCCTGCCGCGCGGGCCTTCGGCCGCACGGGGGAAGGGCACGTCCGGATCGAGCTGAGACAACAGGGCGTCGAGTTCCGAAAGGGTCTTGACCAGCGCCAACGCGCGTCGCAGATCGGCGCCGGCGGGAAACCCGTGCAGGTACCAGGCGACGTGCTTGCGGATGTCGCGCATGCCCTTGTCCTCGCCGAAGTGGGCGGCGAGGAGTTCTCCGTGTCGGCGCGCGATGACGGCGACCTCACCCAGTGTGGGCGGGGTGATGGGCTCACTGCCCGTGAACGCCGCGGACAGCTCCGCGAACAACCACGGCCTGCCGAGACAGCCGCGACCGATCACGACTCCGTCACAGCCGGTGACGGCCATCATCTTCAATGCGTCGTCGGCGTCGAAGATGTCCCCGTTGCCCAGCACGGGAACTCCTGTGACGTGCTGCTTGAGCTCGGCGATCTGGTCCCAGTCGGCGTAGCCCGAGTAACGCTGCGCGGCGGTGCGGGCATGCAGCGCGACGGCCGCGGCGCCTTCTTCAGCGGCGATCCTGCCCGCGTCGAGGTGAGTGTGGTGGTCGTCGTCGATCCCGATCCGGAACTTCACGGTGACGGGAATCCGGGTGCCTGCCGTGGCACGCACCGCGGCAGCCACGATCTGGCCGAACAGCCTGCGCTTGTAGGGCAGGGCCGCACCGCCCCCGCGGCGGGTGACCTTGGGGACCGGGCAGCCGAAGTTCATGTCGATGTGATCGGCCATGTCCTCGTCGACGATCATCTTCGCCGCTGCGTACGTGGTCTCCGGGTCGACCGTGTAGAGCTGCAGGGAGCGCGGTGACTCGTCGGGACCGAATGTCGTCATGTGCATGGTGCTGGCGTTGCGCTCCACCAATGCCCGCGCCGTCACCATCTCGCAGACGTACAGCCCGCTGACGGTGCCCGCGCGAGCGAGTTCGAGCTCGCGGCACAGGGTGCGGAACGCGACGTTCGTGACGCCGGCCATCGGGGCCAGCACGACGGGACTGCGCAACGCGATCGGCCCGATCTGGAGTTGAGCAGATCGGGCCGGGACGCGTTCTTCGGTTAGGACGCCGATGCCGATGACGTCACCAGAAGGTTCTTCATCGCCTTCTTCTCGGCCATCTTGCGCTCGCGCTCGAGGCGACGTTCCTTGGCCACCTCGAACTTCACGCAGGTTTCCTCGAGTTCCTCGACCAGCTTGCCGAGGTCGTCGCGCATCTCAGCGGCCTCGCCGGTGAAGTCTTCGCGCTCGAAGATGCGCCACTTCTTCAGCACGGGCATCACGACGTCGTCGAGGTGGATGCGAGGGTCGTACACGCCGCCGACGGCGATGACGACTGCCTTGCGACGGAACTCGGGCACCGTGTATCCGGGCATCTTGAAATTGCGCAGCACTCGGTGCAGCCCCTTCATCGCCTGGTTCGGGGCGATTTCGAAACCTGCGGCGCTGACGTCGCGGTAGAAGATCATGTGCAGGTTCTCGTCAGCCGAAACCCGTTGCAGCAGTTGGTCGGCGACCGTTTCGTTGCACGCCTTGCCGGTGTTGCGATGCGAAACCCGGGTGGCCAGCTCCTGGAAGGTCACGTAGATGACCGAGTCGAAAAGGCTCTCGGCGAACATCTCGCCCTGTGGGCCCTGGCCGGGGCTGAAGCCGCGTGTCATCTGCTCAACGCGCAGTTCCTCGAGCTCGAGCGGATCGATCGCCCGGGTGACGACGAGGTAGTCGCGCAGGGCGATGCCGTGCCGGTTCTCTTCGGCCGTCCAGCGGTTGACCCACCAGCCCCAGGGGCCGTCCATGCTGAAGTTCATCGCGATCTCGCGGTGGTACGACGGCAGGTTGTCCTCCGTCAGGAGGTTCTGCAGCATGGAGACTTGGGCGACCTCGGACAGCTTCGACTCTTCCGGGCTCCAGTCCTGGCCACCGAGCGCGTAGTAGTTCTTGCCATCCGACCACGGGATGTAGTCATGCGGATTCCAGTCCTTGCGCATCCGCATGTGGCGGTTGATGTTCTGCTCGACCACCGGTTCGAGTTCGTGCAGAAGCTGCAGGTCGGTCAACACGGTCGACATAGACCCTCCCAGTTATCTGTACCTGTTGGTTGCACTCAATATATCTGTGTCCCACGGTGACATCAAGTTCTACGTAGCGGAGTGTCGCGATGCCGCCGCCAACAACTCTCGGGAGCAGCACGGCAAGGGTAGTATCCGGCACGGAACGATCCCGCCCTGGCAAACGCGAGTCGCCGGCAATGCCCTGGCGATGACGAAAGGTCGCTACGTACGTGAAGAAGATCCTGGTCCTCGGAGGCGCAGCAATCGGCTCGGTCGCGATGATGACGCTGGGCGGCGGCGTTGCCTCCGCCGACGACGTCGTCGGGCAAAAGTACTCGGAGGCGCAGTCGGCGCTCAGCGCGCAGGGCCTGGGGTCACAGGTGGCCTCGACGATCGGTGGTCGCAAAGATTTGGGCGATTGCATCGTCACCAGTGCTCACGCCGCGCCCACCGTCGATGGCTACGGCAACAGAAAGACCGGCACCATGCTGGTCAACCTCGACTGCGGCGGGAAATAGAGCTCCGAGTTGGGCGGCCGGAAATCCCTCGGCGACGCGGGTCGTGCTCGCGCAGCAACGCGTGGGTCGCGGAGCGGGTGGTTGGTCGCTGACCGTGCAGTGCGTCGACGCACCGCGCCGACGACGGGAGCCGCTGCGCCGGCGCGCGGACGGCGGTACTATCCCGCGAGCAAGACATTGCGACTCCGCGAACAGATAGGGCTAGAAGTGAAGAAGCTCATCGTTGTTGGTTCTGGCGCCATTGGCGCGCTGGCTGTGTCGGCGCTTCTCGGCGGTGGTGTTGCTTCAGCAGACGACTACGCGGGGCAAACGTATTCCGACGCATCGACGGCGGCCAGCCAGTCCGGTCAGACGGTCGTCGTGGCCGCCCGCACCGGCGACAAGCTGTCGCAGGGTGACTGCATCGTCGAGCGCTCGCAGACTGCGCCGTTCGCCAGCGCCAACGACGGCGTCCACGTGTCCGACACCGTGCAGTTCTACTTGAACTGCAATGGCGGTTACGCGACGGCTACCAAACCCGGTAACTCGGTGGGGAGCCAGGAAGGCCGCGAGGCGAAGGCCGCCGCCGACCAGGCCGCCGCCGAGCAGAACGCGTCCGACGAGCTGGCCGACGCCGGCGCGACTCCCGGCGCACCAGGCGCGTAGCTAGTGGCTTGACACCCGGCTGAGCAGCATGTCGACGCAATAGTCGATGAACTGCTCGCGGGTGGTCGCCAAGCGGCCGTTCAGGTAGGCCGTGAACAGTGCCGTGAGCGCGCCGACGAGACCGGTCGCCACCATGGCCTGGACCGCTGGGTCGGTAATGCGCGTCAGCTTGCGTTGCAGCAGGTCGATGAAGTTGGGCATCCATTCTGCGCCCGATTTCGTCAGCACCGGCTCCCGTTCCGGCGCGATCAGCAGCACCCGTCCCCGTACCGGGTCGTCGACCATGAGGGCGACGAACCTCTCGACGGCGTCGCGTGGCGTCGTCGAGGACGTGAGTGCCGTCATCGCGGTGCCGCAGACGTGGTCGTACACCGCCCTGACGAAGCCGTCCCGATCGTCGAAACTCTCGTAGAAGTAACGCTCGGTGAGTCCGGCAGCACGGCAGACGGCGCGGACGGTGAGTGCAGAACCCGCTTCCCCGCCAAGAATGTCCACTCCGGCGACGATGAGCTCGTCGCGCCGCAGCGTCTGGCGGTCCTGCAGTGGTACGCCAGACCAGCGGCCCCGTCGTTGACCGGAAGGCACATCGCTCCTAAGCTCACTATGACAACGCTCGTAGTCAAACAAGCGTAGACCCCAGGGAAGGTCACCAGTGACTCAAGATACGTCCGAGGTGTGCCCGGTGACCAGCGCGGCAGAACCGCTCGCCGCAAGCTGCCCGGTGGCGCCAGGGGGTTACGACGCTCCGCCAGTTGCGCTCGGGCCCGACTCGTTGACGTGGAAGTACTTCGGTGACTGGCGAGGGCTGCTGCAAGGCCCGTGGGCCGGCTCGATGCAGAACATGCATCCCCAGCTCGGCGCCGCGGTCGAGGAGCACTCGACCTTCTTCCGCGAACGATGGCCGCGGTTGCTGCGGTCGTTGTATCCGATCGGCGGGGTCGTCTTCGACACCGACCGTGCCCCCCGCACGGGCGCCGAGGTTCGCGAGTACCACACGGACATCAAAGGCATTGACGCGCAAGGTCGTCGGTATCACGCGCTGAACCCGGACGTCTTCTACTGGGCGCACTCGACGTTCTTCGTCGGGACGTTGATCGTCGCGGAGCGACTCTGCGGTGGCATCACCGAGGCCGAGAAACGACAGCTCTTCGACGAGCACGTCCAGTGGTATCGGATGTACGGGATGAGCATGCGTCCGGTCCCGGAGTCGTGGGAGGACTTTCAGAAGTACTGGGACCACATGTGCCGCAACGTGTTGGAGAACAACTACGCGGCGCGCGCCGTGCTTGATCTGACCGACCTGCCCAAGCCGCCGTGGGCCGAGAAGATGCCGGACTGGATGTGGCGGCAGCAGCGCAAGCTGGTAGCGCCCTTCTTCGTCTGGTTCACCGTTGGCCTCTACGATCCGGCGGTCCGGGACTTGATGGGCTACACGTGGTCTGGGCGCGACGAGTGGCTGCACCGTCGGCTCGGCAAGCTGGTGCACGTGGCCTTCTCGCTTCTGCCCAAGCGCCGCCGGATGCATCCCCGTGGTCGGGCGGGCTGGGACCGCGTGACGGGCCGCAGCCCTGCCGACGCGCCGCTGCCGGAGACGCCTGCGCGCAACCTGCCGCCGCTCGACGAGCGGGACAATCCGATGCACTACTGCCCGAAGGTCTGATCAGCGGGTGCAGAGGCCGGCTGCCGTCTCCTCCGCGATGAGCTGTTTCAGCGGCTCACCGAGATGCGCGGCGAAGTCGTCGGTGGCTTGCATGTTCCAAGCGCCGTCCTCGTAGACCATGATCCGCGACTTCTCGACGCCATTGATCTTCATGAGCACGATCGCTTCGTCGTTGGGCGCCAGCCGCACGCCCGTGACGCTGATCGGTGGGCCGGGCTTCTTGCACGTCTTGTAGAACGTCACGAAGTCGTCCTGCGTGATGCCGTCCCGGACGTCTCGCTCCATGTGCTCCCAGACGTCCGCGAACTGGCCCGCCGTGAAGCGATCGATGTTGGCTTGGGCGGCGGCAGTCGCGGCGGCCAGGGTCTCCGGCACGTCGGTGCCCCGTGCACTCGCGCTGGTGGCGGCGCGAACGACGGACGTGCCGGAAGCTCCATGAGAAATGCCACACGCCGAGCACGCCATCAGTGCGAGCAGCGCCGTCAGGAATGCCAGGACCGACCTCATTTTCGGAAGGTTAGACCAGATGCGGCAATCCGCAACCCTTTGAGCAACCGTGCACCATTGACACGCCGCCAACCGCATGCAATCCGACGACAGGCTCTAGGGCGGACACGCCTCCCACGCCTCGCCTATCTGGTGAAAGGCGACGGGTGGAATTGCTCGGGGAGGCGGCGCGAGCGGGAACCGCTCACGCCTACATCTATGACACGCCCGTTCAGAAGTACGGGTCGGTGAGAAGGATCGTGTCGCCGGTGGTCTTAGTGATCCCGGCGATCACGAAACCGCTGTTGATCCCGGTCCCGATCCGAAGTTCGCCCTCGAATCGTTCGGCGACGAGGCGAACTGGCACTTCTGGTGCCCCCACTAGGACTCGAACCTAGGACCTGCGGATTAAAAGTCCGTAGCTCTACCAACTGAGCTATAGGGGCGGCGAGGCACCAGGATACTGTGTGCCCGTTTGAGGATTCGGCGCCCGGTGACCTAAGCTGACGTGGCTCCAACGAACCACGTTGTGAGTACCCCGGAGTGATTCGGTTCTGGCCCCCATCGTCTAGTGGCCTAGGACGCCGCCCTTTCACGGCGGTAGCACGGGTTCGAATCCCGTTGGGGGTACGCGCAGCGGCGGCGACGTCGGAGCGAGCAGTACAGCAAGGCCCTGTGGCGCAGTTGGTTAGCGCGCCGCCCTGTCACGGCGGAGGTCGCGGGTTCGAGTCCCGTCAGGGTCGCCACTTATGTGGTGAGGCACTTCTCGTGGAAACAGTGCCTTCCGGCCAGGTAGCTCAGTTGGTACGAGCGTCCGCCTGAAAAGCGGAAGGTCGCCGGTTCGATCCCGGCCCTGGCCACTCAGATCGTCGCAGATCAGAGCCCACTCGCGACGGCATCCATAGGGCCGAATAGCCCAAACTTTCGGTTTACTAGGCGGACGGTCATCGAGCGCGTCGAGCGCCGATGCGACATCATCAAGTTCGTCGTCGTATAAATCGGCGTAGACATGCGCCGTCACTGTGATCGACGCGTGCCCATGCTCTTCTGCAACTCGGTGTGACAACACGTCGGTTCGATCGTTGACCTCGCGCATCGCGTGGTAAACGATTGGCTCACGGTAAACCAACGGCAAGAGGCGACATGTGTAGTGACGAGTCTGAGGGGTCGGTTAAGGTTCCGGACGATGAACTTGCGCGAGTTCGCGAGTTGCGAACTATTGCAGTCGATGCGCTGGTCGAGGCCAACCAAATCCTGGCCAAGCTCATGAATGTCGACCCGGATTCGGTCACGTCGGTCACGATTGGCCTTCGTAGGAAGGCGGGCGTGGCATTCGACGACGCCGTGCCGCCGGTTTGGCAAGATCCCTGCGTTCAGTACAACGCGGGTGGCGCGTGTGCGTATCTGGAATGCGATCCGCCAGGCGAAACGCGGCCCTGCATACCCATCACATTGCCGTCCTAGCCAAGTCGACGCCTAACGAATCGTCAGGAAAGCGCATCGTCGGTGATGCGAACGCCTGATAGGGCCTTGGCGCCGATCGGATTCTCGTCGTGGCAAGCCGTCGAACTGCTTGGCCAGGTCCGCCTTAAAAGGGGATGGTCGCCGGTTCGATCCCGGCCCCGGCCACCAAGAGTCAGTCGAATTCGATGGGCAGGCTCTTCGGCCCGCTCAGGCTCACAATCGGTTTCCAGGGCACCGGGCCGGCGATCCGCGGATTACGCAACCGGCCCGTCAACACATTCAGCGCCTCGGCGATCTCCCGTCTGGCCAGGTTGGCGCCCAGGCAGTAGTGCACGCCGCCGCCGAAGCTCAGGATCGCCGGCGCGCCCTCGCGGGTGATGTCGATGCGATCGGGATCGTCATAGACGGTCGGATCGCGATTGGCCGCAAAGGTATTCACCAGCACCATCGAGCCGGCAGGAAAGATATAGCCGTCGATCTCGACGTCGTCGACCACGACGCGCAGCGCCCCGCCGGCAATCGGGGAGTGGCGCATGGTCTCTTCCACCGCGTGCATGGCCAGCTCGGGATTGTCGCGGAGCAGCTCCCACTGATCCGGGTGCTCGCAGAGCACCTGTACCGACGCGGCAACCTGATTGCGGGTGGTATCGGTTCCGGCCAGCAGCAGGCCGCCCGCCAGCATGCGCAGTTCGGCGGCGTCCAGACGGTGCCCATCGTGCTCGGCGCGAATCAGGTCGGAGAGCAGATCGTCGGACAGGCTGTTTTGGCGTTGCTCGACCATGCCGTCGACGTAGTCGTCCAGCTCATCCCACGCCCGCACGACGGTCGGCTCCAGGGTGTGGATGTCAGCGTAGAAGCTGAACGCCTGGAAGATGTCGTCGGCCCACGACGAGAATTGTTGCCAGTCTTCGGGCGGCGCGCCGAGCAGCGCGCAGATGATCGGGACGGGATAGGGCCGCGCGAGGTCGGCGACCACGTCGCAACGGCCGTTCCCGGCGACCTGGTCGACCAGGTCGTCCATCACGTCGACCATGGTGTCATGCAGTCGGGCAACCGTTCGTGGTGTGAAGGCCTTGCTGCACAGGCCCCGTAGCCGCTGATGTGCGTTGCCTTCGAGGCACAGCAGGCTGGTGATCACCTTGTCCCACAACGGGCCTGAGGTGACGCCCTGCGCCTGCAGCACGATGCCCTGCGGCACCTGGAAGCGCTTGTCTCGCAGGATGGCCCGGACCATATGGTAGGAGAGCACTTCTGGCCCGAACGGACCGATCGCGACGGGCGCCCGCTCTTGCGCCTCCCGGAAGCGGGGGTAGACCTGCGCCGGAGTCTCCTCGGCGCTGTAGTGCAGCGTCGGCAGATCGGCGTCGGAAAGTCTAAGTGCGGCGGTACCGACGGTCATGACGGTCTCCTTTGACGCGTCCGACAAGGCGTTGCCAGCATAGATCCGGCTTTCGTGCCCGCCGGAGATCGCGGAGAATTACAGACATGTAATTCGGGGTGGCGAGCCAGTCCCGCGGTCGCATACTGAACGAATGCTTCGGCTCGTGTGTGCCCTGTTCTTGCTCGCCGCCGTCAGTAGCGGCGTGCCCGCCGCCGCGGACGTTCCTCCACTGAGCCCCGAGGCCCGGGCAGCGGGGTTCGTCGACGTCCGCTCTGTCGTTCCCAACGCGCTGATCGACCTGCGTTACGCGACACCGAACAACTTCACCCACACCCAGCTGTACCCGGCCGGCGCACGCTGCCTGGTGCACGAATCCCTGGCACCGGGCCTGGCGTCCGCGGCCAAGGCACTGGCGACGGCGGGAGACTTCCTCGTCTTCTGGGACTGCTACCGCCCACACGACGTCCAGGTCAAGATGTTCGACGTGGTGCCGAACCCCGCATGGGTGGCCAAGCCCGGCAACTACGCGAAGAGCCACGAGTCAGGACGTTCGGTGGATGTGACGCTGGGCAACAGGGCTGAGCAATGTCCGCAGTGCCTGGTCGACATGGGAACCGACTTCGATGACTTCTCGCCCCGCGCAACGGCTTTCGCCACCGACGGGGTGAGCGCCGGCCAGCGGGCGAACCGGGCCAGGTTGCGCGATGCGATGAGCGCCGCGGGGCTGTCGGTGTACTCAGGTGAGTGGTGGCATTTCGACGGCGCCGGTGCGGGCGTCCAGCGCCCGATCCTCAACGTGCCCGTCGTGTAGTCGTTTCACACTATGAGAACAGGATTCGTTGCAAGGAGGTGGCGCCATGGCCGATGAATATCAGGCCGTCTACACCCACGGGCATCACGAGTCGGTGCTGCGCGGGCATCGGATGCGCACCGCGGAAAACTCAGCGGGCTACCTCCTGCCGCATCTGCAGCCCGGAATGTCGGTGCTCGACGTGGGCTGCGGGCCCGGAACGATCACCGTCGACCTCGCCGGCCGCATCATGCCCGGACACGTTGTGGCTGTCGAATTGACCGACGCCGCTTTGGACTTGGCGCGCGCCGAGGCGCAGCAGCGCGGTCAGTCAAACATCGACTTTGTGACCTCGGACATTCATGCGCTGGTGTTTCCCGACGACACCTTCGACATCGTGCACGCCCACCAAGTGCTGCAGCATGTTGCCGACCCGGTGCAGGCGCTGCGCGAGATGCGGCGAGTGTGCAAGCCGGGCGGCATCGTCGCCGCCCGCGATGCCGACTACGCCGGGTTCACCTGGTTTCCGCAGCTGCCTGCGCTGGACCGGTGGATGACGCTGTACTCCGCGGCCCACCGGGCCAACGGTGGTGAACCCGACGCCGGCCGACGGCTGCTGTCTTGGGCCCAACGCGCCGGATTCGACGACATCACCCCGACCGGCGGCCTGTGGTGTTTCGCGACACCGGAGACCCGTGACTGGTGGGGTGGAATGTGGTCCGATCGGATCGTCGAGTCGGCGCTGGCGCGGCAACTGGTCGACTCCGGGATGGCAACCCCCGCCGAGCTAGCGGAGATCGCAACGGCATGGCAGCTGTGGGCGGCTGCTCCGGATGGCTGGCTGGGCATCCCCCACGGTGAGATTCTCTGCCGCTGCTAGCGCATCGTTGCTGGTCAGGAGCGTGGTATTGGCATTCTCTTTTTTGGCAAGTACGTTATCGAGAATAGATAACGACACTTTGGAGGAGCCGTGCGTCTCGGAGTAATGATCGGCGCCGAGCGCGGCGATTCCGCGCGCAAAGTCGGCAAGATGCTCGCCGATATCGAGTGGGCCGAAGGCGCGGGCATGGACACCGCGTGGATTCCGCAGGTGCCCAATGACTTCGACGCGCTGCTGGCCGTCGCGTTGATGGGCACCCGTACCACTCGCATCGAACTCGGCACCGCCGTCGTACCGCTGCAGGCGCAGCATCCGATTGCGTTGGCGCGGCAGGCCTTATCGACGCACGCGGCCACTGGAGGCCGGTTGGCGCTGGGCGTCGGGCCGTCGCATCACTGGATCGTCCAGGACATGCTGGGCCTGCCGTACCGCAAGCCAGCGGCCTACACCCGCGACTATCTGGAGGTGCTGCACGCGGCATTCGCCGGACCCGGGTCGATCGATGTCGAAAACGAACACTTCACCGTGCACAACCCGAACGATTTGGCCCCGGTGGCGCCGCTGCCGGTGTTGGTCGCCGCGCTCGGCCCGGTGATGCTGGCGCTGGCCGGTGAGCATGCCGACGGCACGGTGCTGTGGATGGCCGACGAGCGATCGGTCGCCGAGCATGTCGTGCCGCGAATCACCAAGGCTGCCGACAACGCCGGTCGGCCCGCACCGCGCATCGTCGCGGGCATTCCGGTATGCCTTTGCGCCGCAAACGAAGTCGATGCGGCGCGCGAGCGGGCCAACCGGATTCTGGGCGAAGCCGAGGTCTCGCCGAACTACCAGCGGCTGCTGGACTACGGCGACGCCCGCGACGTCGGCGACATCTGCGCGGCCGGCGACGAGGAAGCGATTCTGGCGCGGATGCGGCGCTTCGCCGATGCCGGTGTGACCGACCTGTCGGTGCGGCTGCTGCCGATCGGTGACAACCGCGACGAGCTGGTCGCGTCGAAACGGCGTACCCGTGAGGTCATCGCCGAGCTGGGCGCCCAGCTGCGCTAACCGCGTCCCGGATTGGTGTAGACGCGGCCGGGTGAGATCAGCACCGCGGTACGGCGTTCCTCACGCATCACCCGGTCGTAGGTGTCCCAGTCGTCGTGGGTTCCGCCGGCCGCGGTGAAGATCTCGCGAAGCATCACCCGCAGCCGTTCGTCGTCGACGTCGGGGTGCGGGTCGTCGGGGCCGATCAGCTGCGCCGACCCCTCCACAGTGGCCCACCGCCAACCGGCGCGGGCCGTGACGGTGGTGCGCGGATCGGCGCGCAGGTGGCCGAGTTTGCGGGCGTTGCCGATCGCCACCAATCCGACGACCGGCTCGTTGGTCAGCGGATGGGGCAGGACTCCGGCGTTGACGACGGATGCTTGAGCGCTGCCGTCGCGACGCAGCGTGGTGAAGACGACGAGCCCTTGGTCGGCGGATGCGATTTCGGCGAAGGCAGGAAGGTCGGTCATGGTGCGGAGTCCTTTCCGGGTCTGTCCCCGGTTTCAGCCCCGAAGTGACCCATTCCATTCCCCGCCCGCAAAAGACGTTGCGGCACAAGACTATTCGTAGAGGACCGTGGTCGACGGGGTATCGGGCACGGCCTGGCAGGTGAGGATGTAGCCGTCGGCGATCTCGTCCTCTTCGAGGACCTCGTTGGTGCGCATCGTGACCTTGCCCTCGATCAGCTTGGCCATGCACGTCCCGCAGTTGCCGGCCTCGCAGCTGAATGGCGGTGACAGACCGGCGCGTCGCGCACTTTCCAGCAGCGTCTCCCCGGGCACCCGCGGCACCGACGCCTTCTTACGGTCCAGCCGGATGGTGATGGTGCCGCCGGAGTCGACGTCACCGGCGGCTTCGGACACCTCCGGCGCCGGTGCCTTGACCGGCGGTGATGCGTCGAAATGCTCGACCAGAACGTTGGCCGTGTCCGGCAGCGCAGACCGGACGACGGCCATGAATCCTTCGGGCCCGCAGACGTAGCAGTCGGCGCCGGTGTGCGCACCGACGAACGTCTCGACGCCCGCCGAATCCAGCAGCCCGTGCTCGTCGTCGAGGTGGCGGTAGACGGCGAAGCGACCGGGATAACGCTCGACCAGGTCATCGATCACGGCCTCGAAGATCACCGAAGACCGGTCGCGGTCAGCGCTCAAAATTCGCACCGTACGGTCGGTGCTCGCCAGAGCGCTCTTGGCCAGCGACAGGATCGGCGTAATGCCGCTGCCGCCGGCGAACGCCAACAGCGGCGCCGAGTTCGGGCTCAGCACGAAAGTCCCCGCGGCCCTGGTCATGGTCAACTGGTCGCCTTCGACCACGTTGTCGATGATCCAGTTCGACACTTTGCCCCCGGTGACGCGCTTGACGGTCGTCATCACTTCGGCATCGGTCTCCGGTGCGCTCGACATCGAGTACGACCGATACAGCTCCTGCCCGTCGACGGTCACCTGGAACGTGCAGAACTGCCCGGCGCGATAGGAAAACGGTTGCTCGTCCGGGACGAGTACATAGGTACGGCTGTCGGCGGTCTCCTTGATGATCCGACTCACCGTGGCCCGCTGGAACACATGGCGTTCCACCATCGGTACACCTTCCACACTTTGCGTTCTTCGCTTAAGAGAATACTATTCTCTCAAAACGATAGGATCTTCTCAATGTCTGCGACCGCGCTGGTCTTCGAGGAGCGGCACTACACGTTGCCGCAGCTCGAGGCATTGGCCGACGGGCTGGCAGCGAGTTTGCGTGAGCGGGGTGTGACGGCCGGTGAGCGGGTCGCGTTGATGGCGTCCAATCGCCCTGAGTTCGTCGTCGCTCTGCACGCCATCTGGCGGTTGGCCGCCGTTGTGGTGCTGATCAGCCCCGCGTGGAAGCGGCACGAGGTCGAGCATGCGCTGGCGCTGACGAGTCCGTCGCATGCGGTGGGCGACCACGACGTGCTCTCGGAGCTGATGCCGATGCTGCATCTCGACGAGCCCATCGCCGAGGGGGAACCCCACACCGGGCCGGCTTTCTCGCCTGGCGCCGACGCCGTGTTGGCGTTCAGTTCGGGGACGACGGGGCTGCCCAAAGCCGTTCGGCACACCCATCATTCACTGCAGGTCGCGGTGGGGCACTGGCGGAACGCGCTGGGTTTGACGGCCCACGACCGCATCCAAATCGCCACGCCACCGTCACATATTCTCGGCTTGCTCAACATCATGACGGCGTTGCAGGCCGGCGTGTGGATGCGCCTGCATCGCCGCTTCGATATCGACCGTATGCTCCAGCACATCCAAGACGATCGGATCACCGTCGAGATGGCCGTTGCTCCAATTGCTTTCGCGATCGCCGCACATCCGCGGCTCGAGTCCTACGATCTTTCGTCGCTGCGGTTCATCATGTGGGGCGCGACGCCGGTCAGCACCGGCATCGCCGAGACCGTCACCAGCCGCACCGGCGTCGGGTGGCTTCCGGCCTACGGCACCACCGAGTTGCCGGTGATCGCCTGCAACCCGCTCGACGGCGCGCGGCTCGATTCCGTCGGCCGGCCGGTGCCGGGCGTGCAGGTCCGGGTGACGTCGGTGCAGACCGGTGAGCCGGTCGGCGCGGGCGAAATCGGTGAGATCCAGGCACGGGCCGAGTCGTTGATGGCCGGTTATCTGCCGTGCGAGGCGACGCGAGAGGTGCTGTGCGACGGCTGGTATCGGACCGGTGACATCGGCTACCTGGACGCCGGGGGATGGTTGCGCATCACCGACCGGTCCAAGGAGATGATCAAGGTCCGCGGCTTTCAGGTTGCGCCCGCCGAGATCGAGACCGTGCTGCACGGGCACCCGGCGGTTGAGGACTGTGCAGTGTTCGGCATCCCCGATGGTGCCGACGGAGAGTTGGTGGTAGCGGCGGTCGCCGTGCGCGAACCGGTCGATGCTGCCGAGCTCAGCGCGCGGGTCGGTGAGCGCCTGGCCTCCTACAAGTGTCTGAGCCGTGTCGTGTTCGTGCCCGAAATACCTCGGCTGCCTTCAGGAAAGGTGTTACGCCGAGTCTTGAAGGAGCGTTATGGATGTCCGTCTGACAGCTGAACAACAGCAGCTGCGAGATGCAGCCGCGAAGCTCGCCGACGATCTCGGCCCCGGGTCGGTCCAGGATCTCGCCGACGCCCAGCGAATCGCACGTCTGGACAAGCAGATTCAGTTGACCGGCTGGCGATCGCTGCGCTCCGACGAAGCCTCCGCGGTGGAGGTCGCCATCGTCGCCGAGGAGTTCGGCCGCGGGTTGGTCGACGCTCCGTTCCTGGGCCCGGTGCTGGCTGATGACCTGGCCCGCCGCGTTGGTGACAACGGTTCCGGGTCGACCGTCGCGGTGGGCGGTCACGCGATCGACGCGCGCGGCTATCGGCGCGCGCTGACGCTACAGGGCACGACGGTGTCGGCCGCCGACGTGGGCCCCGACCGTGACACCGTCGACCTGACGCGGACCGCTGCCGACATCGGCGAAGACCTCACCGCCGTCGGCGATCTCGACTCCGGCGCCGCGCAGCGCTGGCTCGCTCTCGCGCTGGCAACCACATCGGCCGACCTGGTCGGTACGGCACGGGGAGCGCACAACCTGGCCTGCGAGTACGCGAAAATCCGCGAACAGTATGGCAAGTCGATCGGCTCCTACCAGGCCGTCGCCCACCTGCTGGCGGAAAGCCTGGCCCTGATCGAGGGCTCGGTCAGCATTCTGCGGCACGCTGCCTGGGCGGTCGACGAGTTGGACCCGGCCGAGGCGGTCCGCGCCGGACGCTTCGCGAAGGTTTACTGCGCGCGCGCCGCGCGGACCGTATGCGAGACCGCGATCCAGGTGCACGGCGGTATCGGCAACACCTGGGAGTGCCTGGCGCACGTGTTCCTGCGCCGTGCGCTCACCTCGACTCATTTGTGGCCCGTCAAGCTGGAGGAGATCAGCGTTGGACTTCCGTGACTCGCCGGACGAAGCGGCCTTTCGGGACCGATTGCGATCGTGGCTTTCGTTGCACGCCAAAGACTTTCCCAGCTCTGGTGACGAGTATTGGGCGCGGCAGGGCGAATGGCATCGCGCGCTCTACGAGGGTGGTTTCTTCGGCTTGTCCTGGCCGCGCGAATACGGCGGGCAGGAACTGCCGCCGGTGTACGACGTCATCCTCGACGAGGAGTTGGCACGTGCCGAGGCGCCGCCGCGACCTAGCCTGGGCTATTTGGTCGCGGGCCTGAGCCGGCACGGCAGCAAGGAGTTGTGCAGCCGATTCCTGCCCGGAATGATCAACGGCAGCCAGCGGTGGTGTCAGGGCTTCAGCGAACCGGGCGCGGGTTCCGACCTTGCCTCGCTGACCACCACCGCCACCCGCGACGGGGACAACTACGTCGTCAACGGGCACAAGATCTGGACCAGCTACTCCGACGTCGCAGACTGGTGTCTGCTGTTGGCCCGCACCGATCCCGCGGCCAAGCGGCACCGCGGCATCTCGGCATTCATCATCTCAATGAAACAACCTGGCATCCAACAGCGTCCGCTGCAGATGATCAACGGTGTCACCACCGAATTCGGTCAGGTGCTGTTCGACGGTGCGACCGTCCCGGCCGAAAACATGGTCGGTGCCCCCGGCGAGGGGTGGCAGCTTGCCATGACAGTCGTCGGCCACGAACGGGAGCCGTCCACGCTGGGTTACGCCGCGCGCTACGGCAAGCTGGTTCGTCAGCTTGCCGCGCGCTGCGGCGGCTCATTGAACGACGAAGTTGCCTGGGCCGCTGTCCAAACCGAAATGTTGACCCACCACGTTCGGCGGCGGTTGTCCGAGCAACTCGACGGGGTGACCCACACGTCGGACGGATCGCTGGACAAGCTGTTGATGACCTGGGTCGAGCAGTCAGTCGGCCATGCCGCGTTGGCGGTCGGCGGGATCGACGACCCAAATCTGCTCAGCGCCTACCTCTACAGCCGCGCGCAAAGCGTGATGGGCGGCACGTCGCAGATCCAGAAGAACATCATCGCGTCACGAATCTTGGGACTGTAGGAGTGATCGCGAGCGCGGGCGAAGCCCGGGTGAAGCGGGTCACGACCATGGAAGAGCGGGTCACGACCATCGAAGGAGCCTGACTTGTACGACATGCCAACCGAGATCGACGTTGCGGCCGACGGCCCGCTGCGGATCATCACGCTGAACCGGCCCGAGTCCCTCAACTCGGTCAACGACGCCCTGCACCACGGTCTGGCCAAGCTGTGGCAGCGGATGAGCGACGATCAGAGTGCTCGCGCCGCTGTGTTAACCGGTGCGGGACGGGCCTTTTCGGCTGGCGGAGACTTCGTCTACCTCAACGAACTGGCCGGTGACGCCGCGCTGCGCGCCAAGACCATCGCCGATGGTCGTGAGATCGTGCTGGGCATGGCGCGCTGCCGGATCCCGGTGGTGGCCGCGGTCAACGGGCCGGCCGTCGGGTTGGGCTGCAGCCTGGTCGCGCTGAGTGACATCGTCTACATCGCCGAAGATGCCTACCTGGCCGACCCGCACGTGCAGGTGGGCCTGGTCGCCGCTGACGGCGGCCCGCTGACCTGGCCGCTGCACATCAGCCTGCTGCTGGCCAAGGAATACGCGCTGACCGGCGCCCGGATCCCCGCGGCGCGGGCCGTCGAACTGGGACTGGCCAACCACGCCGTGGCCGACCCGCTGGCTGAAGCGCTGAAGGCCGCACACAAGATTCTCGAGCTGCCGCAACAGGCCGTCGAGAGCACCAAGCGAGTTCTCAACATGCACCTCGAGCGCGCGGTCCTGGCGACCATCGACTACGCACTGTCCGCGGAGAACCAGTCCTTCCAGACCGACGACTTCCGCACGATCGCAGCCAAGCTGGCGGCCGGCAAGAACTGACCCTGCCCCGAGCGTGAAGCTGGGCTCACGTTCGGCGACGAGCGTGCCACTAACTTCACGCTCGAAGGCCCGGCACTATTTCGGTGGGAAGCGCAGCGCACCATCCAGCCGGATGACTTCGCCGTTGAGGTAGTCGTTTTCGACGATGCTCTGCACGAAGGCGCCGTATTCCGGGGAGCGGCCCATCCGCTTGGGGAACGGCACCTGCGGGCCCCAGTACGCCTCCAGTTGGTCGCCGGCTTTGCCATACGCCGGCGTCAGGAACGTGCCGGGCGCGATGGTGACCACGCGGATGCCCAGCGGGGACAGATCGCGGGCCGCGACCAGCGTCATCCCCACCACGCCGCCCTTGGCCGCCGCGTAGGGGAGCTGGCCGATCTGACCCTCGTAGGCGGCGATTGAGGCGGTGTTGATGATGACGCCGCGAGCACCTTCCTCGAGCGGCTGCTGGCGCGCGATGGCGGCCGCCGACAGCCGCAGGACGTTGAAGACGGCGGTCAGGTAGACGTCGATCGTCGTCTTGAAGCCGTCCAGGTCCAGCGGTGAGCCGTCTTTGCCGATCAGCCGTCCGCCGCTGGCCGGCCCACCGTGGGCATCCACCGAGATCCGCAGTGGACCAAGCGATTCCGCCTCGGCCAGCGCTGCGTTGACGTCTTCGGTGTTCGTCGCATCGGTGCGGACGTAGCGGGCGTCGAGCTCCTTGGCCAGCGCCGCGCCCTTCTCGTCAGCCAGATCAGCGATCACCACCTTGGCTCCCGCGGCGTGCAGGCGGCGAACAGTCGCCTCGCCCAGGCCGCCCGCGCCGCCGACGACAATCGCCGAACTCCCGCTGATCTGCATCGCTGTTCCCCTTATTGCAATTCATACTCTCGGCTTAAGAGAATAATGTTCTCATATAGCCGCAGGAGCCCGCAGCCAGGATGCTGGTCGAATGCCTGCCGAAGGAGACTCATGACGAATAGCGACGTTCTGGTGATCGTCGGCGTTGGCGGCATGGGAGTCGCGGTTGCCCGCCGCAGCGGAGCGGGCCGGACCATCGTGCTGGCCGACATCGACTCCGTCGCCCTGATGGCGGCGGCGGATGCGCTGATTCAGGACGGGCATCAGGTGCTGACCCGCGAGGTCGACGTCACCTCCCGAAGTTCGGTCGCCGCCGTCGCCGAGACGGCCCGAGCGGCCGGCCGGGTCACCGCCGTGGTGCACACCGCCGGACTGTCGCCGCAGCAAGCGTCCACCGAGGCGGTGCTGGCGGTCGACCTACTGGGCGTCGCGCTGAGCATCGACGAGTTCGGCCGGGTGATCGGACCCGGCGGCGCCGGCGTCGTCATCGCCAGCATGGCCGGCCACCTGATGCCCGCCCTCGACCCGGACGTCGAGCGCCAGCTCGCGACCGTCCCCGCGGAAGACTTGCTCAGCCTCGATGCGTGCTCGAACATCACCAGTAGCCAGATAGCGTATCCATTTGCCAAGCGAGCCAACCAGATTCGGGTCGCAGCCGCAGCCGGAGCCTGGGGTGAACGCGGCGCCCGGATCAACTCGATCAGCCCCGGCGTCATCTCGACGGCGATGGGGCGCCTCGAGCTCGCCAGTGAATCCGGCGGGCTGATGCGAGCGATGGTGGACAACTCCGGGCTGCGGCGTCTCGGCACGCCGGAGGACATCGCGGCTGCCGCCGAGTTCCTGCTCGGACCGTCGGCGTCGTTCGTCACCGGCACTGATCTCCTGGTCGACGGCGGCGTTGTCGGCGCGATCCGCACCGGCACACTCGATCTCGCGAAAGCGCTGGCCGGGCGCTGACACCGGGCAGCTAGTCGACCGACTCTCCAGTCGCGGCAGCGTACCCGGCTCGATAGCCGAAAACCATTGCCGGGCCGATGGTTCCGCCAGCCCCGCCATACGCGCGTCCAGTCACCCCGCCCATCGCGTTGCCGGCGGCATAGAGTCCCGGGATAGGCCGGCCGCTGACGTGCATCACGCGGCCGTCGCGGTCGGTGCGGGGACCGCCCTTGGTGCCCATCGCGCCGACCGAGACCGGCACCGCGTAGAACGGACCGGTGTCGACGGGACCGAGCGTTTTGCCGGCCGGCGTTGTCGCGTGTTCGTCACCCCAGTAACCGTCGTAAGCGCTTGAACCACGGCCGAAGTCCGGATCAGCCCCTTCGCTGACATGGCGATTCCAGGCCTGGATGGTGCGGTCGAGTCCGTCCAGGGCGATCCCGGTCTTGGTGGCCAACTCCTCGAGATCGGCCGACTCGCAGAACCAGTCGGGAACCGGGCCGTCGGGATCGACCCCCAGGAATCCGTAGCGCTTGAGGTGTTGTGAGTCGAAGACCATCCAGGCCGGGTCGTTGACGTAGCCCTCGCGCGGATCGAGGTAGTGGAAGGCACCGGCCATCGAGTTGTAATCGCACGCCTCGTTGACGAATCGCTTGCCGAGGCGGTTGACGATGATGCTGCGCGGCCGGGTTCGCTCGAGCCGTACGCTGCGGCTGCGCTGCTGCCCGTCGATCGTGTCGCCTGGGATCTGCACAATCGGCACCCACCATGCCTCGCCCATGTTGGCCAGGTCGGCTCCGTGGGCCATCACCATGCGCAGGCCGTCACCGGTGTTGTGTGGCGGCGAGACGGCGCCGTGCATCGGTCCGCGCAGGAAAGCGTTGACCAGAGTTGGATCCCATTCGAAGCCGCCGGTGCCCAGGATGACGCCCCGACGCGCGTGCACGCTCAACTGACGGCCGTCCGCGTCGATCCGGACACCGACGATCCTGCCGTTCTCGGCGATCAGTTCTTCGGCCCGGGCCGAGGTGTGCGGCGTGACACCGGCATCGAGCAATCCTTTCAGCAGTCCGGCGATGAGCGCCGTGCCGGCCACACACAAGTCAGCGTTGGGATCACCGCCCGCATACAGGCGGGCCCGGGTCTCGGCGTCGAACCCGACATTCGACCAGTCTTGGGGAAACGCGGTGATCCGCGTCCGCCACTCGCCGAGTCGGTTCAGGTCGAACGGTGCCGCGCTGAACGAGCGGCCGCCGCCGGGCCGGCCGCCGGGCAACTCCGGCTTGTAATCCGGAAACCCGGTGGCGATTTCGAAGCGCAGACTGCTGTGCGCCTCGATGAAGTCGAGCATTGCCGGACCGGTCCGGACGAAGGTGTCGACGAGTGCGTCGTCCATCGACCCGAATGCCTGTGCACGCAGATAGCTCAGCGCGTCCTCGACCGGCAGCTCGCCGTCGGGAGAGCGGTTGTGCGCCGGAATCCACACCACGCCGCCGGAAACCGCGGTGGTGCCGCCGACCGTCGCGGCCTTCTCGTAGACCGCAACCGAGGCGTCGCTGGCGGCTGCGGTCAGTGCGCCCGCAAGCGCGGCTCCGCCGCTGCCGAGGACGACGACGTCGACTTCATGGTCCCAAGACGGCATGGGCTTTAAGTTCCTTCCTGCCCGGTTCAGCTGAGGACGGCAGATAATTCCTTGGCCGCCTTGACAACTGCGTCCTTGCCGCGCATCACCACGTCCTCGCGGTGCGAGATCAAGTTGATGCACGCCGGCGGTGACGGTACATCGCGGTGGACCGGTACCGCCAAACCGTATGTGTTCGGCTCGATTTCGCCGTGGGTGATGACCCATCCCTGTTGGCGTGCGCTTGCCACCAAATCACGTTCGTCGGGGCGAGGCGGCAGACTGGCCAGTAAGGCGATGCCCGCGGCGCCCCGATCGAGTGGGTAACGGCTGCCCTCGTGAAACGCCAACTGATAAGGGACCTGGGTGGGGACGATCACCGCGATGGCCACCTGCTGATCGCCTTCGGCCACCAGCAGTGACACCGTTGTGCCGAGATCATCGGCCAGAGCGCGCAGGATCGGCACACTGAGCTGCCGCAGGTTGCGGTCGAACGATGCACCCAGTGGCGCCAATCCGGCGGCCGGCCGGTAGCGGCCGTCTTCACCTTTGGCGACGAAGCGGAATTGAGCCAGCGTGGCAAGCAGGCGGTAAGCAATTGTCCGATGGACGCCCACACCGTCGGCAACCTGTTGCACAGTCAGGCCCGCAGGAGCGTCGGCCACCAGCTGCAGCGCGTTGAGTCCCCGGGCCAACGTTTGCGAACCGGGCGCGGTGCTTGTCGGGACCTCACTCATGGCAGCGGGCTGCGATGCTGCTTGACAGACAACCTGCTGAGAGTGATGCTCTATACATAGTGCACATCAGTGTGCGATTTTAGCACACACTGTTGACGCTGGGCGAGAACCTGATTTCCGCCTGAGGCGGCAGGAGAGGAACCGGTGGCCGAGCACGAGAGCGTGTGGAGTGACCTCCAAGGTGTCCCGTTCGTGCAGGGCTATCTGGATGCCGGCGGGATAGGAACTCGCTACCTGCATGCCGGTGACGAGAACAGTCCGCCGCTGATCCTGCTGCACGGTTCGGGCGGTCACGCCGAGGCCTACGTCCGCAACCTGGAAGCGCACGCCGACCACTTCTCGACGTGGTCGATCGACATGCTGGGTCACGGCTACACCGATAAGCCCGGTCACCCGTTGGAGATTGGCCACTACGTCGACCATCTGCTGGCCTTCCTGGACGCGATCGGTGTCGAGCGGGCCCATCTGTCCGGTGAATCGCTGGGCGGCTGGGTGGTGTCCCGCGTGGCGGCCGACCATCCGGCGAAGGTCGACCGGTTGGTGCTCAACACCGCGGGCGGTTCACAAGCCGACCCCGAGGTGATGAAGCGGATCATCACGCTGTCGATGGCAGCGGCCGAGAACCCGACCTGGGAAACCGTGCAGGCGCGGATCAAGTGGCTGATGGCCGACAAGTCGAAGAGCTATGACGACCTCGTCGCGAGCCGGCAGCGGGTGTACCGCCAGCCAGGTTTCGTTGCCGCGATGCGCGACATCATGGCTTTGCAGGATCCCGAGATTCGTGCTCGTAACTTGATGTCCACCAACGACTATGGGTCGATCACCGCGCCCACCCTGGTGTTGTGGACCAGCGACGACCCGACCGCCGACGTCACCGAAGGCCGTCGGATCGCGTCGATGATCCCCGGCGCGCGTTTCGAAGTGATGGCCGGCTGTGGCCACTGGCCGCAGTATGAGGACACCAAGACATTCGACCGACTGCATATCGACTTCTTGCTGGGTCGTTGACGGTGTCCGGAGGGGAGCAGGTCCAGGAGGTGGATGTCGACGTCGTCGTCGTCGGGGCGGGGCCGGTCGGCTTGACCCTGAGCAATCTCCTTGGCCTGCAGGGCGTCAGCACACTGGTGGTCGAGGAGCGCGACACCTTGATCGACTATCCCCGCGGCGTCGGCCTCGACGACGAGTCGCTGCGCACCTTCCAGTCGATCGGCCTGGTCGAGCGCATCCTGCCGCATACCGTACCTAACCAGATCTTGCGATTCGTCGACGCCAAGCGCCGGGTGCTCGCCGAAATGGCTCCTCCTGATGCGTGTTTCGGCTGGCCCAAGCGCAACGGATTCGTCCA
Organism: Mycobacterium sp.; assembly: GCA_032159915.1. Taxonomy (GTDB): domain Bacteria; phylum Actinomycetota; class Actinomycetes; order Mycobacteriales; family Mycobacteriaceae; genus Mycobacterium. The sequence goes on from JAVHWH010000075.1 coordinate 26,298, forward strand.
GCCACTGGTCGACGCCGAATTGCTCCGCGGGCTGGACAGGTTCGAGCACGTCGAGGTCTGGTGGGGCCGGGCGATGGCGTCCTACACCGACGCGGCCGACGCGGTCACCGTCGAACTCGACGGCGAGAATGGCCGCACGAGTGTGCGGACCCGCTACGTCGTCGGCTGCGACGGAGGCCGTAGCGCCACCAGGCGGCTGATGGGAGTCTCCTTCGACGGCACCACATCGCCGACTCGATGGCTGGTTGTCGACATCGCCAACGATCCGCTCGGACATCCCAACAGCGAAGTCGGCGCCGACCCTTCGCGCCCCTACGCCTCGATATCGATCGCGCACGGAATTCGCCGTTTCGAGTTCATGATTCACGCCGACGAGACCGACGAGCAGGCCGAAGACCCGGCGTTTCTCACCCTGATGCTGGCCTCGATGGTGCCGTACCCTGACCGGGTCGATGTGATTCGACACCGGCTCTACACCCATCACTCCCGGATCGCCGGCGCGTTCCGGCAGGGGCGCCTGCTGCTGGCCGGCGACGCCGCGCACCTGATGCCGGTATGGCAGGGGCAGGGCTACAACAGCGGCATCCGCGACGCGACGAACCTGGGCTGGAAGTTGGCCGCCGTGGTCAACGGCTACGCCGGGGACGCCTTGCTCGACACCTACGACATCGAGCGCCGCAAGCATGCCCGGGCGATGATCGACCTGTCGACCATGGTGGGCCGTGTCATCTCGCCGACCAACCGCCGTGTCGCTGCGGCCCGCGACCTGTTGGTGCGGTCGGCGTCAATTGTGCCCTCTCTCAAGCGGTATGTACTCGAGATGCGGTTCAAGCCGATGCCGCGCTACGAGCAGGGCGCTGTTGTGCACGCCGAGCCGCGGCGGGCTGATTCGCCGGTCGGGACGTTGTTCGTGCAACCCCGGGTTGATACCCGCGAGCAGCAGAACGTCTTGCTCGACGATGTGCTCGGCGGCGGGTTCGCCGTCATGTGCTGGAACAACAACCCCCGGGAGATACTCGGCGTTAAGGCGTTTACAGACTGGCAGGCGCTGGGGGCGAGACTCGTCGCGGTCCGGCCGCTGACCCAGCTGCACTGGGACGGCGACGACGATCCGGACGTGGTGCTGGTCGGTGACCGGACCGGCCAGCTCAAAGCCTGGTTCGACGCGCATCAGGAATCCGTGCTGTTCCTGCGCCCCGATCGCTGCATCGCGGGCGCGTGCATTGCCCAGCTCGCCCCCGAGTTGAGTGCTTCGCTTTTCGAAGTCCTCACCTTGACACCGGGAGGCGGTGATTTTTTAAAGTGCCCATAGCCCTGTGCTGTATGTCGCACAGCCCACTGCTGAATCTGCCCGGGCCGCCGCAGGACCTTCTTGACGACATCGACGGCGCACTCAGGCAGGCAAAGGATTTCGTGGCCGACTTCGACCCAGAGATCGTCGTCATCTTTGCGCCCGACCACTACAACGGCTTCTTCTACCGGACGATGCCACCGTTCTGCATCGGCACCGCCGCGCAGGGGGTCGGCGACTACGGCACCCACCACGGGCCGCTCGATGTTCCTGAAGCCGCCGCGACTGCCTGCGCGGAAGCAGTGCTGTCGGCCGGCGTCGACGTCGCCATCTCGGCGAACATGGACGTCGACCACGGCACCGTGCAACCGCTGGAGAAGCTGCTCGGCGACGCTACGGCGCGCCCGGTGATACCGCTCTTCATCAACTCGGTCGCCACTCCGTTAGGCCCGTTGCATCGCTGCCGCACGCTCGGCACGGCGGTCGGCAGATATCTGGCCACCTTGAACAAGCGGGTCCTGGTGGTGGGATCCGGTGGGCTGTCTCATGATCCGCCGGTTCCGACCCTGGCAACCGCGACACCTCAGATCGTGGAGCGGATCGTGCATGGTCGGCCGATGACTTCGGAGCAGCGGTCGGCGCGGCAGACGGCGGTGATGGAAGCGGCCAGGAATTTTGCCGGTGGCCAGAGCACCCTTGCGCCCCTGAATCCTGAGTTCGATCAGAAGTTCCTTCAGATCATCGACGGCGGACACCTCGACGAACTGGACAACTGGTCGAACGTGTTCATTGCCGGTGAAGGCGGCAACTCGGCACACGAAATCCGTACCTGGGTCGCCGCTTTCGCGGCACTGGCTGCGGCCGGTCCGTACGAGACGGGCGTGCGCTACTACCGGCCGGCGCCTGAGTTGATCGCCGGGTTCGCGGTCAGAACGGCGGTGCCGGCGGTATGACAGAAGTCTTCGACGACGTCGTCGACGTTTTGGTCATCGGCTCCGGCGGCGGCGGGATGACGGCGGCCCTGGCCGCGGACGCGTCCGGGCTGACGACGCTGGTCGTCGAAAAGGCAAGCCAATTCGGTGGTTCCACCGCACTGTCCGGGGGCGGCATCTGGGTGCCGGGAGCGCCGGCGCAACGTCGGGCCGGCTATTGTCCGTCGCCCGACGAGGTGGTCGATTATCTGCGGCGGATCACCGACGGGTTGGTCATCGACGCGCGGATACGGCAGTACGTCGACTCGGCGCCGGCCATGATGCACTTCCTGGAAAACTTGAGCCCATGGCTGGAATTCGTCTGGAAACCCGGGTACGCCGACTACTACCCAGAGCTACCCGGTGGCTCCGAGCTCGGCAGTACCATCAACGTCCCGCCGATCGACCTGCGCGTCCTGGCCGACGACGAGCGCGACCTCCTGACGCCGCTGGCATTGGCGCCGCGGGGAATCTGGCTGGGCCCCAAAGAGCTTCGCTCGTTCTACCAAGTACGACAAACCTGGTCAGGCAAGGCCGTCCTGCTGAAGCTGGTATGGCGGATGATCCGGGCCCGTGTCTTCGGCGACCGCATGGCGGCTATCGGCCAATCGCTGGCCGCGCGGTTGCGGCTGGCGATGAAAGACCGGGGCATCCCGTTGTGGCTGGACGCGCCGATGACACAACTGCTCACCAACGACGACGGATCGGTGATCGGTGCCGTCGTGATGAAAGACGGTACGCCGCAACGGATCGGCGCCGGCCGCGGCGTGATCATCGCGACGGGCGGCTTCGACCACGACATGGCCTGGCGCAAAGAACACCAGCCCACCGTCGACCAGGACTGGAGCTTCGGCAATCCGGCTGCCACCGGCGACGGCATCCGGGCCGGCCAGCAGGCCGGCGCTGCCGCCGACATGCTCGACGAGGCCTGGTGGTTCCCCGCGATCCAATGGCCGGACGGCCGAATGCAGTTCATGCTCAACGAACGGATGATGCCGTCACAGTTCATCGTCAACGGTGCCGGCAAGCGATTTATCAACGAAGCGGCTCCCTACATGGACTTCGGTCACGCGATGATCCAAGGCCAGCAATCGGGCGTCACCCACATCCCGTGCTGGCTGATCACCGACCACCGGTCGTTCCTGCGCTACGTGGTCGCCGGTCACCTGCCGATACCGAAGATCCCGTTCGCCCCGGTCCCCACCGGCCGGAAAGTCCCCAAAGCGTGGCTGGAATCCGGCGTGGTCAAGGCGGCCGGAACCTGGGCCGAACTCGCCACCAAGATCGGCGTACCGGCTGATCAACTTCGAGACACCGCAACACGTTTCAACGATCTGGCGCGCAAGGGCCACGATGACGATTTCAACCGGGGTGACAGCGTTTACGACAATTATTACGGAGACCCCACCTTGGCGAACCCCAATCTGCATCCGCTGGATAAGCCGCCTTACTACGCGTTCCGGATGGTTCTCGGCGACCTGGGCACCTCAGGTGGTCTGCGCACCGACGAATTCGCGCGGGTACTGCGCGCCGACGACACGGTGATCCGCGGTCTCTACGCCGTGGGTAACGCCTCAGCAGCGGTGATGGGGCGCAGTTATGCCGGCGCCGGCGCCACCATCGGGCCCGCCATGACCTTCGGCTATGTCGCGGCCACCCACCTTGTCCAGCAACACTCGACTCAATCACATGTTTCAGGAGGTACCAGTTGAAGATCTCGCTGTTCTACGAGTTCGCTTTGCCCCGTCCCTGGTCGGACGACGACGAGCACATCCTGCTCAAGGATTGTCTCGACGAGGTCGAGGCCGCCGATAAGGCCGGCTTCTCCACCGTCTGGCTGACCGAGCACCACTTCCTCGAGGAGTACTGCCACTCCACCGCTCCGGAGATGTTCCTGGCCGGAGCCAGTCAGCGGACCAAGGACATCCGCCTCGGGTTTGGCATCATGCACCTTCCGCCGGCGGTCAATCATCCAGCTCGGGTGGCCGAAAGGATCGCCACCCTCGACCTGATCTCCGATGGGCGTGTGGAATTCGGCACCGGCGAATCGTCCTCGATCGGCGAACTCGGCGGCTTCAACATCGACCCTGCCGATAAGCGCGCCCAGTGGGAAGAGGCGCTCGAGGTGTCGATCCGCTGCATGACCGAAGAGCCCTTCACCGGGTTCAAGGGCGAGCACATCGAGATGCCGGCCCGCAACGTCGTCCCCAAGCCGCTGCAGAAGCCGCACCCGCCGGTGTGGGTGGCGTGCACCCGGCCGGCGTCGGTGCAGATGGCTGCCCAAAAGTGCCTGGGTGCACTGAGTTTCGCCTACACCGGACCGGGTCCGCTGACCGAGCGGGTGAACGGCTACTACAAGGAGCTCGAAGAGAGCGGTGTGCCAGTCACGCCCGCGATCAACCCGAATATCCTCGCCATCGGCGGCGACCTGTCGATGATGGTGGCCAAGACGGACGAGCAGGCCGTCCAGCGGCTCGGCATGGGTGGCGGATTCTTCTCGTTCGGGATCATGCACTACTACATGACCGGCGTTCACACGCCTGGTCGCACCGGGGTCTGGCAGCGTTATCTCGAGGAATGCGAGAAGGATCCGACGCTGGCTTACGGGCCGGGCCGCGGTGCGATCGGCTCGCCGGCCACCGTTCGCGAGTTCCTCCGTGGATACGAGGAGAGCGGCGTCGACGAGATCATCTTGCTGCTCAACCCGCGCAGTCACGAGGGCACCATGGAATCCATTGAGCTGATGGGCAAGGAGGTGCTGCCGGAATTCATCGAGCGCGACCAGAAGGCGGTCGCCGAGAAGACCAAGCGTCTTGCACCGGTCATCGAAAAGGTTGAGGCGCGTCGTCCCGAGCCCAACGCCCCCAAATTCGACGAGAGCTACTCCTTCGGCGGCCTACCCACCGGCCGTGGTGGAAAGTTCACCGCAAGTGAGATTCCCGAGGCGATGGCTGAAATCAACGAGGGTCGTGTGCAAGCCGCTCAGCGGCTCAAAGACGAGTCGAAGTAGTAACCATTGGGGCTCATCGACGAGTTGTGGCGCTACGACGGACGGCGCGCGGTGGTCACCGGCTGCGCGTCGGGCATCGGGGCGCAGGTCGTCGAGCAGCTCACCGAGCTGGGCGCCCACGTCGTGGGGCTGGACAGGCAACCACCGAGTGCTGAGATCGCGGAGTTCCACTGCGTCGACCTGAGCGACGCCGAGTCGATTGATCGCGGTGTGGCGTCGGTCGGCGGTCAGGTCGACGCGCTGTTCAACGTCGCCGGTGTCTCTTCCGGCATCGGCGACCCGTTGCTCGTCGTCATGGTCAACTTCCTCGGCTTGCGGCACCTCACCGAGTCGCTGGTGCAGAAAATGCCTGCCGGCTCTGCCATCGTGAGCGTATCGTCGTTGGCGGCCAAGGGATATCGGGAGAATCGGCGGGTCACCGGCGGCCTGCTGCAGACCGCGACGATGTCCGACGGCATCGGGTGGTGCACTCGCAACCCCGACGCGCTTGCCGACGGGGGCTACCGGTTGTCGAAGGAAGCGATCATCCTTTACACCATGAGCAAGACCACCGCACTTGGCGGCAGAGGCATCCGGATCAACTGCACCGGGCCAGGCGTCACCGAGACACCGATCCTCGATCAACTGCGCAGCGCGTACGGCCAGCGTTTCCTCGACGACATCCCCAAGCCGTTGGGGCGGGTGTCTGATCCCGGGGAGCAGGCCGCGGCGCTGGTCTTTCTGAATAGCCAAGCGGCCAGCTATATTTCGGGCCAGGTGCTGTGGGTCGACGGCGGAAACACCGGCGCCGCGTTCGCCCGCGATCTCGAGGAAGGGCAGGCACAGTGGCCGGCCTGACGGATTTCCGCCGGGTCGCCGGCGAGGTGTCCAACTGGGGTCGGTGGGGAGATGCCGACGAACTCGGAACACTGAACTTCATCACCGCGGACAAGGTCGCGCAAGCGGCCGGTCTGGTCAAGCACGGCAAGGTGTTCCCGCTCGGCGTCGACTTCGGATCTTCGGGCCCGCAGGGCTCATTCAAGTTCCGGCACAACCCAATTCACGTGATGACGGTGGACGGCGGCGATGCGCACTCGCTGCCCCGCTTCGGCGCGGACTGGGCGGCCAATCCCGCCGCAAAGGAACTGGGCACGTACTTCAAGGACGAGCTCTTCCGCTTCAACGACGACATGGTTGTCATGCCGCTGCAGTGCGCCACCCAGTGGGATGCCCTGTCGCACGTTTACTACGAGGAGAAGCTCTACAACGGCTACCCCGCCGACTCGGTCACCAGCCTCGGCGCGCTGTATTGCGGCATCGACAAGGTTGACAGCAAGGGCATCACGTCACGCGGGGTGCTGCTCGATGTGGTCCGCCACCGCAAAGTGGAGACATTCCTCGAACTCGGCAACCCGGTCACCGCGGCCGAGTTGGACGACGTGGCACGCGCACAGGGCGTGACAGTCGGTCGCGGCGACATCGTGCTGGTCAGGACTGGTTGGTGGGCAAGGTTTTTGGAGACGGGTGACGGCGGCGAACCGGGGTCGGGCTTGGACTGGCAGTGCGCGTCCTGGCTACACGACCATGACATAGCCGCGGTGGCCGCCGACAATCTGATGGTCGAAGACCCGATATCCGGCGTCAGGGGAACCTTCCTGCCGATGCACATGCTGTGCCTGCGGGATATGGGGTTGATGCTGGGCGAGTACTGGGATCTCACTGCGTTGGCAGCCGACTGCGCCGCTGACGGAGTGTATGAGTTCCAGCTGATCGCACCGCCTCTGAGATTTATCGGTGCGGTGGGTTCTCCGGTGAATCCGATCGCAATCAAGTAGGGGCGGACGATGCAGATCCGCAGCGCAACAGCGGTGATCGACGGTCTGGTCACCCATTACCTGGAGGCCGGCCACGGCGACCCGGTGATCTTGCTGCACGGCGGCGAATTCGGGGTCAGCGCGGAGATAGCCTGGGAAGCAACCATATCCGCCCTGGCAGCGCGGTATCGAGTGTTGGCGCCCGACATGCTGGGTTTTGGGCAGTCCGCAAAAGTCGTCGACTTCAATGACGGCCGCGGCATGCGAATCCGGCACATCGCCAGGTTCTGCACCGACCTCGGCGTGGATTCGGCGCACTTCATCGGCAACTCGATGGGCGCCATCAACTTGCTCGTCGACGCCACCTCGGACTCGCCGGTGCTGCCGATGCGCAGTCTGGTAGCCATCTGCGGCGGCGGCGAGATCCAGCGCAACCGGCACATGGAAGCGCTCTACGATTACGACGCCACGCTGCCGGCGATGCGGCGAATCATCGAGGCGCTTTTCCACGACCCGCACTACCTCGCCGACGAGGACTACGTCCGGCGCCGGTACGAATCCAGCATCGCTCCGGGCGCGTGGGAGTCGCTTGCCGCCGCTCGATTCCGCCGACCGGGTGCGCCACCGCCGCCTGGACCGTCGAGCAAACGAGCCTACGAACGCGTCGCGGTCCCGGCCTTGATCGTCGAAGGTGCCTGTGACAAATTGCTGCCACCGGGCTGGGCGAAGGAAATCGCCGGTCAGCTTCCGGACGGCCGATCGGCCATCATCGAGGCCGCCGGGCACTGCCCGCAGCTCGAGCAACCGGCGGAGATGAACGCGGTATTGCTGGCGTTCCTGGCAACTGTCCGGGGCTGACCCACAGCGATTCAGAGCCGGCACAGATGTCCCGTTCATCTTCTATTAAGCCGCGCGAGGTTTGCTGTTAACGGTAGGCTCAGCGGCCGAACGACGGAATGTAGGGGAACTTGTGACGGTCAGCCGATGTATCGCGGCATTCATCACGCTGGTCGTCGGTGCGTCGATGTTATCGGGGTGCGGCGGCGGTAACAGCAGCACCGCATCGTCATCGGGGACCGGACCGCCACCGGTGCGGGTCGACTGCGGTGGCAAGAAAAAGCTCCTGGCCAGCGGCTCGACCGCCCAGACCAATGCGATCGAGCAATTCGTTTACGCCTATATCCGTGCCTGCCCGGGGTTCACCCTGGATTACAACGCCAACGGCTCGGGTGCCGGCGTGGAGCAATTCGTCAGCAACGTGACGGACCTCGGCGGATCGGACAAGCCGCTCGATCCGGCCAAGGGCGAACCCAACAAGGCGCAACAGCGCTGCGGTTCCCCCGCCTGGGATCTGCCAGCGGTGTTCGGTCCCATTGCGGTGACCTACCACGTCGATGGCGTCACGACGTTGAATCTCGACGGCTCGACCACCGCGAAGATCTTCAGAGGCGCCATCACCACGTGGGATGATCCAGCCATCAAGGCGCTCAACGCGGGTACGAACCTGCCCGCGACGCCGATCAGCGTGGTGTTCCGCAGCGACAAGTCCGGCACGTCCTACAACTTTCAGAAGTATCTCGAGGCCGCTTCGGACGGTGCTTGGGACAAAGGCGCGAACGACAAGTTCGACGGTGGTGTCGGCCAGGGGGCCGCGGGCAACGAGGGCACGTCGGCTGCATTGCGGTCCACCAACGGGGCGATCGCTTACAACGAATGGTCTTTTGCGGTCGGCCACCAACTGGGCATGGCGCAGATCGTGACATCGGCCGGCCCGGATCCCGTCACGATCACGCCCGAGACAGTCGGCAAGACGATCGCCGGTGCGAAGTTCGCGGGGCAGGGCAACGACCTGGTAGTGGATACGTCGTCGTTTTACAAGCCGTCACAGACCGGTGCTTACCCGATTGTGCTGGCCACTTACGAGATTGTCTGCTCGAAGTATCCGGATGCTGCGACCGGCGCGGCGGTAAAGGCATTCATGCAAGCCACAATCGGCGCTGGTCAGAGTGGCTTGGAACAATACGGCTACATTCCGATGCCCAGCTCGTTGCAGTCGAAACTGTCAGCAGCTGTGAACGGTATCTCGTGATGGAGCGTCGACAATGAGCAACGGTCAGCAGAGTTCACGCGTGGGATCGTGGTTCGGCCCCTATCGGTTGACCCGACTGCTGGGTCGCGGCGGTATGGGTGAGGTCTACGAGGCAGATGACACGCGCAAGGGCCGGATCGTGGCGCTCAAATTGATATCGCCGGAGCTTTCCAACGATCCGATGTATCGCACCCGGATGCAACGCGAGGCCGGTGCCGCAGGACGCTTGACCGAGCCGCACGTGGTACCCATCCACGACTATGGCGAGATCAACGGCCAGCTCTATCTGGACATGCGGCTCATCGACGGAGAGAGCTTGGCCGCCGTGCTGAAGCGGACTGGACCCATGAGTCCGCCCCGCGCGGTAGCGATCCTGCGGCAAGTCGCGGCGGCGCTGGATGCCGCGCATGCCAACGGTGTCACGCACCGTGACGTCAAGCCCGAAAACATCTTGATCACTGGCGACGATTTCGCCTACCTGGTGGATTTCGGAATCGCCCGCTCCGGCGAGGATGCCGGAGTAACCCAGTCGGGGATGGCGATTGGGACGTATCGATACATGGCCCCAGAGCGGTTCAGCGACCGCGAGGTCACATATCTCTCCGACATCTACTCCCTCGCCTGCGTCCTTGGCGAATGTCTTATCGGAGCCCCGCCGTTCCGGGGCGAGAGTGTCGAGCGGTTGGTCGCCTCGCATCTGATGGAGCCTGTGCCGCGGCCGAGCCAGCTTCGGCCCGGCCAAGTGCCGCCGGCGCTGGACGAGGTCGTAGCCCGAGGCATGGCCAAGAACCCCGACGACCGTTATCGCCGTGCCGGCGATCTGGCCAATGCTGCTCTACAGGCGCTGACAGCGACCGAGCAGCATCAGGCAAGAAGTATTCTGCAGCACACTGAGGTCGCCGACGATCAGACAATGGCCCGTCCGGCGGTCTCCGGTGCTAACGCCGGGAGGCGGACACCGCCCCCTGCCGGCGCTGGGGCCGGTAGGGGGACTACACCTCCACCCCGACCGCACGCCGGCGCTGGAGCGTGGACATCATCCCGCGCCGGTCCGCCGGGCGGAAGTAACTATCCCGGTTCCTCGCCCGCTGGCGGATCGCCTGTCATCCAAGGCCCCGATTTTCACCCCGAGTCTCCTCAGCGGCGCAGCAAACGCAAGCTGTGGATGGTAATCGGCGCTGTCGCAATCCTTCTCGCCGCCGGGTCCGCCTTTGCACTCTGGCCGCATAGCGGATCGTCCACGACCGAAGCATGTGGTCAAAACGTATTGCCGTTCAACGGGCTCAACTTCCGTCTTTCTCCTGGCGGTGTGGCGGTAGATTCCGCGGGAGCGGTCTACGTCACCAACCAGGGCATGTACGGCCGGGTGGTGAAATTGACGCCGGGCTCGGACACGCCGGCGGTGCTGCCGTTCACCGGCCTGTATCAGCCTCAAGGAGTCGCTGTCGACTCAGCCGGGGCGGTGTATGTCACCGACTTCAATCATCGGGTCGTGATGATGGCGGCCGGATCGAATAACCAGACCGAACTTCCGTTTACCGGCCTGAGCTTTCCGGAAGGCGTAGCAGTCGACAAGACCGGCAGTGTCTATGTTGCCGATCGGGGTAATGATCGGGTGGTGAAACTGCCGTCCGGCGCCAACGCTCCGGTGGTACTGCCGTTCTCCGGTCTTGATAATCCCGACGGCGTGGCGGTCGATGATGGCGGCAACGTGTATGTCACTGACTCTGACAACAACCGAGTACTCAAGTTGTCGCCCGGGTCCAGCGAGCAGACAGTGCTGCCATTCAACGGGACCAGCGTGCCCTGGGGTGTCGTTGTGGACGCGGCGGGCGACATCTACGTGAGCGAGCACGACAATAACCAGGTGCTCAAACTAGCGGCGAACTCGAGTGCTCCAACTCCGTTGCCGCTCAACGCCCTCAACACCCCACTGCAGCTGGCCCTGGATAAGGACGGAAATGTATACATCGCGGACCGCGGCAACGACAGGGTAGTCAAACTCCGCGTCGCTGGGTGTTCGGGCTGACGCCGGTCGAGCTCAGCGGCGGCGTAGCGCGATCACCCGGTTGGCCACTGCGGCGACCAGGTACACCACCGTCACGACGATGATCAAGGTCAGTGCCGCCCCCCACACCCTCAGGAAGCCGGCGCGTTCGGGGTTGTTGAGTTCGGAGTAGATCAGCAGCGGCAGCGACGCCATGTTGCCGTGAAAGATGTCGAAGTTGATCGAGCGGCTATAGCCGACCAACACCAGCACCGGCGCCGTTTCGCCCATCACCCGGGCGATCGACAGCAGGACGCCGGTGACGATGCCCGGCATCGCAATCGGAACGACGATGCGCATGATGGTCTTCCACTGCGGGATTCCCAAGGCATAGCCGGCTTCTCGCAAATCTTGTGGCACCAGCCTGAGCATCTCCTCGGTGGAGCGCACCACCACCGGCAACATCAGCAGCACCAACGCCAGCGACACCGCGAAAGCGCTCTGCTGAAATCCCATGGTGGCGATCCACAGGCTGAAGATGAACAGCGCCGCCACAATCGACGGCAAACCGGCCAGCACGTCGACCATGAAGGTGGTGAATCGGGCCAGCCGGCCGGATCGGTATTCCGCCAGATAGACCGCGGTCATGAAACCCAGCGGGACGGCGATGATCGCCGCTACCGCAGACTGGGCCACGGTGCCGTACAGCGCGTGATAGACGCCGCCGGCGAAATGCTCTGGGAGCACACCCCGTAACGAGTGGCTCCACCACTCGGGCTGCACAATCGCGTATGAGCCGCGCTGGATGACGATCCACAACAGCCAGACCAGCGGTACCAGTGCCACACCGAACGAGAGAACGAAAAACGTTGCCGCGACGGCGTTCTTGACTCGCCGCTGGGCACTGATCGGCTGAATCGACGCAGTCTTGACCGGCAGATCGAGGGTCGGGGCACTCACGCCTTCACCGCCCGGCCGACGATCGCACGAGCGGCGGCATTGACGACGAAGGTGAGCACGAACAGGACGAAGCCCGCCGAGATATAAGCTCCGGTGGGCAACGGCGAGCTGAACTCGCTTGCCGCCGAGGCAATTTTGGACGCGAAGGTGTAGCCGCCGTCGAACAGTGACCAGTGGCCGACCGAGGCGGATGCGCGCAGAATGATCAGCACGGCCACCGTCTCGCCCAACGCGCGGCCCAGCCCCAGCATCGAAGCGGCGACGGCACCGCTGCGCCCGTAGGGCAGCACCGTCATCCGCACCACCTCCCATTTCGTCGCGCCGAGCGCCTGAGCGGCTTCGGTGTGACTGGCCGGGGTCTGCCGGAACACTTCCCGCGACACCGAGGTGATGATGGGCAACATCATCACGGCAAGCACGACGCCGGCGGTAAAGATGTTGCCGCCGCCGGCCAGCGACACGTCGCCGGCCTTGAACAGAAACAACCAGCCCAACTTGTGGTTGATCAGCGATTCGATCGGCGCGAGTTGTGGTGCGAGAACGAAAATTCCCCACAGCCCGAACACAATCGACGGTACCGCGGCCAGCAGATCGACGATTGCGCCGAAGGGACGGGACAACCTCACCGGCGCGTACTGAGTCAGGAACACCGCGATTCCGATCGCGATCGGCACCGCGAGTGCCATCGCCCACAGCGAGCTGAGCAGCGTCACCATGAACAGGTCACGAATACCGAACGCCAGGTTGTTGCCGTCGGTGGTCTTGAACTGCCCGCTGGTGAAGAAGTTCGCATGGTTGGCCCGCAGCGTCGGGATGGCATGAACGAGTAGGAATATGGCGATCAGGCCGATCACGATGGTAATCGTCGAGGCCGCAAGGGCAGCGACGGATTTGAACAGTCGGTCGCCGACCCGTGCCTCAGTTGCGTCGTTGGCCCGCAGCGGGGGCGCTGTCGCGATCGACATGCTGGACCTTGATCAGCCGATAGCGTTGACCGCGGTCGACAACCTCGACTTGAAGGCGTCCGGGATGGGCACATAACCGTTGTCGGCCAGCCCAGTTTGGCCTGGTCCGATGGTTGCCTGCAGGAAGGCCTTGACCGCTGTGCCGATCTGACTGTCCGAATACTTTGAGCAGACAACCTCGTAGGTCGCCAGCACGATCGGGTACGCACCCGCCTGGGTGGGCTTGTAGAACGACAGCGTGTCGAGAATCAGGTCGTTGCCCTGGCCCTTGATTTTCGCCGCCGCGATGGTCTTGCCGACCGAGTCGGAACTGATCGCCACCGGTTGCGGACCGGCGGAGGTGACGATTTTCGCCACGTTCAGCTTCTGCGCCTGGGCGAACGACCATTCGTTGTAGGTGACCGAACCCGGAGTGTTCTTGATGGCGGCCGACGTTCCGTCGTTGCCCTTGGCGCCTTCGCCGACACCGCCGTTGAACGACTTCCCGCTGCCTTTGCCCCAGGCGCCGTCGGAGGCGCCGTCGAGGTACTTCTGGAAATTGTCCGTCGTCCCGGACTGGTCACTGCGGAACACCACATGGACGGGCAGATCCGGCAGCGGCGTGCCGGCGTTGAGCGCCGTGATGGCCGGATCGTTCCAGTTCTTGACGGTCCCGTTGAAGATCTTCGCTGTGGTCGCCCCGTCCAGATTCAGCGAAGTCACGCCGTTGACGTTGTAGGTCACTGCGATCGGGCCGAACACCACCGGCAGATCCCAGGCCGGTGAGCCGCAGCGCTGCTGCGCTTTACCGTGCTCGTCGGGGCTCAGTGCGACATCCGAACCGCCGAAATCTGTTTGGTTGCCGATGAATTCGTTGATGCCGGCGCCCGAGCCGTTTGCGGTGTAATTCAAGGTCTGACCCGAGCACGCCCGCTCGAATGCGTTGACGAAGCGGGCCATCGCATTCGCCTGGGCGGTCGACCCGCTGGCTTTCAGTGTCTGCTTACCACCGCAGTGCACGTTCGACGACGCCGCCCCCGAGGTTGCACTGCCTTCACTGCTGGTGTTGTTGTTTCCACATGCGGACAGCAGGAGCGCGCCGGTGGCCAACACACCCACCGCAGCGCCGAATCGGTTGACTCTCACATCAATTCCTTTGAACGGTCGGGCTGCTGACAACTTTCACTGCGCCGCTGTGCCAGGGGGGCCACAACACGGTCCCGGCATACCGAAGCGTGGCTGTTCTCGGCCAACGCCGTGAGGACCCTAAGTAAACAAACTCCCTCACCAAGCCGAACGTAGCATCGGCGTTTGGGAGCCCGCTGTGGACCGGCTAAATCAATCACTTGACTTAAGAGACGCCACGCCGATTAACTCATGAACGTGGTCAACGAACTGCTCGGCAAGGTCGCGATCGTCACCGGCGGCGCCTCGGGGATCGGCGCGGGGATCGTCGAGAAGTTCTTGGCAGAGGGCGCAAGGGTGGTGATCGCCGACGTCGAGCAAGGTCGCGGGGAGGACCTCGCCACCGAACTGGGTGGCGACGTGGTCTTCCAGCCGACCGACGTCTCCGAGCCCGAGCAGATAGCCGCCCTGGTGGCCAGCACTATGGAGATCTTCGGCGGCCTGGATGTGATGGTGAACAACGCCGGGGTCTCCAGCAGAATGCACCGCAGCTTCTTCGACGATGACCTCGCTGATTTCCAGCGCGTCATGTCGGTCAACGTCCTGGGCGTGATGGCCGGCACCCGCGACGCGGCCCGCGAGATGGCCAAGAGCGGCGGCGGGTCGATCATCAACATGTCCTCGATCGGCGGTATCCAGGCAGGCGGCGGCGTGATGACCTACCGCGCATCCAAGGCCGCGGTCATCATGTTCACCAAGTCGTCGGCAATCGAATTGGCGCAGTACCAGGTCCGCGTCAATGCCATCGCGCCGGGCAACATCCCCACACCGCTGCTCCAGACGACGACTGACAAGTCACCCGAAGAGCTGGCGCGGTTCGAGCATGCGATCCGCGAGCAGATGCGGGCCGACCGGCCGCTCGAGCGCGAGGGCACCACCGACGACATCGCCGAGGCCGCGCTCTATCTGGCCAGCGACCGGTCCCGCTATGTGACCGGAACGGTGCTGCCGGTCGACGGCGGCACGGTGGCCGGAAAGGTCCTACGCCGCCATAGTGAACGGAAGAATTAAATCAATCGCTTGACTTAACCGCGGCCGGCGCGTTGACTGGCCAGGTGACCACCGCGAGGGCCGCGCGCAGCGATCGGGCCAGCACCACACAGGAGGCGATCCTGACCGCCGCGGAGCGGTTGTTCGCCGAGCATGGCGTGTTCGCCGTCTCTAACCGACAGGTCAGCGAGGCCGCCGGGCAAGGCAACAACGCCGCGGTCGGCTATCACTTCGGCACCAAAACCGACCTGGTCCGGGCCATCGAGCAGCGGCACCGGGAGCCGATCGAACGGCTGCGCGAAGACATGGTCGCTGCGGCCATGCAGTCCGACGACACCCGGAGCTGGGTCGCCTGCTTGGTGCGCCCACTGACCGATCACCTGGCGGCCCTGGGCAATCCCAGCTGGTATGCCCGGTTCGCGGCACAGGTGATGACCGATCCCGCGTACTACAACATCGTCGTCAAAGACGCCCTCACTTCTGCATCACTGGTGCAGGTGATCGACGGGATCAATCGGTGTCTGCCCGAGCTGCCGATCGACGTCCGGGTGGAGCGCAACCTGATGGCCCGCAATCTGCTCGTTCACACCTGCGCCGACCGGGAACGCGCCTTGGCCGCAGGCGATCGCAAACTCGGCGTAGCCGAGTGCAGCGGGTCGCCGTCGCTGAACGCAGGGGCATCCGCGCCCTGGACGTCGTGGGATGCCGCCGGAACCCGTCTCATCGACGCGGTGGTGGGACTGTGGCTGGCGCCTGTCACGGCGCACGAATGAAGAAGTAGCGATGAGAGTTTCTGTGGAACAAGACAAGTGCGCATCATCGGGAAACTGCGTGATGCATGCGCCGGAAATCTTCGATCAGCGCGACGACGACGGAGTCGTGGTGGTGCTCGACGAGAATCCGCCCGCCGACCAGGCCGACAGTGCCCGTAAGGCCGAGGCCGGTTGCCCCGCCCTAGCCATTCATATCGAGGAGTGAGACGTGTCCGACACCCTCGCCGGCTCCGCCACTGAGGCGATCTCCGACGCCCCCGACTATCCGATGGCCCGTGCCGGCGGCTGTCCGTTTGCGCCGCCGCCGGAAGTGATGGAGCTGGCCGCGGCGCGGCCGCTGTCCAGGGTGAAGATCTGGGATGGCAGCACCCCCTGGCTGATCACCGGATATGACGAGGCACGCGCGCTGTTCTCCGATTCCCGGGTCAGCGTCGATGACCGGCGGCCCGGCTTTCCGCATTGGAACGAAGGCATGTTATCCACGGTGCACAAGCGGCCCAGGTCGGTGTTCACCTCCGACGCCGAGGAGCACACCCGGTTCCGGCGGATGCTGTCAAAACCCTTCACTTACAAGCGTGTTGAAGCTCTGCGCCCGGCGATCCAGCAAATCACCGATGATTGCATCGACACGATGCTGGCCGGTCCCAAACCCGGCGAGATCATCAGCGCGCTGGCGCTGCCGGTGCCCTCACTGGTGATCAGTCAACTGCTGGGCGTGCCGTACGAAGACGCCGAGATGTTTCAGCACCACGCCAATGTCGGCCTCGCGCGGTATGCCGCCGCCGAGGACACCATGAAAGGCGCGATGAGCCTGCACAAGTATCTTGCGCAGCTGGTCGAATCGAAGATGGAGTCTCCGGCGCAGGATGCGGTGTCCGATCTGGCCGAGCGGGTCAAGGCCGGCGAGCTCAGCGTCAAGGAAGCCGCGCAGCTCGGGACCGGGCTGTTGATCGCCGGACACGAGACCACCGCCAACATGATCGGCCTGGGTGTGCTTGCCCTACTGCAACATCCGGACCAAGCCGCGGTGCTGCGCGACACCGACGACGCGAACGTCATCGCCAACGCCGTCGAGGAACTGCTGCGCTATCTGTCCATCATCCAAAACGGCCAGCGCCGCGTCGCCGCCGAGGACATCACCATTGCCGGCGAAATCATCCGCGCCGGTGAAGGCATCATCATCGACAACGCACCGGCCAACTGGGACCCGAAGGAATTCAGCGAACCCGACCGGCTCTACCTGCACCGTTCGGGCGCCGGCCAGCACGTCGCGTTCGGCTACGGCCGGCACCAGTGCGTCGGGCAGCAACTGGCCCGCGCCGAACTGCAGATCGTCTTCCACACACTGCTTCGTCGCGTCCCCACCCTGGAACTGGCCGTGCCGATCGCGGATGTTCCGCTCAAACACGACCGGCTCGCCTACGGCGTCTACGAGTTACCGGTGACCTGGTGAATACCTCCGGCAGCCGGCCCGGGAGAACTACTCTCGAAAAAGTCTCGATCCGATTGGAGAGCCACTGATGTCGTCTCACACCAGCACGATCCCGCTCTACCCGCCCGGAGGCTTCGGCGCTCCCAAGAATCGGCATGGTCACGCCGACGGCACCAACACCGGACTGCCCGAGGGCACCGTGGTCTTCTCGGCGGACAACCACATCTCGCTGGCCGACGACATCTTCTACGACCGCTTCCCGGACGAGCTGAAAGAAAAGGCGCCGCGAATCTGGTACGAGGACGGTGCCTACCAGTTGGGGCGCAAAGGACAGTCGTTCCTGCCGGGTGACTTCAGCGCCGTGCTGATGCAGTACGACGACCTGCCGGGTGCGGCTAGCACCAACATCGAGGCCCGGATTCAGGAACTGCGAGAGGACGGCGTCGAGAAGGAGCTCGCATTCCCCAACGCGATCCTGGCGCTGTTCCACTACCCCGACAAGACACTTCGGGAGCTTGCCTTCCGCATCTACAACGAGTACATCGCCGAACTGCAAGAGCGCTCAGGTGGCCACTTCTACGGCGCGGGACTGATCAACTGGTGGGACCCTGAGGGGGCCAAACGCACGCTGGCCGAACTCAAATCACTTGGTTTGAAGACCTTCCTGCTGCCGCTGAATCCCGGTAAGGACGATGACGGCAATGTCATCGACTACGGCAGCACGGCAATGAAGCCGGTGTGGGATGAGATCGAAGCCGCCGGGCTTCCGATCACCCACCACATCGGCGAGACGCCGCCGAAGACTCCGTGTCAGTTCAACAGCGTCGTCGTCGGGATGATGATCAACATCGACGGCTTCCGGGAGCAGTTCGCCAAGTACCTGTTCACCGGGATCCTCGACGACCACCCCAGCCTACGGATCGGCTGGTTCGAGGGCGGGATTGCCTGGGTGCCATGGGCTTTGCAGGATGCCGAGCATCTGGTCGCGTCCTACCAGCACATGTTCAACCGGGCGCTGGAGCACGACCCGCGCTACTACTGGGACACCCACATGAGCGCATCGTTCATGGTCGACCCCCTTGGTCTGCAGTTGATCGACCAGATCGGCGTGGACAAGGTGATGTGGTCCAGCGACTACCCGCACAACGAAAGCACGTTCGGTTACTCGGAGAAGTCGCTGGCGTCGGTCGTCGAGGCGGTCGGCGCGGAGTCGGCCGCCCGTATCGTCAGCGGCAACATCACCGAGTTCCTCGGTTTGTAGGCCGCTGCATGACCTCGAGTACTTCGCTGTCGGCCGCACCATCGTCGGCGCTCGACATCCCGCAGACCCCTGATCTCCAGCGGATGCGTCGCGAGACCGGCGCCCGGTTGCGGTCGGCGATGGCTGACCGCGGTGTGGACGCCCTGATCTTGTTGGGTAACAACGCCGTTGTGTACGCCACCGGAGTCAGCTGGCCATTGGGTGATGCCGGACTGTCCTACGTGGAGCGACCCATCGCGGTGGTCCTTGCCGACGATCCGCACCCCCACCTCTTCCTGCCGTTCCGTGAAGGCGCGGCGTCGGAATCGGGCCTACCGGCCGATCACCTCTACGGACCGGTGTATCTCGAATTCGACGAGGGTGTCGAACATTTCGCGCGGCTTCTCGAGGACCTGATCCCGGCCTCCGCGGTCATCGCGGTCGACGAGCTCACCGGAGCAATGCGACGAGCACACGACCGGCTCTTCCGGTCGGGCCGGCCGGTCGACGCCGCACAGATTGTCGGCACCGCCAAACTCATCAAGACTCCCGACGAGTTGGCCTGCCTGCGCACCGCATGCCAGATCACCGACACGGCGATGGTCGACGTGCAGCAAGCGCTGGCACCGGGAATTCGGCAGATCGACCTGTCGGCGAGCTTCATGCGGCGCGCGTTCGAACTCGGCGCGATGGCCAGCATGCTCGAGCCGATTTGGCAGGTGATGCCGAAGTACAAGACGGACGGCGTGTGGACCACACACGGCGATCTCGCGTTGCCGCTGTTGACAACCGAGCGCGAACTGGCCGCCGGCGACGTGTTGTGGACCGACGTCAGCATCACCTACCAGGGTTACTGCTCCGATTTCGGCCGCACCTGGATCGTCGGCCAGGACCCGACGCCGCGCCAGCATGCGCAATTCGACAAGTGGCTGGAAATCTTGCACGCCGTGCTCGACGTGACACGTGCCGGAACCAGCATCGCCGAGCTGGGCAGGACGGCGACGAAAGCCAACGGAGGCGTCCGGCCCTGGCTGCCGCACTTCTACCTGGGACACAGCATCGGTGTGAATGCCGCCGAAACACCGATGATCGGAACCGATCTCGGTGAGGAGTTCGACGAGAACTTCATTCTGGAGCCGGGAATGGTGCTGGTGCTGGAACCGGTGGTGTGGGAAGAAGGCACCGGCGGCTATCGCAGCGAAGAGGTCATCGTCATCACCGAGGAAGGGCATATTCGGTTGACCGACTACCCGTATCACCCTTACGGGGAGCGCTGACCGTGAGAACTGAAGTGCTGGCCGACGACCGCGCGCTGCGAACCGGTCGCCGCGAACGCGCGCTGGCGCAGATGGACAAGCACAATCTCGACGTACTCGTGCTGGGACGGCAGGCGAACGTGCGCTACGTCTCTGGCACACCACAATTGTGGGTGGCCGGCACGCGCCCGTTCGGGCCGACCTGTGTGGTCGTCCGCGAGTCCGGCGCGATCCACCTGCTCAGCACGTGGGACGAGGGCGTGCCGGAAGACATCCCGCACGAGAACTTGTACGGCATCTCGTGGAACCCGATGAACACCATCTCCGTTCTCAAAGGCATCGGTGGTGCGGCGGAGGCTAAACGAGTTGGGACCGACGCTCTTTCGCCGGGATTTGCTCAGCTCCTGCCGCTCGCATTCCCCAAGGCGGAGTTGGTCGACGGTGAGTTGGCGATGCGTGCGGCGCGGCGGATCAAAACCGCCGAGGAAGTCGCTGCACTGCGCGAGGCCATCCGAGTGGCCGAGCTCGGGCTGGCCGCGGCCGTTGCGGAGCTGCGACCCGGCGTCAGCGAAAAGTCCTTGGCAGGTGCCCTTTTGGAGGCGATGGCGGCGGGCGGTGTGAGCACGCCGTCCACCCAGGATGCCGCGTGGGTGACCTCACGTGACCATTCGTGGCGACGGGCCACCGACGACGGGTTGGTTCGGGACGGCGACCTGGTGGCTTTCTCCGCCGGCGTGCTGGATGGTGGCTACACCGGCGAAGTGGGTCGCACCTGGCCGGTCGGCGAAGTTGACGGTTCGGCCGACTTGTACCGGCGCTGGAATGCGCTGTGGGACAAGTTGTATGACGCCTGCCAGCCGGGAGCGCCGGCCATCGATCTGCTGTCCGCCTATCATTCCGCCGGCGAGGAACTGCCGCCGATGCCCATCGCGCGGGGTCTGGGTCTGGGTTTCGACCCGCCGGTGGTGTCGCAACATTTGCCGGCGACGGCCGCTGAGGAACAACTGGAGGCGGGCATGGTGCTGGCGGTCACCGGGTACGTGTGGCAGCCAGGTGTCGGTGCAGTATTCGGGCGCGAGGCGGTGTTGATCACCGCCGACGGTCCCGAGGTCCTCACGTCGAGCCCCTCGGCCAACGTCGCGGTGGGCGCCTGACGGTGGCGCCGGACGCCGGCCCGCTGAACGGCTATACCGTCGTCGAGCTCGCCAGCGGTGTTGCCGGTGGCTACTGCACCAAGCTGTTGGCCGACGGTGGCGCACGGGTGATCAAGGTCGAGTCACCGCAGGGAGATCCGCTGCGACGATGGTCGGCGTCGGGCGCCTCCATCGAAGAAGGCAGTGATGGAGCATTGTTCCAGTTTCTGGCCGGCTCCAAGCACAGCGTGATCGCTGACCCGGAAGGTGACGCCGCCTTCGTCGACGATCTGCTGGCCGCCGCAGACGCGGTGGTGTGGTCGAACGGATCGTCGGTCGCCGAGTCATTCACGCCTGCGGTGGTGCGGGAGTCACATCCACACCTGCTGGTCACGTCGATCACCCCGTTCGGGTTGGAAGGCCCGTGGAGCGACCGTCCGGCGACCGAGTTCACCCTGCAGGCGTGGTCCGGCGGCATCGTCGGGCTGGGCCGCGGATCTGCCGACCGTGCACCGGTTTTCGTCGGCGGCCAGGTCGGTGACTATCTGGCCGGTGCTTATGCCAGCGCCGCGACGCTCGCGTCACGGTGGCGTCAGCGCGAAACAGGTGCAGGCGAACTCATCGATCTGTCGATGCTCGAAGCGCACATTCTGGGTCTCACCTACTACCCGGTCACCTTCTTCCAAATGCTCGGACGGCCGTGGCGGGATGCGCGAAAGCTCACCGTCCCCGGGATCACCCGTGCGCGAGACGGTTTGGTTGATGTGGGATGCGGCACCGCGCAGCAGTGGTTCGACCTCTGCGCAATGATCGGGCGGCAAGATTGGATCGACGAGGACTCGCCGCTGTCGATCACGGAAATGGCCAACGAGAAGGCCGCCGAGATCTACCCATGGTTCGCAAGCCAGAAGGTCGACGACATCCGCGACCTTGCCACCGCTTTCCGGATTCCGAACGCTCCGGTGGCCAACGGCGCCAACATCACCGACTTGGAGCAGTTCGCGCACCGCGGATCCTTCGTCACCAACCCGCGTGACGGATTCCGGCAGCCCGATCGCCCGTATCGAATGAAGCCCGCGACACTCGTTGCACCGCAACCGGCTCCACGACTCGGGGAGCACACCACGCACTACCGCAAGTCGCCGCCGTCGATTCCTCAGCGGCCGGTGGGGGAGGCCGCCACGGCGCGGTTGCCCTTCGACGGGTTACGCGTGCTCGACATGACCACGTTCTGGGCCGGGCCGAGCTGTACGCATCTCTTGGCGATGCTCGGGGCCGAGGTGATCCACGTCGAGTCGACCCGTAAGCCGGACGGCACCAGGATGATCGCCGGCATTCCGGTGACCGAGGACCAGTGGTGGGAAAAGTCGCCGATCTTCTCGGCGTTGAACACCAACAAGAAGGGGCTCACCCTCGATCTGCAGACTCCGGCGGGCGTGGACCTGTTGCGCCGCTTCATCGCAACCTCCGACATTCTTGTCGAGAATTTCACCCCACGGGTGCTCGACCAGATCGGTGTGGATTTTCCGGCGGTGCAGGCCATCCGGCCGGATACGATCCTGCTGCGGATGCCCGGGTTCGGATTGGACGGCCCCTGGCGCGACAACCCTGCGTTCGCCTATGTCATCGAGGCCGCATCCGGAGTGAGCTGGCTGACCGGATACCCGGACCGCAATCCCTACGAGCCGTACTCGGTCGCCGATCCGAATGCCGGCATCCACGCGGTCAACGCGCTGCTGCTGGCGCTCGAGTTCCGGCGCGCCACCGGCCGGGGCGTCATGATCGAAGCCGCGATGATCGACGCGGCCCTCAACATCGCCGCCGAACAGGTCATCGAATATTCGGCGTACGGGGCATTGCTGCAACGCGCGGGCAATCGCGGCCCGACGGCAGCGCCGCAAAACCTCTATCGCTCAATGGATGTCGACGAGTTCGGCCGCCTCGACAGCTGGGTGGCCATTGCCGTCGCCGACGACCGGCAGTGGGCCGGGCTCTGCGACTCGCTGGGCCGACCGCAGTGGGCGCTCGACGACAAGCTGTCGACAATGGCTGGGCGTCGGGAATGGCACGATCTCATCGACGAGCACCTGAGCGCCTGGTGCGAAAGTCGCGGTAGCGACGACATCGTCCAAACGTTATGGGACACAGGTGTACCGGTCGCAAAGGTGATGCAGCCGCATCGCCAGACCGCGATCCCCCAATTACAGTTCCGGAATTTCTTCGAGGAGGTCGGCCACCCCATCGGCAAAGCCACCCAGCACAGCACCGTTCCGGTGCGGTTCTCGGCCGGGCCCACGCAGTTTCATCGCAACCCGGCGCCGTTGTTGGGGCAGCACAATCACGAGTTGCTGGCCGAGATCGGCCTCACCGACAACGAGGTCGCCGAGCTCGAAGCCCAGGGCGTGATTGGTAAGGCGCCGGCTGCCGCGCGCAGGGCTGCCACTGGATGACGATCAGCCCGTCGGCTAGTCAGTGGCTCCAGCCATCGGCGGCCTGATCGTCGAAAGTCTGGTCAATGCGGTCGAATCGGCGCCGAATCGACCGGCGGGCGGCCGAATGTGGCAGCACGTAGAGCCGATTGGCCGCAATGGCGTCGACGGTCAGGCGGGCCACCTCGTCGACGTCCAGCGTGTCCGGTTGCGCCGGGGTGCCGGTCGCCGACAGTCCGTAGTCGGCGCCCATGATCCGTTCGGAGTTCGCGAGCAGTTTGGTCTCGACGACCATCGGGCACAGCACCGACACACCGATGCCGCTGTCCTTGACCTCGCGGGCCAAGTTCTCGGCCAGCCCCACGACGCCGTATTTCGCGACGCTGTAGGCCCCGAGGCCGACATTGGGCATCAGGCCGGCGAAGGACGCCGTGAAAGCGACGTGGCCGCCGGTGCCCTGCTCGAGCAACCGGGGCACGAACGCCTCGACGGCGTGGATAGAGCCCCACAGGTCGATGTCGATCACCCAGTGCCAGTCGTCGTGCGTCATCTGCGAGATCGGGCCCGCTACCACGATGCCGGCGTTGCTGAACACCACGTCGACGTGCCCGAGGACACTGAATGCCTCGTCGGCCAGGTGGGTCATGTCCTCGAGAGACCGGACATCGCACATCACCCCGTGCGCCTCGAATCCCTGTCTCCGCAGCTGCGTGACGGCCTGTTCCAGCGCAGGCTTGTCGACATC
This sequence comes from Mycobacterium sp., assembly GCA_032159915.1. GTDB lineage: Bacteria > Actinomycetota > Actinomycetes > Mycobacteriales > Mycobacteriaceae > Mycobacterium. Next base: position 50,526 of record JAVHWH010000075.1, read on the forward strand.
GGCGAGCGCCAGACGGGCTCCGCGCCTTGCGAACTCAGATGCGGTGGCCAGACCGATACCGTTCGCGCCACCGGTGATGACGACGCCTTTGTCTTCGAATCCGCTCATGGCGCGACGGTAGCCTGTGTCCGCGGCCCGCCGACGGCTATTTCAAGCAGCTGCCACCGTCGACCGGTAGCGTGACGCCGGTGACGTAACGCGCCTCGTCGGACGCCAGGAACAGCACCGCGTTGGCGATGTCCTCGGGCTCGACCCAGCCGATCGGCAAGGTGTGCATCAGCTGGCCGACGACCTTCATGTCCTCAGGGCCCGGGTTCTCCAGATCGGGGCGGAACAGCCTCATCGTGCCATCGTTCATGAACAGCGGAGTGTTCACGTTCGTCGGGTGCACAGAGTTGACCCGGATGTTCTGTGCGCCGAGCTCAACGGCGAAGGTGCGCATCAGCCCGACCACACCGTGCTTGGCGGCGACGTAGTGACCGCAGTGCGGGTAGGCCTTGAGGCCACCGACTGAGCTGGTGAGGATAATCGAGCCACCGTTACCGCCCGACAAGATATGCGGCACAGCTGCTTTCACGGTCTTCCAGACGCCACTCAAGTTGATGTCGATCATCGCGGTCCAGTCGGCTTCGCTGGTCTTGTCCAGCGTCTGGCCGCCGTTGCCGATGCCGGCGTTGGCGACGATGATGTCCAGCCGGCCGAGCTGCTCGACGCCGGTGTCCACCGCGGCCTTGAGCGCGTCGTAGTCACGGACATCGACCTCGGCGGTGTAGATGCGGCGGTTGTGTCCCTTGACCAGGTCGGCGGTTTCGGCCAGATCCTCCGGCGTGGAGGCGGCGATCAGATCCACCGTGTCGATCTTCTTGCAGATGTCCACCGCGATGATGTCGGCGCCTTCCTGCGCCAGCCGCACCGCGTGCGCACGGCCCTGACCACGGGCCGCACCGGTGATGAACGCAACCTTGCCTTCGACTCGACCCGCCATCGTTACCTCGTTTCCTTACTTGTCATTGCTCAACCGATGATCGCGGGCGTGGTGTCCCGGCCACGCACGGTGGATGTCGCCGTCGAGTGCAGTAGATCTGCCGCAACTCTGTCATCAGGCGCCCACGAGTGTCAACGAGGAACTCGTTTTCGCTACCTTACATTCTTCGCAGGAGAGAATGGCCTTCTCAGGATGGCCGACTCGTGCGATATACGAACACTTCTGCCTCATGCGCCGACCGTCTGACTGTGATCGCGAAAGCGCACCAGCGCCTCTTGCGCATACGACGCGACCAAAGTGCCGTCTTGCGCGAGGACGTCGCCGCGCCCGAAGCATCGACCGTGTGCCAGCACCGGACTGTGCTGTCGCAGCAACAGCCACTGATCGGTGCGGAACCGCTGGTGAAACCACACGGTGTGGGATGTGACGGCGGAGGTGAACTGTGTTCCGTTGCCGCGGTGGCTGAACCCCTCGAACGGGCGCAGCGCAGTGCCGATGAGGGTGAGGTCGGTGGCGTAGGCGGTCAGTGCCGGCGCGAGCGCCTCGTCGACCGCCGGCGTCCGCATCCAGAACTCGAACCGCGGTGCAGCGGTAGCCGCCGCGGTGAGGTCGTCAGCAGAGCGGGTCTCCCACGGGATCAGGTCGAGTTCAACCCGATGAGCGTCGCCCAACAGCGCCGGAATCGGTTCGCAGTCTTGGTGTTCCGGGCCGTCCTCGCGTGCGTGCATGGAGACCGCGGCACTGGCGAGCACGGCGTGCGGTTGATGCGCGGTAATGGTCAACGAGGCGAACGAGCGGCCCTCGTGCTGGCGGGTCGTCCGGTAGCGAACCGGTTCGGCGGCTCTGCCCTCGCGCGCGAACACCGCGTGCAGGGACTTGACCGCCTTATCGGGGCAAGTTAGTGACGCTGCTCGAACAAACTGCCCGAGCAGCTGTCCACCGAACACTCGGTGATAGTCCAACTGTTGACTGACGCCGTCGAACACCGCGACATCGGCATCGGGTGAATCGGTTGCGCGGTGCAGATCCAGGCAGCCGAGCAAGTCGGTCCACAGATCGAGCACGGGGTCAGTGTAAGTTAAATTCTCGCAGAACGGTAAGCCGATTCTCGCCAGCGCTACGTTCCGACGAAGCCCTTCGAGCAGAAGTCCCAGACCTCGTCAGCGGTGATCGGATGAATGGTCGCCTCGTCGGGGCCGCCGCTGGATTGTGCGATGAACATCACGGTCTGCATGGTCATCGCGGCGATTCGCTTCGGGTTGATTCCCGCGCGCAGTTCGCCGGCGTCGCTGGCAGCCTCCATCAACTCGGTGAGCAAAGTAACCAGCGGCGCGTGGGCGACCTTGACCTCTTCTGGATGCGATACCAGCAGTCGCGGAGCAAAGTCGGTGAACAGGGGCCGCTTTGCCGTGGGATCGGGGCGAGAAGCCTCGAACAGCAGCTCGACGGCAACTTTCAGCCGCTCGATCGGGTCGGTGTGGTTGGCCGTCGCGGCGCGGATCTGCTCGGACGAGCGGCTCAGGGCGTCTTCGAACAGTGCCAGCAGGAGTTCGTGTTTGCCGTCGAACTGTAGGTAGAAGCTGCGCAGCGACTGCCGCGAGCGGTCGACCACTTCCTGGACGGTAAAGTCCGTGCTGCCCTTTTCGATGATGATGGACTGCGCGGCGTCCAAAAAGCGCTGAACGCGCTGTCCGGCCCGCAGCTTTGCCGTCTTGATCGACCGTTCGACGGCGCGCTGTTTCCAGGCCGGCTCTTCGCTCGGGCTGGTCACGGGCGGCTCAGACGATTGCCGCGAGGGGAGAACATG
>JAVHWH010000102.1:0-6262 GCA_032159915.1 Mycobacterium sp.
AGTGAACATATGTCTTTTATTTCTCCCTGTGAATATGACATGAAATATGCTTCTCGCCAGTAGGTTTCGCAAAAATGCTTGCATTCAGTGTACGTGTGTGTACTGTTAGGTGACATGGCAGAACGCGGTGCGCATCCCAACGTCCCACGGGGTCGTCGACTGTTCTTGCGTGCGGTGCGGCGATTGTTCAGCCCATTGGAGCCCGACGACTACCTGGAGATGATCAATCCGCTCTGGACCACGAAGGAACTGCGCGGGGAAGTCGACCGCGTCGAGCCTCAGGGTTCGGAAGCCGCAAGCATTCTGATCAAACCGGGTTACGAATGGCCCGGTCATAAGCCGGGTCAGTACGTACGGCTCGGCGTGGTCATCGACGGCGTCTATCACTGGCGCGCGTATTCGCTGACATCGGATCCGACCCCTGAGGACGGATTGATCAGCGTCACGCCCAAACGGGTGGACAGCGGCGTGGTGTCGCCCTACCTGGTGGAGCAGATCAAGCCCGGAGAGATAGTGCGGCTCGGCGAGATCGAGGGCGTTTTCACGCTGCCCGACCCGCTGCCGGCCAAAATGTTGTTCATCAGCGCCGGCAGCGGCATCACTCCGATCATGAGTATGCTGCGCAGCCTCGACCACAGTGGCGAACTCGGCGACGTGGTGCACATTCACTCTGCGCGTACCCGCGACCAGGTGATGTTTCTGCCCGTCCTTGAAGACATCGCTAGCCGCCACCAGCAGATGCGGCTCGATATCCGCCTTACCGGGGACCGGGGTCGACTCGAACCCAGTGATCTGGATGAGGAGTGTCCCGACTGGCGTGAACGCGAGGCGTTCTGCTCAGGGCCGGAGGAGATGCTCGATGCGCTCGTCGAGCACTGGGAGAACAACGGTGATCCGGATCGGCTGCACTTCGAACGCTTTCAGCCGAAGATCGGTGGCAACGCCGGCGCCGGCGAGGGCGGCGAAGTTTGCTTCCTCAAGAGCGACAAGAAGGTCGAATGTGATGGCGGCACATCCATTTTGGAAGCCGGTGAGAAGGCGGGCCTCGAGCTCGCGTTCGGCTGCCGAATCGGGATCTGTCACACCTGCGTAGGAACGGTCAAATCGGGCAAGCTGCGCGATCTGCGCTCTGGTGACATCAGTGAGCCCACCGAGCAGGAAGTGCGAATCTGCATCAACGCCGCCGAAGGAAACGTCGAACTCGAACTTTGATCGAAAGGATGGACTATGACGTCTACGCTGCAACGCCCCCAGAACCCGTTCGCTCACCTTGGCGAACAAGAGCGGGAAAAGCTGGGCAAAGAATTAGACGCGATTCACGACGAAGTGTTCGCCGACCTCGGCGACCGGGACCGCGCCTATATCAAGAAGGTCATCTCGGTACAACGCCAGATCATTGTCGCCGGTCGTGTCCTGCTGCTGGGTTCCCGATCTAAAACCGCGTGGGTCCTGGGCACCGCATGTCTGGGAATGGCCAAGATCCTGGAAAACATGGAGATCGGCCACAACGTCATGCACGGCCAGTGGGATTGGATGAACGATCCCGACATTCACTCCTCGGTGTGGGACTGGGACACCGCGTCGACTGCGGAATCGTGGCGGCACTCGCACAACTTCATTCACCACACCTACACAAACATTCGGGGTAAAGACAAAGATCTCGGCTACGAGATCATGCGCATCGATCCCCATCAGCCATGGAAACCCGCCTACCTGGGGCAATTCTTCTACAACGCGTTGCTTACGGTGCTGTTCGAGTGGGGCGTGGCGGTTCACGACATGGATATCGAGGCCATCCGTGCCGGTGAGAAGCCGTGGTCCGAGGTGCGCAAGGACCTCAAAGGCATCGGCGTCAAGGCGCGCTCCCAGATCCTGAAGGACTACATCGGCTGGCCGGTGATCAGCGCCGGCGCATTCGCCCTGGTCCAACTGGCATCGGGTGGACGGCTCGAACAGCCGGCGAAATCGCGACTGGCCCGCCGACTACGCAAGATATCGAGCGGAGGCCGCGTCGGTGCGACGGCGAATCTCTTGGATAAAGTTGCGCCCGGGGTGGAAAGCACTTATTTGCGCACTTTGACCGCCGACGCCTTAGCGAATGTCATCCGCAACGTCTGGGCGCACGCCATCATCTTCTGCGGACATTTCCCTGACCAGACCTACACCTTCAGCCAGGAAGAGGTCGAGGACGAAACGCGCGCGGAGTGGTACCTGCGCCAGTTGGTCGGCGCGGCCAACATCGACGGCAGCCCGCTGTTTCACGTCATCAGCGGCAACCTCGGCTATCAAGTTGAGCACCACCTGTTTCCCGATATGCCGGCCAGCCGGTACTCCGAGATCGCGCCCAAAATCAAGGACATCTGCGAGCGTTATGAGCTGCCCTACAACACCGGGCGGTTCTCGAAGCAGTGGTTCATGGTGCACCGCACCATCTTCCGACTGGCATTCCCCGGCGGAAAACCGCGGCCCAAGCCAGGTCCTTACCACGCCGAGGCGCGTAGCACCGCTCGCCACGAGTCCAGTGAGGCGACTAAATTCCGCGATCGCGTCCCGGCCGAACACCCCGCGGCCGGACCCGAGCACGATTCGACGGGCGTCGAGGTGAAGCCGCCACCGCGCGCGGACTGACCTAGTCCTGCTTGGCGATCAGTCTTTTCAGCGCCTCGCGATCGGATGCCAGCAGCTCGTCGATGCGCGGCTGGTTCACATCCGCGACGATGATCTCGCCGACCTCCTGATAAACGTTGCTGAAAATGCCGTGCGACTTCATCTTCTCGGTCTGATAGATGTTGTCTTCGGTCGGCGTCACGTAGTACACGATCTCGGGCTTGAAGCGGTGGATCAGCCACAGGTGGATGACGTCCATCAGGCGCTTCTGCCGCATCTTCTCGGCGAACGTGTTCTGGTCGCGCACTGTCAGAATGTTGCGGCCGTGCCGGTCCTTGATCGGGTCGACGACCACGTTGGCCAGCGGTTCGTCGGCGTTGTCGCCGTAGATGCCGAGGTCGAGCACGTCAGAGCCGGCGCGGCGGGGACGTAGCCGCACAGTCAGCGTCTCGCCGATCTTGTTGTGGTCGCCCCACAGCGCCAGCCACTCCTCCAGTAGCTTCTTGGGCACTTCGGTCTGCACCAGGTGTTGATGCTGCGTGGATCCCTCGCCCATCGACTTGGTGGTCGCGGTCCGACCGGACGAGGCGGCCAGTGCGGCGTCGCTGCGCGGACCGCCGACCAGCGTTTGCGGTGTGCGGTAAGGCGATTCGACCAGTCGCATCTTGCGTTGCAGCCGGGCCAGCGCGAGCATGCCCTCCTGGCGCAACGACGTCGCGAACTCCTCGGAGGCCACACCGTCGATCTGGTGTCCGCCGTAGGTGATGAAGTTAAATACGAAGCCCATCTTGCCGAGTTCTTCAGGGAACGCCCGCATCTCGTCGTCGGTCATGCCGGTGGTGTCCCAGTTGAACGACGGCGAGAGGTTGTAGGCCAGCATCTGGTCGGGGAATTTCGCGTGGATCGCGTCGGCGAATTCGCGGGCATCGACCAGGTCTGCCGTCTTGGTCTCCATCCAGAGCAAGTCGGCGAACGGCGCTGCGGCAAGGGACTTGGCGATCGCGTAGGGAATGCCGCCACGGATTTGGTAGTAGCCCTCGGGCGTCTTGGCCAGCTCGCAATCCCACGCCACGTTGACGCCAAGCTCTTTGGCCTTCTGCTGGGCGGTGTAGAGCGGTGCGTGCTGGGCGAACTTTCGCCACTCGTCCGCGCTCATGTCATGGGCGTCGCCGTCGTTCTCGGAGAATTCGAGGAGCTCGGCAACGGCTTCGCCGTAGGTCATCAGCCCCGCGTCGAGCTGCCAGGCGTCGACGAATTTCGACTCGATCTCGTCGAACACCGCGTCGATCGACTGCTGCGCGTGATCCGGGGACGAGGCCGCGTTGGTGATCAGCTCCGCGACGCCGTGACTTTCCAGCCACGAGTCGGCGGCGGCGTATTGACCCTCGGGCAGGGCGTACAACAGGTGACCATTGAGTTCCTTGAACCCGGACTCGTAGAAGCGGCGCACCATCGCCAAAAAGCACGACTTGTACGAGGGGATCTTCAGGTTCGTCGTACCCAGCAGGAACGGCTGGTCACGCTCGTCGGCGCGGCTGTCGAGCAGGTTGGCCGCCTCGGCGTCGGTCCGGGCGACGATGATGCCGGGCACCCGCATGATGTCGAGCTGGAAGCGGGCAGTGTTGAGGCGCTTGATCTGCTCGTCCGACGGCACCAGCACCTTGCCGCCCTGGTGCCCGCACTTCTTGGTCCCGGGCCGCTGGTCTTCGATGTGATAGCCGGGCACGCCCGCCTCGACGAATCGTTTGATCAGGTTGCGCACGTGCGGATCGCCGCCGTGGCCGGTATCGGCGTCGGCGATGATGAACGGCCGGTAGTCGACCGCCGGCGTCCTCGCGCGTTGTTCGTCGCTCATCCGCAGGCGCAGATACTGCTGGTTGCGGTCGGCGGTCAGCAGCGCACGGACCAGTCCGGCGGCCTCGTCTGGCACCTGGCTGAGTGGGTAGCTGGCCAGGTCCGGGCCGGGATCCTCGCTGATGGAGCCCTTGGCTGAGGTCGCCCATCCGCCGAGGTAAATGCCTTCGATGCCCATCCGCTTCATGGTCGCGGCCTGCCCGGGGGAGTACGGGCCGAAGGTGGTGATGCTCTTGCGCTGAGCAAAGAGCTCGCGCAGCCGTGGGTAGAACGCCTCGGCGGCCTCCCGCGCGACGATGTAGTCCGACGGGATGGTGCCGCGCTGTTCGACGACCTGGCGCGCGGAATAGAGCCGGGTGATTCCCTTGAAGCGCGGGCTGTCCAGATAGGCCTGCGTTTCGGCTACGTCAGCTTCGAAGCTGTCGTGAGAGCCCGGTTCGTCCGGTGTATGCGTCTGTGCATCCGCCTCGATGGTCGACATGGTTGGTCCGCTCCTTCTGGGCCGGTTCATCACCGACTCCTCCGACTGACACGAGTCTATGGCTGTGCTGCGCAACGAAGTTTCGAATGGGCATCTCTGCTGCCGGTTTTGACTCAGACGCCGGAAAGAAAAACTGTCGTAGGGGTTAGTTTCGGCCCCGTCCGGGTAGCCCCGGCCGATACACTCTGCGAACGCGGCAACGTTGCCGCATCTGAGGGGAACGCCTATGAGTTCTTTGCTGTCGGCCCGCAAGCGCGCCGCCCTTCCGGTGGCTCTGCCCCGCAGCCGCACTGTCGAGGTGCGTTCGGCGGACGGCACCCGTTTGCACACCGAGGTCTTCGGGCCCAGGGACGGATATCCGATCGTCCTCGCACACGGCATCACCTGCGCGATCCGGGCGTGGACCTATCAGATCGCCGACCTCGCCCGCTCGGGGTACCGGGTGATCGCGTTCGACCATCGCGGGCACGGGCGCAGCGGCATTCCGCGACGCGGAGGCTACAGTCTGCGGCACCTCGCCGCCGATGTCGACGCGGTGCTCGACGGCACGCTGGCACCGGGCGAGCGTGCCGTCATCGCGGGGCATTCGATGGGCGGCATGGCCATCGCCGCGTGGTCGGATCTGTACCGCCACAAGGTGGCATCACGCGCCGACGCCGTCGCACTGATCAACACCACCACCGGAGACCTGCTGCGCGAGCTGCGCCTGTTGTCGGTGCCGGCGCCGTTGGCGGCTGCTCGGATATTGGGCGGACGGGCCTTGATCGGCACCTTCGGCTCCTTCGCGGTGCCGCTACCGGCTCGGCAGGTGAGCCGACGCGTGGTTTCCATGCTGGCAGTCGGGACGGACGCTGACCGGGCCGTCGGTGCGCTGATCAACGAATTGTTCACCGCCACCTCGCCGATGGGCCGCGGGGGTTGCGGGAAAGCGCTCGTGGATGCCATGGGCCGCAAGCACATTGATCTCACCGGGCTGACCGTCCCGACGCTGGTGATCGCCAGCCAGCGGGATCGGTTGACTCCGCTGGTGCAGTCGCAGCGGATTGCCGCTGCGCTGCCGAACTCTGCTGGGCTCGTCGTCTTGCCTGGTGGGCACTGCTCGATGCTGGAACGGCCGCTCGAGGTGAACCGCGAACTTCACGCCCTCGCCGAGTCGGTGACGGCCCGGCGAATCAGCTCTTAGCCGCGGCTGACAGCTGCACCGCCACCTCGGTGGCGGCCCGTTGCCCGGAGCGCACCGCGCCGTCGAGGAAGCCGGTCCACTCGTCGGCGGTCTCGGTGCCGGCCCAGTGAATGGGCCCGACCGGGCGGCGCAGCAAC
>JAVHWH010000125.1:0-4064 GCA_032159915.1 Mycobacterium sp.
TGCAGTTTGGGCCCACTGGAGTAGGCGGGGACCAGTTGGATGGCGCGTGCGCTGACCAGTGACGGTGACAGGATGGCGGCCTTGGCGTCCGCGGGCACCGAGTACTTCGAGTCGATCGAGAACGTCACCTTCGTGTCGGCGGGCAACGGCTCGATCGCATCCACCCTGCCTACGGCGACACCGAGGATGCGGACCTCGTCGCCCGTGTACAAGCCGTTCGCATTGGCGAAGTAGGCGGTGAAGGTGTCCTTGCTGACGTTGTTCCACCACGGGGTGGCGACCACGCTGACCGCCACGGCCAGGATGACCACCAGCACCGAGGCGGTCGCGAAACGCACCGTGCGAACGGACGGCTGGCGGAAAGGCATGGTCACTGCCCCCCGCCCGAGAGCGGCGGAACCTCGTTCGGCGCAGGCACATACACCGGGCTGGGCGACGGCGCCGGGCTGGCCGGGCCCGCGATCCCCGGCGGTGGGAGTGCTGGCGGTCCCGGCGGCGGGCCGCCTGGCGGCGGCGCGGGAAGGGGCTCCCGGTAGGGATAGCGGCCGGGGAACTGTGTGGGAAGGTTGGGATCCTGGTTGCCCGTGATCGCATCCGGCAGATTCAGATTGGGGTCGCCGCCCTGGCCGGTACGCGGGTAGGGCATCGGCAGGGGAGGCGTCGCGGGCTGCCCGGTGGCCGGGTCGACGAGCTGTGACGGCAATTTCGTGGCCGGATCCAAACCGAGGTCGGAGAATGCGGCATCGATGAATGGCTGGGAGAACTGCCCGGGCACGAGGTTGACCAGCGAGGCCTTGAAGAAGGGGCCGGAACCGAGCACCTCACCGAAGGACATGGCATACCGCCGCAGGAGGTAGAGGGTGCGCTGGAGCTCTGCCTTGTGGTTGTCGAGGATCGAGAGCACGCCGTTGAGCTTGTCCAGTGCGGGTTTGAGTTGTGTCCGGTTGTCGCCGATGACGGCCGACAGCTCCTTCGACACCGCGGTCAGGTTGCCCATCAGGGCGTCGATCGAACTGCGTTGGGTGAGAAGCTCTCCCAGTAGCGCATTGGCGTTGACGACGAGGCCGGCGATCTGGTCGTTGCGCTTGGCCAGCACGCCGGTCACCTTGTTGGCGTTGCCCAGCAGGTTCCGCAATTGCGCGTCCCTGGTGTTCAGGGTGTCGGAGAAGCGTGCGACGCCCTCGAGGGCGATCTTCAGGTCGGGCGGGGTGTCGCGGAAGGTGTCGGCCAGGGTGGTCAACGATGACGACATCTGCTGGGTGTCGAGACCACTGATGGCGGTGGTGAGATCGCCCAGAGCCGACGGAAGGTCATACGGAGACGTGGTGCGCTCCAACGGAATCGTGCCCTTGAGGGTGCCGTCGCCGCGCGGCGTCACCTCGAGCATCTTGGTCCCGAGGACCGTCTCGGTCTTGATCGCCGCCTCGGTCCGGTCACCGAGTGGCACGCCAGTGCGAACCGTGAAGTCCACCAGCACCTTGTCACCGTCGAGTTCGACGTCGGACACCTTGCCGACCTGCATGCCGGATACCCGAACCTCACTGCCCGGCTTGATGCCCCCCGCTTCGGCGAAGTACGCGGAGTAGTCGGAGGTGCGCTTGATGAACGGCAGCTTGTCGTAGGAGAAGGCCGCCACGATCACCGCGGCGAGGATCAGTATTCCGACCGCTCCGACGGCTGCCCTGTTGCGTTCGCCGAGTGCCTTGAACCTGGGTCGCTTCATTTTGGGGTGCACCGTCCCGAATCCTGACCCGCGAGTTTGACGAAGACCGGCTGACCGCCCTTGCCGTTGACCTTGAGGATCGCGTCGCAGAGGTAGAACCCGAAGTAGTCGCCGTAAAGCCCTTGCCTGGAGAGGATCTGGTAGGCATCGGGCAATGTCTTGATGAGGTTGTCGACATAGTCGTGGTCGGCCTCGACCTGCCCGGCGAAGCGGTCGGTCTGCGTCACCGTGTCCTTGATCGGTTGGCGGGCGTCGGTGAGCAGGTCGGTCACCGACCCGGCCGCGGCGTTGATGTAGGCCAGCCCGGTCGTGATGTCGCTCTTGCGGTCGGCCAACGCCTGCGTGAGCTGGGAGAGTTTGTCGAGGCCGTCGGAGAACTGGTCGTTGCGCGTGGCGAACGTACCGAGCACGGTGTTGAGATTGTTGATCACCTCGCCGATCAGTTGATCCCGGCCTGCGAGCGTGGTGGTCAGGGCCGAGGTTTGGGCCAGGACCGAGGAGATGGTGCCGCCCTGGCCCTGAAACACCTTGAGCAGTGCGCCGGAGAGCGCGTTGACCTGGTCGGGATCCAACGCACGGAACAGGGGTCGGAACCCGCCGATGAGAGCGTCGACGTCGAGTGCGGGTGACGTTCTCGCCAGCGGGATCGTCTCGCCCGGCTGCAATCGTCGCACGGATCCAGGACCGTCTTCGAGCGAGAGGTACCGGTCGCCGATGAGGTTCTCGTAACGCACCGCCGCCTTCGTGCCCTCGGTGAGCTCGAGCGACTTGTCGATGGCGAAGTCCACAGTGACGGTGCCGTCACCGTTGAGGGTCATATCGCTGACCTTGCCGATCTCGACGCCCGCGATGCGGACGAAGTTTCCGCCCTTGAGGCCGGACACGTTCGTGAACACGGCGCGGTAGGAGGTGCGGGAGTCGAATCGGAACTGGCCGAACACGGTGACGAGGGCGAACATGAAGACCAGGCAGATCACGGTGAACAGCCCCACCCGCGCCAGCGTGCCGCCGATGCGCTTGCGCTTCATCGCACCCTCCCTCCAGTGATGGTGTAGTGGGTCATCCTGCTGGTGGTGGATCCTGTTGTGGTGCAACGGGGGCCGGTGGCACCCCCGGGTAGAGAGGCGTCCCGTCCGGCCCGTACTCCGGCGCACCGTATGGGGGTGCTCCCGGATATGCGGGTAGTGGTCCTGGTGCCGGTGGGCCCTCGTAGCGGATCCTGGGCGGCTCGGGAACGGCCTTGGTGACGGGGAAGTAGTTGGCGAAGCCGGGGAATCCGATTCCGGGATTGGGGCGGATGTCCAGTCCGGTTCCCCATCCGGTGTCGGTCACCAGCGACTTGACCGGGAAGTTCGCGCTGACGTCCGGCAGTGATCCACAGCTGGGTCGACCGCCGGGGCCACCCGTGGCATTGACCTTCGGCAGGTTGTCGGGATACCGGTAGGCATCGTCACCGAAGAGCAGCGCGGCGTCCATGATGACCGACTTTCCATTGCCGCCGAGGGCATCTCGGCCGCCGTGGTCGAGGAACCACTGTGCCCCCTGAAAGAGGCAGGTGTAGGTCGGGGAGTACTTGTACAAGAGATCCGTGGTGGGCACCAGCAGGTTGGCCGTGCGCACGAACGCCGGTTCGTTGGTCGCGAGGACGGAGGTCGCCGACCGCGAGAAGCCGATCGCAGACAGGAGCAGCTCGTCGAGCGCGCCCTGCTGGGTCACGATCGTCTTGCTGGTGGTCGACGCCGAATCGAGGATCGACAGGATGTTCTGCGCCGCATCCGAATAGGCCTGGGCCGTCTGACCGAAGAGCTGCCAGTCCCGCTTGACGGTGGGCATCCGGGGATTGACGGCGAGCAGCACGTCGTTCGCGGAGCTGATCGCTTCTCCGATGCGTTCGCCCTTGCCGCGCAAGGCTTCCGCCAATGCGGACAGCACCGAGTTCAACTTGGCCGGGTCGATTGCGTGAACCACCGACTGCAGGTTCTCGAACACCGTGTTGACCTCGACGGTCACGTTTCGTGACTGCACCACCGCACCGGACTTCAGCGGCGCACGGCTCGGGTCCGGAGGAACGGTCAGGTCGACGTACTTGGCGCCGAACGCCGTGCTCGACTTGATCTCCGCCTCGACATTGCTCGGAAGATACTGAAAGGGACCGGGATCCAGCTTCAGCTGGAGCGTCGACAGTGGCGTCCCATGCGCATCGGTCTGGGTGCCGAGGGATCCGACGGTGCCGACCTGGACGCCCCGCAGCTTCACCTTCGCACCGTTCTCCATCACCAGCCCGATGCGGTCGGAGACGATGGTGATCGGGACCGTCGTGCGGTAGGTGCCGGAGAACAGC
>JAVHWH010000130.1:0-18599 GCA_032159915.1 Mycobacterium sp.
CGGCCACGCAGCGTCGGCAGCTTGCGGACCTCGCGCCCGACCAGCGCTTGGGCGAAGCGGTCGGCGTCGTCGAGGATCGCGGTCGCCTCGTCGCGGGACAGATCCCCGGCGGCCAGCAGGTGCCTGCTCATGGCGCGTCCTCCCGGGAGATGACCACGGCGTCGCGGCCGTCCTGCTCGGCCAACTGCACGTGCACGTTTTCAGTCTTGGAGGTGGGCACGTTCTTACCGACGTAGTCGGCCCGCAACGGCAGCTCGCGGTGACCGCGGTCGACCAGCACCGCCAACTGCACCACGCGGGGGCGGCCGACGTCGCGCAGTGCGTCCAGCGCGGAGCGCACCGAGCGCCCCGAGTACAGCACGTCGTCGACGAGGATCACCAGCGCGTCATCGATGCCGCCGGCCGGTATCGAGGTGTTCTCCAGGGGCCGCGGCGGTTTGGTCATCAGATCGTCGCGGTAGAGCGTGATATCCAGTGCCCCGTGCGGGACCTCGACGCCAGAGAACTCAGCGATGTTGACCGCGAGCCGGTTGGCCAGAGTCACGCCGCGGGTGGGGATTCCGAGCAACACCACCCGAGGTGCGTCGGCACCGTCCAGGGCGGTCTTCTCGATGATCTGATGCGCAATGCGCGAAATGGTACGAGCCACATCGGCCGCCGACATCAATTCGCGGCCGGTGGCGGCGTCACCCGCGGCACCCATGCGAGATCTTGACCTCCTTCTCCGCCTCTCTGGACGGATCGTTAAAGGATGTCGACTGCCGGGCAGCGTAGCATTCGCGGCCACCGTGGCGAAAACGACAGGCGCTCACATCGAAGGAGCTTGGTGCCAGAACTCAGGCTTCGGCAGTGGACCGGTGGTCGCGGCCGCGGATTCGCGATATTCGTCGGCTATCTACTGGCTGCCGTCGTCGTCACCATCGGCGCTTGGCACGGCCCGGCATCGGGCTGGGCCGGCAGCTGCTGCGACCAGGAACAGGCCATCTGGTACCTCGGCTGGACACCGCATGCGCTGGCGCGTGGCCTCGACCCGTTCTTCACCACCCAGATCGGTTCGCCGGCCGGGGTGAACGTGATGTGGAGCCCGTCGATGCCGTTGCTGGGGATGCTCGGCTGGCTGCCCGCGAAGCTCGGCGGCCCGATCTTCGGGTTCAACGTCCTTGTGGTCGTGGGGATTGCGCTCAGCGGATTCACGGCGTGGCTGGCGATCCGCCGCTGGACTGGTGATGGCCCCGGCCCGATCATCGGGGGCGCGGTGTACGGCTTCTCCCCCTACGTCGTCTCCCACGCGGCTCTGCATCTCAACCTGGCCACGGCCTGGGTCCCGCCACTGCTTCTCATCGCGATCGATGAGATCGTTGTGGCCCACCGCCGACCGCCGTGGCAGGCCGGGGTGGCGCTGGGACTGCTGTGCGCCGCTCAGCTGCTGATCAGCGAGGAGATGCTTGCCACCGGCGTGGTGGCGGCCGTAGTACTGATCGCAGTCGTGGCCGTGACGCGCCGCGACGGGCAGTTCCGCCACGTTCTCATCAACCGTCTGCTCCCGGCGTGCGCGGTGGCCATCCCGACGTTCCTGCTGCTCGCCGGCTGGCCCTTGGCCGCGCAGTTCTTCGGTCCGCAGCGGATCAGCCGGCAGGTGCAAGATCCGAGCACCTTCTCGACCGACCTGCTGAACCTCGTTCTGCCGACGCCGTATCAGCTGATCGCGCCCGCCGCGGCGACTCGGTTGTCCCGCGAGTTCAGCGGCTTCTATCACGAGGCGACGGGATATCTCGGGTTGCCGCTGCTGGTTCTCCTGGTCGTCGTGATCGTCGGCCGGTGGGACGATCTTCGGGTTCGCGTCGCCGGCATCACCGGGGCGTCGATGCTGCTGTTGTCGCTGGGGCCGTGGCTGCACATCGGCGAAGCGCAGCTGCACATCCCGCTTCCGTGGCTGGCCTTGGGAAAGCTGCCGTTGCTCGAGCATGTGCTGCCCGGCCGCTTCACGGTCTTCGTCTGGCTGGCGGTGGCCGTTGTCGTGGCGGTCGTCATCACGCGAGTCACTCGCCTGGCCCCGCGACGGGCGGCGCCGTGGCTGCTGGCGGTGGGCGCGTCGTTGATCCTGCTGCTTCCCGCCCCGCTGTCCCGGGCGCCGTTCGCGACGCCGGCTTTCTTCCGTCACTGGGCCAGCCACCACATCGGGGCGGACGAAACTGTGCTTGTCGCACCGTATTTCGTCAACGGAGGCGAAGCTGCTCCGATGGTGTGGGCCGCTGAAGCCGACTACGGCCTGCGGATGCCCGAGGCGTACGCGTATGTGCCGCAGCCCAACGGCCGAACTTATTCTGGGCCACCGCAAACGCAGCTGACCTTCACCATGTTCATGATCCAGCAACGCGGCGCCCGGCTGGTCGCGCGCGGTGAGCAACGCACGCGGATCGCCGCCGACCTCAAGGAAGCCGACGTACGGCACGTGATCGTCGGGCCGACCCAGCACTGGAGGCAATTGATCGCCTTCTTCACCGACCTGTTCGGCCGGGCACCTCAGCTCGTGGACGAGGTCGCGATCTGGCGCGACATCAACGTCGGAGAAATCTCTGCGCCGCACGCCCACTAGCCTGAATCGGGTGAACCTCGACGGCAATCAGGCCTCCATCCGCGAAGCGTGCGACGCAGGCCTGCTGGCGGGCGCGGTGACGTTGGTGTGGCAGGACGGAAAAGTCTTGCAGCTCAACGAGACCGGCTACCGGGATGTCGACGCTGAGTTGCCCATGCGGCGCGACACGCTGTTTCGGATCGCCTCGATGACCAAGCCGGTCACCGTCGCCGCCGCGATGAGCCTGGTCGACGAGGGCAAGCTGGCGCTGCGTGACCCGATTGTGCGCTGGCTACCGGAATTCGCCGATGTGCGGGTGCTTGACGACCGGGCCGGCCCGTTGGATCGAACGCATCCGGTCGACCGGGCCATTCTGGTGGAGGATCTGTTCACCCATACCAGCGGACTGGGCTACGGATTCTCGGTAGGCGGGCCGATCTCGCGGGCTTACATGCGACTGCCGTTCGGGCAAGGTCCTGACCGGTGGTTGGCCGCGCTGTCCGAGTTGCCGCTCGTGCACCAGCCAGGCGAGCGACTGACCTACGGCCACTCCACCGATGTCGTCGGCGTCCTGCTCTCACGGATCGAGGGAAAACCGTTCGATCAGGTGCTCGACGAACGAATCCTGCAGCCGCTGGGCATGGCTGACACCGGCTTTCACCTGACCGCCGACCGGCGCCGCCGCGCCGCGACGATGTACCGCCTCGACGGCAACGATCGACTGCAGCACGACGTGATGGGCCCGGCGCAACTGACGCCGCCTGACTTCCCCAACGCCGGCGGCGGCTTGTGGTCCACTGCCGACGATTACCTGCGATTCGTCGAAATGCTGCTCGGGGACGGGGTTTTCGAAGGTGTGCGGGTGCTCTCACCGGAATCGGTGCGGCTGATGCGCACCGACCGGCTCAGCGCCGAGCACAAGCGGCAGCCGTTTCTCGGCGCGCCGTTTTGGATCGGGCGCGGATTCGGGCTCAACCTGTCGGTCGTCACCGATCCGGTGAAGTCGACACCGTTGTTCGGGCCCGGTGGTCTGGGAACGTTCAGTTGGCCCGGCGCCTACGGGACGTGGTGGCAGGCCGACCCGTCCGCCGACCTGATTCTGCTGTACCTGATCCAGAACATGCCGACGTTTTCCGCCGACGCGGCCGCCGCGGTCGCGGGAAACACGTCACGCGCGAAACTACAAGCGGTACAGCCGAAATTCGTGCACCGAACCTATCGGGCACTGGGGCTGTAATGGCCGAATTCACACCCGAGCGGATCGAGGGACCGCGACTGGTGTTACGGCTGCCGGCGATCGACGATGCCGGCCCACTCTTTCAGCGGGTCGCCCGCGATCCTGCGGTCACCAAGTATCTGCTGTGGACACCGCACCCCGACGTCGCGGTCACTAAACGAGTGATCGCCGAGCGAATGAACGTCGACGCACACTTGCGGACCTGGGTGATGGTGCTGCAGCACAGCGGCGAGATCGTGGGCATGATCAGCTGCGGGCGCCCAGTGCGTTACGCCGCCGAGATCGGTTACTGCGTCGGACGGCGTTGGTGGGGTAAAGGTCTGATGTCCGAAGCGCTCGGCATGCTGATGAGCACCCTGCAGGCTGACGCTGACGTCTACCGCGTGTGGGCGACCTGCCATGTCGACAATGAGCGTTCAGTGCGCTTGCTGGAGCGCGCGGGTTTCACCCGCGAAGGCCGCCTTGCCCGTCATGGCATCTATCCCAATCTCGCGACCGAACCACTCGACAGCTTGCTGTTCGCCAAAGCGCTGCGTTAAGCCATCCCCGGTGCGGGCATCGGCACGCTAGCCGGTCACGGTGTCGGAATAGCGCGCCGTACTGATCCGTTTCAGCGCGTCCTCGGTGAACACCGACAACCCCAGATCCGGGTTGTAGCCGTGGATCTCCTTGATATCGAGCTGGGCAAGGAAATACACGATCTGCTTGGACACCATCTGGCCCGGCACCAGCACCGGGAAGCCCGGCGGGTAGGGCACCACGAAACCGGTTGACACCAGCGGCTTTCCGTCGGCGAGACGTCGACCCGCCTCACCGAGCATGACGTGTTCGCGGTCGGCGTCCTCGTAGCCCGCGTAGAAGGCCGACCGCATGTCACCGAACGAACTCGCCTCGTCGGGCCGAAAGGCGTTGTCGAATGCGCTGAAGTCCGGCAGTGGCGGCAGGTCTTGGGTGATCTCTTCGACGCGGCGCCGCTGCAGAGCACGGTCGTCTCTGCTGGCCGCCTCGTGCGTGCGGTCGAAGTCGATGGCCACCCGGCGCAGCACGTCTAGCAGATAATGCACACTCGACCAGGTCACGCCGATCGTGAAGATCAGCAGCACGCTGTTGATCGACGTTTTGTTGATCTGGATGCCGAACCGCTCCATCAGGATCTTCTCGCGGAAGTCGTAGCCGTTCATGCCGGTCTCGCCCAGGTACAGGGTGACCCGGGTCGGGTCGAGCACGAACTGATCGGACCGCCACGCCTCGTTCCAATCCGCCAGCGCGCCCTGGCGCACCTGGCGATACGAGCTGACCGCCGACGCCCGGAATTCGTCTGGCACCAAGTCGGATTCGTCGAGGATCCGGAACCACTTGCTGATTACTCGGTCTTTGCGGACGCGGTGACGGAAGACCAGTGCCATGTCGTAGACGTAGCGCACCATCTGGAAGCCTTCGATGTCGACCTGGCGGCGGGCCAGATCGAGGGAGGCGAGCAGTTGCTGGTTGGGCGAGGTCGAGGTGTGGGTCAGGAACGCTTCACCGAATGCGTCGCGGGAGAGCGCGAAATCCTGGTCGCGCACATGGATCATCGATGCCTGCCGCAGCGCCGACAGCGATTTGTGCGTCGAGTGAGTCGCGTACACCCGAACACGGGCCCTGCCGGGATCGGGAAGCAGCCGATGCTCGGCCCACTCGGCCCGGTCGATCCCCTGCATCGACTCGCGCCACTGCTGGTACTCACGGGCATAGGCCGGCGACGACAACATCGCTTCTAGTTGTTCGGCGGCGATCATCGCGGTGCGTTGGCGCGCCCACGGCACCGCGGTGGCGAACGCGTACCACGCCTCGTCCCAGAGGAAGCAGATGTCCGGCTTGATCGCCAGCACTTCCTCCATCACCCGGCGGGGGTTGTACACAACGCCGTCGAACGTGCAGTTGGTCAGCGACAGCATGCGCACCCGACTCAGTTGCCCGGCGGCCTCCAGGTCGAGCAGCGCCTTCTTGATGGTCTGTAACGACACGGCGCCGTAGATCGCGAACGGCTGGAGCTCATAGGCGTCGAGGTAGAGCGGGTAAGCCCCGGCCAGCACCAGGCCGTAGTGGTGGGACTTGTGGCAGTTGCGGTCGATCAGCACGATGTCGCCCGGCCGGGTCAGCGACTGCGCGACGATCTTGTTGGCGGTCGACGTTCCGTTGGTGACGAAGTAGGTGTGGTTGGAGTTCCAGGTGTGCGCGGCTTTGTCCATCGCCTTCTTGATGTTGCCGTGCGGGTCCAGCAACGAGTCCAGCCCGCCCGACGTGGTCGAGGTCTCGGCCATGAAGATGTTGCGCCCGTAGAACTCCCCCATGTCCTGCAGCGTCTTGGAGTTGAAGATGCTGGCGCCGCGCGCGACCGGAAGCGCGTGGAACTGACCGGCCGGACGGGCTGCGTAGGCGCGCAGAGCGTCGAAAAACGGGGTGGCATAACGGTTTCTGATACCGGCAAGCACGGTGGTGTGCAGGTCGGTGACATCGTTGAGCCGGTAGAACGTCCGATCGTAGATGTCGGACTCGCCTTCGGTCTCGGCGGCGATCGATTCGTCGGTGAGCAAGTAAAGGTCGATGTGTGGTCGCAGCTCGCGGATCCACTCGCCGCACTCGACCCAGTCGTGGGTGCGGTCGGTGGCCACCACGGCGTCGTTGGGACCGAGCAGCGAGGTCATCAGCGGCGCCCGGTCGCGGGAGCGCAGCGGTATGTCGTGCCGGATGATGGCGGCCTGGATCTCCCCGTTCAGCGCGACCGCGGTGATGGCGTCCTCGACACTGGAGACCACCAGCAGTTCGAATTGCACGTCGTCGCCGACGTCGCGAATGGCGCGCAGGCTGCCCGCCAAGCCTTCGGGCGCGGTGACCGGGGCGTCGTCCGCCAGCAGAACCGTGTAGAACTGCTGCTCTTTGGCCCGGGCCACCAACTCCTGATCGGCCAGCGGCGAGGACGTGTCGAACAACGCGGCGCGGTCGCCGTATTCGGACAGCAGGCGGACGGCGATCGAGACCTGTTCGGCAAGGCTGACCGTGGCCAGTTGATCAAGGTAAGCGCAATATGCCGCCAGGTTTTGTGGACCGGGGTAGATCCAGTAACGCTCGTAGGCGGCGAGACGGTTGAGCAGCCGGCGCACCCGGGCGGCCTCGTGGGTGGTGTCCATTCCGGCGCGGTCGACCACAGCGAGCTGATGGCACGCGTCGTCGAGCAGGTTCCAGGTGTCGATGCGTGAGTACGACGGGTTAGCCACCGCCGCCAGTGCGGAAACAGACAGCCGCCTTGGGTGCCTGCCGTCTCGGTCCATATCGCCAGTGTGTCCCTAGGTCAACGAGGATGGGGGCGTTTCGTGAGCTGTACCCGAATTGCCCCACCTGTCACAAAAGCGGAGGTTCAGGCCTCGAAGTCGTCCTCGGATTTTCGACCGCGGGTGATCGGGATCCAGCGCCGTGGCGGCGCAACCTCGGTGGCATCGGACAGCGACCGCACGACGGCTTGGGTCAATGCCATGATCGCCGCCATCACCGGTAGCAGTGGACGAAACGGGGTTGCGGCCGCGCGCACCGTCTCGATGCGGCGGGCCAGCACCAGACGCTCGATCGCGTGGTACAGCCACGCGCCGACACCGAGCGCATAGATCGCCAGGGCCGCCGCGATGGCCGCCTGCCCGTAGGCCGCGCACATCACCGCGCCCAGCACCACCGTCGCCGCCAAGGTCGCGGCGATCAGAACGCGCAGTTCGAGCCGGGTCATGACTCCGCGGTGGGCTGCGGGCTCGATTGGACCGCTCGAGCCGCCGCGCGGATCTGCGGCGTCACCAGCATGACCTGGCCGAGCACGCCGTTGACGAAACCTGGCGAGTCGTCAGTGGACAGCTCCTTGGCCAGCTCCACCGCCTCGTCGACCGCGACCGGGGCCGGAACGTCGTCGGCGTGCAGCAACTCGAACACCGCGACCCGCAAGATGGCGCGGTCCACCGCCGGCAGCCGGTCCAGTGTCCAGCCCTGGAGGTGCGATGCGATCAGGTCGTCGACGTGTGCGGCGTGCTCGGTGACGCCGTGAGCCACGGTCACCGTGTACGGATGCAGCGGTGCCACATCGTCTTTGGTTTTCGCCAGCGCGGTGCGCGCGTCGGCCGCCTCGGCCGCAGTGAGTCCGCGGGCCTCGGCTTCGAAGATCAGGTCGACGGCGCGCTTACGAGCCTGATGCCGTCCCTTAACGGGCCGGGCAGGACGAGCAGAATTCACGCGTTGACACGTCCCAGGTAGCTGCCGTCACGGGAGTCGACCTTGAGCTTGTCCCCGGTGTTGATGAACAACGGCACCTGGAGCTCCGCGCCGGTCTCCACGGTCGCGGGCTTGGTGCCGGCGCTGGATCGATCGCCCTGCAGACCCGGGTCGGTGTGGGTGACCACCATTTCGACGGTCACCGGCAGCTCGAGGTACAGCGGCGCTCCGTTGTGGAATGCCACCTGCACCGGCAGTCCCTCCAGCAGGAATTTGGCGGCATCACCGACCAGCGACTCCGGCAGCGGGTGCTGCTCGTAGTCCTGGCTGTCCATGAACACGAAGTCGGTGCCGTCGCGATAGAGGTAGGTCGCGTCGCGGCGGTCCACCGTGGCGGTTTCCACCTTCACCCCGGCGTTGTAGGTCTTGTCGACCACCTTGCCGGAGAGCACGTTCTTGAGCTTGGTCCGTACGAATGCCGGGCCCTTGCCCGGTTTGACGTGCTGGAACTCGTTGATCTGCCACAGCTGGCCGTCGATTACCAGCACGAGTCCATTCTTGAAATCGGCAGTGCTTGCCACAGTCGGTGAATCTCCTACAGGATCGCCAATTTTAGATAACCGGTATGGATGAATCTTTTGCCCGCACTGGATCTCCCGGCCTGTTGAATACTGGGAAATCACCCTGCTCGCAGCGAACAAATCCGCCACGGCCATCTCGTCCTACTTGCGGGGCGTCCGCTTGTATGTGAGGTGGATCGAGCAGAACGGGCACTCGATGGAGCTTACGCGGGGTCGAGTACAGCAATACAGCGCGAGCGTGTCGCCGAAGGCAAGGAACCTAACACCGTGCGGTTGCGCCAGGCGGCGCTGCGTCGATTCTGCCGCTGGCTCGTCGTTGAAGGCGAGTTACCCGCCGACCCGCTACTCGGCCTCAAGCCGCCGAAGAAACACGTCTACCGCCGTGGGCGATGAATGAGGGTCGTCACCGGATGGTGAACGACATTTTGGGGACGGCCGCGACGGGACCGCGACCCTCAACCGGTACTTCGCGGATCGCCCTCAGTGTCGAGGCAAGGAATCGAACATACATTTAAAATCTTTTGGCGGACACCCGTACTGGGTAGGGTCCGGGACGCCCGCACATCCTGTTCCGTCTGCGGTGGGGAATTGCCCCTGGGAACATTGAGCGGGTTCTTCTCCGCTCGCGATGGGGGTGGCGAACAGCCCAACCGCTGCTATGCCTGCCGCGGCGGAGAGGATCGCGAATCGCGTGGTCTTCATGGCATTGCTTCCTTTTCTGCTCGGGGGCGACTGCTGTCGGCCCCACCATGCAGACGCTATGTCGATCGAGCCGCTGCGGATACCGGGATTTCCCTGGTAAATGGCGCCTCCACATAGCACCGTTCGATGTCTACTGAAGCAGCGATGCAAACTGAATCGGCTGGCCCCCGAGGAGAGGCTGGGACGGGCCGACCGTCAGTGCGTCAGCGCACTGCGGTTACTAAGTCAGGATCGCCAGTTCCTTGGGGAACCGGGTGAGCAATTCCGGAGTGTGTCCGGGGGTCGGGCCTGGCACAACCAGCGTGTCCTCGATACGGACACCGCCGCGGTCAGGCAAATAGACGCCGGGCTCCACGGTCACGACGGAGCCCGGTAGTAGTGTACCGGCGGCGGTGGCGTTGATCCCTGGCGCTTCATGGATTTGCAGCCCGACCCCATGGCCGAGGCCGTGACCGAAATTGTCGCCGTGCCCGGCGTCGGCGATCACACCGCGGGCAGCGCCGTCGATGTCGGCCAGCGTTGCGCCGGCTTGCAGCGCGTGCCGGCCTGCCCGCTGGGCCGCGCTGACCAGCTGGTAGATCTCGAGCTGCCAGTCGGCAGCGTTTCCCAGCACGAACGTGCGGGTCATGTCGGAGTGGTAGCCGCCGACCAGGGCGCCGAAGTCGATTTTGACGAAGTCACCGGGGGCCAGCTCGGCGTCGGTGGGCCGGTGATGCGGGATCGCCGAATGCGCCCCGGTGGCCACGATCGTCTCGAAGGAGACGCCGTCGGCGCCGTGGTCGAGCATCAGCGTTTCCAGCTCGCGACCCACCTGACGTTCGGTGCGCCCGGGGCGCAGCCCACCACGGTCGACCAGATCGGCCAGCGCGGCGTCGGCGGCCTCACAGGCCAGCCGCAGCAGCGCGACTTCCCCGGCGTCCTTGATCTCGCGCAGCGCCTCGACAGTCTGTGCGCCGCCAACCAACTCGGTGGTGCCACCGGTGTCGCTCAGTGCGGCGGCCAGCGCGGCGTAGCCGTCCACGGTGACGACGTGACTTTCGAAGCCCACCCGGTGCGCCTTGGCGGCCGCCGCGCGGCCGGCCAGGTACGGCCCGCAGGCGCGCTCGATCGCCACTTCCAGGTCGGGCGCCTGCTGGGCGGCCTGGGTACGGTAGCGTCCGTCGGTGGCCAGCACGGCGCCATGGCCGTCGGCGAACACCAGCAACGCCGCGTTCGACCCGGTGAAACCCGACAGGTAGCGCACGTTGATCAGGTCCGTGACCAGCATTGCGTCCAGTTCGGCCGCGCGGAGTCGAGCTCCGAGTGCGGCTCGCCGCTGGGAATGTGTCACGCCAGCTGACGGTACTCGCTACGCTGTGGCCCCATGAGTAACTGGTTGCTGCGCGGATTGATCTTCGGTGCCGCGATGGTCGTCGTTCGGCTGTTCCAAGGCACGCTAATCAGCGTGTGGCAGACGCAGGCAGCGATCATCAGCATCGTGTTGCTGCTGCTGTTCCTGGTAGGCGTGGTCATCTGGGGTCTGATCGACGGACGCGAAGACGCCTCTTCTCATCCTGACCCGGACCGTCGCGACGATCTGGCGATGACGTGGCTGCTGGCCGGTCTGGTCGCCGGGTTGCTCAGCGGTGTGGTGACGTGGCTGATCGCGGTGTTCTACAAGGCCCTCTACGTCGGCGGTTTGATCAACGAGCTCACCACGTTCGCGGCGTTCACCGCGTTGGTGGTGTTCTTGGGCGCGATCGCCGGGGTGACCGTCGGCCGCTGGCGGGTGGACCGTAAGGGTGCCTACAAGCCGCAAGACGGCACATCCGGCGGTGACGAGGAGCGCGCCGACACCGACGTCTTCGCCGCGGTCCGGGCCGACCATGCCCCTGCCGAGGCGGCCGAGTGGCCGCACGAGCAGTCCAGCGCCGTCGCGACCGCCGAGCGGGAGGGCCACGAGGCGCCGACGGCCTACAGCCACGAAGCCGCGGAAACGGCCGAGGCTCCCGCGGCGCACCACACCGGGAAGACCGACGAGCTGCGGGCCCACGAACCGGCCACCGAGCACATCGAGCGGCCCAGGACCGACGGCTAGCCTTTCAGGCTGGCCAGATAGCGCAGCGCGAGCAGGTAACCCTGCACGCCGCACCCCACGATGACGCCGGTCGCAACCGGGCTCAGATACGAGTGGTGCCGGAACTCTTCGCGGGCGAAGACGTTGGAGATGTGCACCTCGATCAGCGGCGCACTCAACTCCGCGCAGGCGTCGCGTAACGCAATCGACGTGTGCGTCAGCCCGCCGGCATTGAGGATCACCGGCTCGTTGGCGTCGGCGGCCAGATGAATCCAATCCAGCAGCTGAGCTTCGTCGTCGCTCTGCCGGACAACGGCTTTCAGCTCGAGTTCGGCGGCCTCGCGTTCGACCAGCGCCACCAGGTCGTCGTGCGTGGTGTCGCCGTAGACCTCCGGCTCACGTCGACCCAACCGACCGAGGTTGGGCCCGTTGAGGACGTTGACCGTATTCATCGGGTGCCCACCTCCGCGTACGCCGCGGCCAGCAGCGCTGGGTCCGGGCCCTCCAACCGGCCAGGTTTGGCCAGCCCGTCGAGCACCACGAACCGCAGCACTCCCGCACGGGTCTTCTTGTCACCGGCCATCGACTCCAGCAGTTCCGGGAGCGCGTCGGCGTCATAGCTGATCGGCAGTCCGAGCGCGGTGAGGATGTGTCGATGACGCTGCGCGGTGGCGTCATCGAGGCGACCGGCCAGCCGGCCCAATTCGGCGGCGTACACCATTCCCACCGACACAGCGGCACCGTGACGCCACTGGTAGCGCTCGCGCCGCTCGATCGCGTGACCCAGGGTGTGGCCGTAGTTCAGTATTTCGCGGAGCTCCGATTCCTTCTCGTCGGCCGCCACCACTTCGGCTTTGACAGCGACGGCGCGCCGGATCAACTCCGGCAGCACTTCTGCCGCCGGGTCCAGCGCGGCCTGCGGATCGGCCTCGATCAGGTCCAGGATCACCGGGTCGGCGATGAAGCCCGCCTTGACGACCTCGGCCATACCGGCCGCGATCTCGTTGTGCGGCAACGTCTGCAGCGTCGCAAGGTCGACCAGCACGGCGATCGGCTGATGGAATGCGCCGACCAAATTCTTGCCGGCGTCGGTGTTGATGCCGGTTTTGCCGCCGACTGCGGCGTCGACCATCGCCAACAGCGTTGTCGGCACGTGCACGATCGACACACCGCGCAGCCACGTCGCCGCGGCGAAGCCGGCGACATCGGTGGCGGCGCCGCCACCGAGACTCACCAACGCGTCCTTACGGCCGATCCCGATGCGGCCCAGCACTTCCCAGATGTAGCCGACGACGGGCAGATCTTTACCGGCCTCGGCGTCCGGAATTTCGATCTGGTGTGCGTCGATACCCTTGTCCACCAAGCGATTTCGAATCACCTCGGCGGTATGGATCAGCGCGGGTTGATGCACGATGGCGACGCGGTGCCGGCCGGCGAGCACTTCATCGAGCTCGCCCAGCAGTCCGGTGCCGATGACGACCGGATAGGGCGGGTCGACAGCCACCTGCACGGTGACCGGTTCGCGAGCCTCGGTCATCTGCCCGCCTCGCGACGAGCGGCGGCCAGCGCGGCCGGCGTGGCGGGCGTCGGCGGCGGTCCGGTCCGCGGCTCGGGCAGGGTGGGCGCCCCCGAAGTTGGAGTGCGGCGCCACGGCGGCCGGCGTCGGTTGCGCGCAGCGCTGCCGAGTTTGGCGTCATTGAGCCGGCACACGATGTGGCGAACCACAGCGCCGGGATTGCGACGGTTGGTATTCACCCGGATGGTGGCGACCTTCCGATAGAGCGGCACGCGCTGGGTCATCAGCGCGCGGAACTTCTCAGCGCGGTCGGGCCCGGCCAGCAACGGCCGAACCGTGTTACCGCCGGTGCGCCGAACTCCTTCGGCCGCAGAGATTTCCAAGTAGACGACGGTGTGGCCGGCCAGTGCGGCGCGCACGCCAGGGGTGGTGACGGCGCCGCCGCCCAGCGACAGGACCCCGTCGTGGGAAGCCAGCGCCGCCCGGATCACCTCTTCCTCGATCCGGCGGAATTCCTGCTCCCCGCCGGTGGCGAAGATGTCGGCAATGGTGCGTCCGGTTTGCTGTTCGATGGCCGCGTCGGTGTCCAGCATGTCGACGACGAGCGCTTTGGCCAGGCGTCGACCGATGGTGGACTTACCGGATCCCGGCAGTCCCACCAACACGGCTTTGGGCGCCACGAGCGCTATCCCCCTACCGAGCGAGCCCGAGCGTCGCTCACCGGCTCGCGCTGCGCGACCGACCGCAGGTAGGACTCGATGTTGCGCCGCGTCTCGGTCAGCGAATCGCCGCCGAACTTCTCCAGCGCAGCCCGCGCCAGCACGAGCGCCACCATTGTCTCGACGACCACGCCGGCGGCGGGCACCGCGCAGACATCGGA
The DNA here is from genome assembly GCA_032159915.1 of Mycobacterium sp. Lineage (GTDB taxonomy): Bacteria > Actinomycetota > Actinomycetes > Mycobacteriales > Mycobacteriaceae > Mycobacterium. Next base: position 13,778 of record JAVHWH010000130.1, read on the forward strand.
ACGCTGGTTGATCGCGACGGCTTCTTCCCCGGTCGTCATGTCGACAGTGGCCAGCGCGCGGGGAACGGTGGAGATCGGCTTCATCGCGGCGCGCACCCGCAGCGGCTGGCCGTTGGTCATGCCGCCCTCCAGACCACCGGCCCGGTTGGTCGAGCGGATCACGCCGTCGGGGCCGGGATACATCTCGTCGTGGGCGCGACTGCCGCGCCGGCGGGCGGTCTGGAAGCCGTCGCCGATCTCGACGCCCTTGATCGCCTGGATGCCCATTACCGCGGCAGCGAGTTGGCTGTCGAGCCGGCTGTCACCGCTGATGAACGATCCCAGGCCCACCGGCAGACCGACCGCGACCGCTTCGACGACGCCGCCCAGGGTGTCGCCGTCCTTCTTGGCCGCTTCGATCTCCGCGATCATCGACGCTTCGGCCGCCTTGTCGAATGCCCGCACCGGGCTGTCGTCGATCGCCGGCAGGTCGCCGGCCTGCGGCGGCGGACCGTCATACGGGGTCGAATCGCCAATCGAGATGACGTGGGAGACGACCTCGACTCCGAGGGCCTGGCGGAGGAACTGCCGCGCGACGGTACCGGCTGCGACGCGGGCGGCGGTCTCGCGGGCGCTGGCCCGCTCGAGCACCGGGCGCGCGTCGTCGAATTCGTACTTGAGCATGCCGGCGTAGTCGGCGTGGCCGGGCCGTGGCCGGGTCAGGGGGGCGTTGCGCGCGACGTCCAATGCGGTGGCATCCACCGGGTCGGGGGCCATCACAGTTTCCCACTTGGGCCATTCGGTGTTGCCGATCTCGATGGCGATCGGACCCCCCAGTGTTACGCCATGCCGAAGGCCGGCCAGCACGGTGACCTGGTCGCGTTCGAACTTCATCCGGGCGCCCCGGCCATAACCGAGGCGACGGCGGGCCAGTTGATCGGCAATGTCGTCCGACGTGACACTCAGGCCGGCGACCATGCCTTCCACCACGGCGATCAGTGCTCGGCCGTGGGATTCACCCGCAGTTGTCCATCGCAACACGTGTCCCATCTTCCCACGCCAGGCCTCAACAGTTAAAAGACGCCGAAAAGCGGGCCGGCGGCCTAAGCCCGCCGAAAGGCGGTGAGCTGCCAGGCGCCCAGCACAAGCATCACCAGTCCGGCGTCGGCCAGCGCCCAGTTGCCCGCGCGGCTCAGGCCAAGCCAGCCGAACCATGCCGCGGCCCAGGCCAGCGGTGCCAGCACGAAATTGGTCACGACGAAGGCGGCTACCAGCCCGCGGGTCGCGCGCATCCGATTCAGACCCAATAGCATCGCCGGCCCGAGAATGACGAAGGCGAGCCCGCCGTCGAGAAGCACCTGACGCGGCACATCCCACCATCGGGCGAGAGGACCGCTCAGGGCGGCGACGACGGCGCCCGCCGCGGTCCAGAAGACAAGATCAGCACGCACGGATCTCCGGCGTGCAGAGTCAGACGGACGAGATTCGGTGGAAATCGATGTGCTTGTCATGCCTCAATTCTTCGGCCGCACACACTGCCACCTCCACCAACGGCGCTGCCAGATACTGCCAATGCGCGCTTGTGACCACCGGCCGCTGAACTCGTCGGCGAATTCCGGGTTTGTCCGCGCCGTTATCGGGAACGCGATGGCAGCGGAGGCCCTCGCAAGCCGGCGGCGGGTTCATCGCATCAAGACCAAGCAAGGAGTTTTCGTGGCGGAGGACAGCGGGCGCAGCAACCCGATCAAAGGTGTCGTCGAGGGAGTCAAGGGAGTAGCCAAGCAAGCGGTCGGAGCCGTCGCGGGCCAGAAGTACCTCGTGCGCGAGGGACAGGCGCAGGCGGCCCAGGCCAGCGGTTACATACCTGGTGCACCGAGTTCCGAAGCGCCGGACATAGACGAGCCCACGACCCCGCGCGAGCCGTTACCGCCCAAGCCGGATCAGGTTGCGCCCGAACTGCGTACGGCAACCGGTACGCCGCTCGAAGGCCCCGAGACTGCGCGCGGACAGCAGGACCAATACCTGACCACCGGGCAGGGAACGCGGCTCTACGACACTGATCATTCGCTGAAGGCGGGTGAGCGTGGCCCGACCCTTCTGCAAGACCACCATCTGCGTGAGAAGATCACTCACTTCGACCACGAGCGGATACCCGAACGCGTCGTGCATGCTCGCGGAGCGGCGGCCCACGGGGTGTTCCGCGCGAATGGTGCTGCCGAGAAGATCTGTGCGGCAGGGTTTCTGAAGTCCGGTGTGGAGACGGCGGTGTTCGTCCGGTTCTCCACGGTGCTGGGTTCTCGCGGATCGTCGGACACGGTGCGCGACACCCGCGGGTTCGCCACCAAGTTCTACACCAGCGAGGGCACGTTCGACTTGGTCGGCAACAACATCCCGGTGTTCTTCATCCAGGACGGCATCAAATTCCCCGACATCATTCACGCCGGCAAGCCGCATCCGGATCGGGAGATCCCGCAAGCCCAATCCGCGCATGACACGTTCTGGGATTTCGTGTCGCTGCACACTGAAGCGTCTGCGCACACCATGTGGAACATGTCCGACCGTGGGATCCCCCGGTCGTATCGGATGATGGAAGGCTTTGGGGTCCATACGTTTCGGCTGATAGCTCCGGACCGCACGACGGTGCTGGTGAAGTTCCACTGGAAGCCGCGTCTGGGCGTGCACTCGCTGGTCTGGGAAGAAGCGCAGATCGCCGCCGGCGTCGATCCCGACTTCCACCGCCGCGACCTCGCCGACGCCATCGAGGCGGGCGCCTACCCCGAATGGGATCTGGGCGTTCAGGTGTTCCCCGATACTGCAGAGCAAACCTTCGAAGGCATCGACCTGCTCGATTCGACCAAGATCATTCCGGAGGAGTTGGCACCGGTCGAGATCATCGGAACGATGCAACTCAACGCCAACCCGACCAACTACTTCGCCGAAACCGAGCAGGTGGCGTTCCACGTCGGTCATCTGGTTCCCGGGATCGATGTCACCGACGATCCGCTGCTGCATGCCCGGTTGTTCTCTTACCTCGACACCCAGATCACCCGACTGGGCGGACCGAATTTCGGGCAGATCCCGATCAACCGTCCGCACGCTCCGGTCAACGACATGCTGCGCGACGGGTTCCACCAACACGGCGTCCATCCCGGCGTGGCACCGTACCGTCCCAACTCGCTCGACGGCGGCTGCCCATTCCTGGCGGGCTCGGACACCGGCGCCTTCATCGAGGCACCCGTGCCGCTGCCTGCGTCGGTCAAACGCCGCGCGAACCCGGCCAGCTACGACGACCACTTCAGCCAGGTGACGCTGTTCTACCGCAGCCTGACGCCGATCGAACAATCACATGTCGTCGGCGCATACGCCTTCGAGCTGGGCAAGTGTTACGAGCAGGCGATCAAGGAACGCACGCTTGCGGTGCTGGCCCGGATCGACACCCAGTTGTGCGAAGACGTCGCGGCTCGATTGGGATTGCCGGCACCGGTCCCAGCCGCGCCTCCCAGCGCCCCGGCGGCCAGCCCAGCGCTGTCCCAAGTCGGTGGCCGGTACCCGGCCGCGGGTCGCCGCATCGGCATCATCACCGACGCCAACTCCGACGTCGGCGAAGTCGCCGCCGCCGTGGCAGCGATCACCGCGGCCAAACTGGTTCCACTGGTATTCGCGCCGCACGGCGGAACCGTCGGCCACGACGGCGTCAGCGTGCCGATCTCGCGGACCTACTTCACCGGCCGATCCATCGAAGTCGATGGACTGCTGCTCGCCGGCTCACCCAGCGAAACCAACGCGCGCATTCTGGTCGACGAGGCTTTCCGGCACCTCAAAGCGATAGCAGTGTTGCCGGCGGGCAGCGATCTGCTTGCGGCCGCGGGCGTTTCGTCCGCAGGGCCGGGCGTTTTTGCCGATTCCAACCCCACCGGCATGGTCGAGTCGCTCGTGGCCGGGCTCGAGCAGCATCGAGTGTGGGATCGGGTCGTCGCCGGCTGACGACAGGTTCTCGACGGTACGTCGCTAGCAGATCCGGATCGGCCCAGCGGCGATAGGTGTCCATGTCGACATTGCTGCCGCACAAGATGGTGACCACATGTCGGACCGGGGCGTGGCTTCCGTGTGTCGCCAATTCGCCCTTCGCGAGTGGCCTGCTTGCTGGGGCTGGTCTTAAGCAGTCGCCAATACCTGACACCATCCCAATCCCCTCGGCGGCAAATCGTTGAACGCCTGAGGCGCAAACCTCGAGGCTTCGCGCTGCCACGTTCCGCCGCTCACGTTGAACTGCCCGGCCGCGCGAGCCACCTAGGACAGCCGACTTGGCTCAGGTTGGTGCGCACAGCAACGGGGTTCTTGATGATGACCCTGGGTGTCGGGTCGACGGCGGTCAGAGAACACGGAACGATCTGTGCTCCAACTGATTTCACCTTGGATACGATGCCGCTAACCAGCCTAGTTGTTTGTTGGTGGTGGTTGCGGCTGGAAGGGTTGGTACCACCACCAGTCGGCGCGCTCGCCGGTCGGCCCAGGGTAGGGCGGGACGGCGGGTGGGGGAAGTTTGGGCGCACGCGCCAGTGATCCTGGGCTGAGCGGTCGGCCGGCGCTGTCGGTGACGCTGAGCTGGGTTGCGGGTCCGGTGATGGTGATGACGCCGCGGTGGTGCAGCTGGTGGTGATAGGGGCAGACCAGCACCAGGTTGGCCAACTCGGTGGCACCGCCGTCTTCCCAGTGCCGGATGTGGTGGGCGTGCAGACCGCGGGTGGCGCCACAGCCGGGAACCGCGCAGCTGGGCTGGCGGTGCTCGAGCGCGCGGCGAAGCCGCCGGTTGATCAGCCGGGTTGCTCGGCCGGCGCCGATG
>JAVHWH010000147.1:0-3209 GCA_032159915.1 Mycobacterium sp.
ATCCTGGCTCCGGTCATCTCGGAGAAGTCCTACGGCCTGATCGATGACAACGTGTACACGTTCCTGGTGCACCCTGACTCGAACAAGACGCAGATCAAGATCGCGATCGAGAAGATCTTTTCGGTCAAGGTGGCCGCGGTGAACACCGCGAACCGCCAGGGCAAGCGCAAGCGCACCCGGAGCGGGTTCGGACAGCGAAAGAGCACCAAGCGCGCCATCGTGACGTTGGCGCCCGGCAGCAAGCCGATCGAACTGTTCGGCGTAACGGCGTAGCCAGGAACAGCCGAGGATAGAGAGACTTAACAGACATGGGAATTCGCAAGTACAAGCCGACGACTCCGGGTCGCCGCGGTGCCAGCGTCTCCGATTTCGCTGAGATCACCCGCTCCACTCCGGAGAAGTCGTTGGTCCGCCCGCTGCACGGTCGCGGTGGACGTAATGCGCACGGTCGGATCACCACCCGACACAAGGGCGGCGGCCACAAGCGGGCCTACCGGGTGATCGACTTCCGTCGCAACGACAAAGACGGCGTCAACGCGAAGGTCGCGCACATCGAGTACGACCCGAACCGCACCGCGAACATCGCGCTGCTGCACTTCTTGGATGGCGAGAAGCGCTACATCATTGCGCCGCAGGGGCTTTCCCAAGGCGACGTGGTGGAGTCCGGCGCCAACGCCGACATCAAACCGGGCAACAACCTGCCGTTGCGCAACATCCCGGCCGGTACGTTGATCCACGCTGTGGAGCTGCGGCCCGGCGGCGGGGCCAAGCTGGCTCGCTCGGCAGGGTCCAGCATCCAGTTGCTGGGTAAGGAAGGCACGTACGCCTCGCTGCGTATGCCGAGCGGTGAAATCCGTCGCGTCGACGTGCGCTGCCGCGCCACTGTCGGCGAGGTGGGTAACGCCGAGCAGGCCAACATCAACTGGGGCAAGGCCGGCCGGATGCGCTGGAAGGGTAAGCGCCCGACCGTTCGTGGTGTGGTGATGAACCCGGTCGACCACCCGCATGGTGGTGGTGAGGGTAAGACGTCCGGTGGTCGTCACCCGGTCAGCCCGTGGGGTAAGCCCGAAGGCCGTACCCGCAAGGGCAGCAAGCCCAGTGACAAGCTCATCGTCCGACGCCGGCGCACCGGCAAGAAATCGCGCTAGGAGCAGCCGATGCCACGCAGCCTCAAGAAGGGTCCGTTCGTCGACGGCCATCTGCTCAAGAAGGTCGACACGCAGAACGAGAAGAACACCAAGCAGGTCATCAAGACCTGGTCGCGTCGTTCGACCATCATTCCCGACTTCATCGGTCACACGTTCGCCGTCCACGACGGTCGCAAGCACGTGCCGGTGTTCGTCACCGAATCGATGGTCGGCCACAAACTGGGTGAGTTCGCACCGACGCGCACCTTCAAGGGACACATCAAAGACGACCGGAAGGCCAAGCGCCGATGAGCACGGCTACTGAATATCCTTCGGCGGTCGCCGTAGCGCGGTTCGTGCGGGTGTCGCCGACCAAGGCGCGCCGGGTGATCGACCTGGTGCGCGGCAAGTCGGTGGCCGACGCGCTGGACATCCTGCGCTGGGCGCCGCAGGCCGCCAGCGAGCCGGTGGCCAAAGTCATCGCGAGCGCTGCGGCCAATGCGCAGAACAACAATGGGCTCGACCCGGCGACGCTGGTAGTGGCCACGGTCTACGCCGACGACGGCCCCACGGCCAAGCGGATCCGTCCGCGCGCCCAGGGCCGCGCATTCCGCATCCGTCGGCGCACCAGCCACATCACGGTGATCGTGGAAAGCCGGCCGAGCAAGGACGGTCGGGGCTCGCAGTCCGCGAGCGCCACCCGCGCACGTCGCGCGCAGGCCAGTAAGGCTGCGGGCACGGCTCCTGCCAAGAAGGCATCCGCCGCGAAGGCGCCGGCCAAGAAGGCAGCGGCCGAGAAGGCGCCGGCCAAGAAAGCGTCCCCCAAGAAGACATCTGAAGCGAAGGCGTCCGCCGCGAAGTCCGCTGAGACTGAAGCGATCTCGGACGCGAAGGGAGGCTCGCAGTAGTGGGCCAGAAGATCAATCCACACGGCTTCCGGCTCGGCATCACGACCGAGTGGAAGTCCCGGTGGTACGCGGACAAGCAATACGCGGACTACATCAAGGAAGACGTGGCGATTCGCAAGCTGCTGTCGACCGGCCTCGAGCGCGCCGGCATCGCCGACGTGGAGATCGAGCGCACCCGCGACCGCGTTCGGGTGGACATCCACACGGCGCGTCCCGGCATCGTCATCGGTCGCCGTGGCACCGAGGCCGACCGGATCCGCGCCGACCTGGAGAAGCTGACCGGCAAGCAGGTCCAGCTCAACATCCTCGAGGTGAAGAACCCAGAGTCGGTGGCGCAGTTGGTCGCTCAGGGTGTGGCCGAACAGCTGAGCAACCGGGTGGCATTCCGGCGTGCGATGCGCAAGGCGATCCAGTCGGCGATGCGGCAGCCCAACGTCAAAGGTATCCGGGTGCAGTGCTCCGGCCGTCTGGGCGGCGCCGAAATGAGCCGCTCGGAGTTCTACCGCGAAGGTCGGGTGCCGCTGCACACGCTGCGTGCCGACATCGACTACGGCCTGTATGAGGCCAAGACCACCTTCGGCCGCATCGGCGTGAAGGTATGGATTTACAAGGGTGACATCGTCGGCGGCAAGCGTGAGCTGGTCGCGCCGTCGGCCGGCGCAGAGCGTCCGCGCCGTGACCGTCCGTCGGGCACCCGTCCGCGCCGTAGCGGATCTGCGGGCACGACGGCGACCAGCACCGAGGCCGGCCGCGCCGCGTCGAGCGCCGAGGAGACACCTGCCTCCCCGGTTGAGGCGCCCGCGGTCGAGGCGCAGAGTACGGAGAGCTAATCATGTTGATTCCCCGCAGAGTCAAACACCGTAAGCAGCACCACCCGCGTCAGCGCGGGATTGCCAGTGGCGGCACGTCGGTCAGCTTCGGCGACTACGGCATCCAGGCACTGGAGCACGCTTACATCACCAACCGGCAGATCGAGTCCGCTCGTATCGCCATCAACCGGCACATCAAGCGTGGCGGCAAGGTCTGGATCAACATCTTCCCGGACCGCCCGCTGACCAAGAAGCCCGCCGAAACCCGGATGGGTTCGGGTAAGGGCTCGCCGGAGTGGTGGGTCGCCAACGTCAAGCCGGGTCGTGTGCTGTTCGAGCTCAGCTACCCCAACGAGCAGACCGCC
>JAVHWH010000151.1:0-5084 GCA_032159915.1 Mycobacterium sp.
CCGGTGTCCGGCCCGATCGCCGCGGCGTAGTCGCGTGCGCTGGTGCGGTTGGTGGCCCCGACTTCGCGCAGCCGCGCACCGGTCGACTCCAACAGTTCGGGGATGCGGAAGCCGTCGCCGATTTCCACTAGCTCACCGCGGCTGAGAACGATCTCTTTGCCGGCCGCCAGGGCCAGCGCCGTCAGAAGCAGTGCGGCGGCGTTGTTGTTGACCACGTGCACGCCGCCGGCCTGCGGTACCGCCCCGGCCAGGGCGGCCAGCGTTCCGCGGCCGCGCCGCGCGCGCCGACCGGTCGCGAGGTCGAACTCGACGTCGGTGGCCCCGGCGGCCGTGACCATGGCATCGAGTGCAGCCTCTGACAGCGGCGCCCGACCGAGGTTGGTGTGCACGACCACCCCGGTGGCGTTAATGACGGCCCGCAGGCTCGACGCGCTCACCGGCAGCGTGGCGACCGCGTGTTCGGTGACCTGCTCGGGTTCGATGCGCCCGGCGCGGGCCAACTGCTGCGCCTCGGCGACCACGGATTTGACCAGCGCGCGGCCCAACCTCCGCTCGGCTTCGGCGAGGCGGGAATCAGCGAGCACGGTGTCGGTGCGGGGCACTCGGCGCCGGCGATCTGCTGGCTCGCTCACCTCAGGCTCCCGGAGTATGGCGGAGGCGGACGGGAATCGAACCCGCCAACGGCAGCGTCTGCCGCTCGACAGTTTTGAAGACCGCGCCGGTCACCAGACCGGACACACCTCCTTCGACCATCCACCGATTGTCGCAGCCCCGCGGTCGCAGGGGCACGATGGATGCCGTGACTTACCGACTGACCCAGTACGCGCATGGGGGTGGCTGCGCCTGCAAGATCCCGCCCGGCGAGTTGGAGGAGGTGGTCCGCGGATTAGGGCGAAGCGCGCCGCGCAATCCGGCGGGCCGCTTGCTGGTCGGGCTGGAGAGCGGCGACGACGCCGCCGCGGTACTCATCGACGGTGGCACGGCGCTGATCGCGACCACCGACTTCTTCACCCCCGTCGTGGACGATCCCTACGACTGGGGCCGGATCGCGGCAGCCAACGCGCTGTCCGACGTGTACGCCATGGGGGGACGGCCGGTGGTTGCAGTCAACCTGCTGGGCTGGCCGCGTGATCTGCTGCCGTTCGAGTTGGCGGCCGAGACGCTGCGCGGCGGGCTGGACGTCTGCTGCCTTGCCGGTTGCCATTTGGCCGGCGGCCACAGCGTCGACGACCCGGAACCCAAATATGGTTTGGCGGTCACCGGTATCGCCGACCCGAATCGGTTGCTGCGCAACAATTGCGGGCAGCCCGGCACTCCGCTGTCGCTGTCCAAGCCACTTGGCATCGGCGTGCTCAACAGCCGGCACAAGGCCACCGGTGAGCGCTTCGTCGAGGCGATCGACGTGATGACCACTCTCAACGCCGAGGCGTCGTACGCGGCGCTCTCCGCAGGTGTCGAGTGCGCCACCGACGTCACCGGTTTCGGTCTGCTCGGGCACCTGCACAAGTTGGCCCGCGCCAGCGGTGTTACGGCGGTCATCGATTCTGCTGCGGTCTCCTACCTCGACGGCGCCCGGCAGGCTTTGGCCGACGGCTACGTCAGCGGCGGGACGCGGCGCAACCTCGACTGGGTGGCACCGCACGCCGACCTGTCCCGGATCAGCGCCGATGAGGCGCTGCTGCTGGCCGACGCCCAAACCTCCGGCGGGTTGTTGATCGCGGGTGAGATTCCCGGGGCGCCGGTGATCGGGGAATTGGTGGCCCGCACTGAGCACACCGTCGTGGTGCGCTGACGTCAGCCGATCGGATACTCGACACGCTCGGTGCCGTCCCAGCGGCGCAGAGCGGCCAGGCGGCCCCGGATCCCGGCGGGCCGGCCCGCGATTGCCAGCACTTGACCCAGTTGCGCGCCCTCGACGCGACGGGCCAGCGTGACGTGCGCCGTCCACTGGTCGGGCAGGCTGTGTGGTAGCGGGCCGGGCAGCAGATGCGCTCCGCAGGCCCGGTGAACCTCGGCATGCAAGGCCAGCAGCGCGGCCGTCGGCACAACGAGCCTGGCCAGCACCGCATTCGACTGCCCGAACAACACCGGCGCTCCGACGTCGCACTCCATCGGCAGCTGCTGGGCGATCGGCCGCAGCAGGATGTCGACCTCGGGTGCGATCCGCTCGGCGACGGCCACCGTGACATGCGGGCGGCCGGCCGGAAGGCGGCTCGGTAGGTCGGCGGCGGCCAGCTCATCCCAGATCCGGCGCAGTGTCGCCTCGGTGTCGTGATCGAAGAGCAGCTCGACCGAATGCACCATCAGCTGACCAGGCCGGCCAGCCAGTCGCGGTCGAACGCGTGCGCGCTCATCGCAACGAACTCTGCGGTGCTCAGCTCTGCTGCTCTCGGGGGCAGCACGGCGCGGATCGGCCCCAGTCGCACCAGCGCAGATCTGTTGGACGCCTCCACCACACCGGGCGGCGATGGCCACTTTCCGATCACCAGGCCGGCGAAGGGAAGATTACGTGCCGCAAGGGATTCCAGCGTCAGCGCGGTGTAGTTGAGGGTGCCGAGCTCAGCGGTGGTCACCACGAGTACCGCGGCTTCCAAATCAGTAGCGAGGTCACGCAAGGTCACGCCGCCGTCGGCAAGCTCGACGAGCAGCCCGCCGGCACCCTCAACCAGCGTCAGCTGACCCGGATGGTCTACGGCGCGAATGAGTTTGACGATGGTGTGCCGGGTGGGCAGTGCCCGTCCGGCCCGCTCCGCGGCGGCCAGCGGCGCCAGCGGCTCCGGGTAGCGTGCCAGGCCGACCACATTGCGCAACCCGGTCAGCCGGGTCACCTCGGCGAGGTCGTCGTCGCCGGCCGCGGTCCCGGTCTGCACCGGCTTGCAGACGGCGACGGCGATACCGGCCTGCCGCGCGGCCGCCGCCATGGCCGCAGTGGCGATGGTCTTGCCGACCCCGGTCCCGGTCCCGGTGACGACCAGGACCGTCAACGCCGTGCTGCGGCCAGCACGTCGGTCAGCACCGTACGGGCCAGCTCGAGGTCGTCGTGGTCCAGCGACGCGCGCGCGGTCAGGCGCAGGCGCGAGGTACCGGCGGGCACGGTCGGCGGTCGGAAACACCCCACCCGGACGCCGGCGTCCAGGCAAGCCGTGGCAGCAGCCAGCGCCACCTCAGGCGCACCGAGGATCACCGACACCACCGCGGACTGCGGTACCTGCGGGACGCCGCAGATCTCGGCCAGAGTGGCCGCGTGCCGCAGAACGGCGTCGGGCCGCCGCGGCTCGGCGAGCAGTACCCGCAAGGCGGCCAGCGCGGCGCCGACCGCCGCCGGCGCCAGGCCGGTGTCGAAGATGAACGGCCGGGCCGCGTCGATCAGGTGATCGCGCACCGCAACCGAACCCAGCACCGCGCCCCCCTGGCTGCCGAAAGCCTTGGACAGCGTCGTGGTCATCACCACGTCGGACGCACCGGCCAGACCGAGTTCGTGCAGCAACCCGCGACCGCCGGCGCCCCTGACGCCGAGCCCGTGGGCTTCGTCGACGATGAGCAGCGCCCGGTGCCGTCGGCAGACCTCGTGCAGCCGGCGCAGCGGGGCCACGGCCCCGTCGGTGGAGAACACCGATTCGGTGATTACGACCGCGCGCTCTTCGGACCGGGCGGCCAGCGCCGCCCCGACGGCGTCGACGTCGCGGTGCGGGGTGACCACCACCCGGGCCCGTGACAGCCGGCAGGCGTCGACCAGCGAGGCGTGCGACAGCGCGTCCGACACCAGCAGCGAACCCGGTCCGGACAGCCCGACGACCGCCCCCAGGTTGGCTGTGTAACCCGAGGAGAACACCAAACCCGCTGCGGCGCCGACGAATTCGGCGAGCTCTGACTCCAGCTCCTCGTGCAACGACGTGTTACCGGTGACCAGCCGCGAGCCGGTCGCGCCGGCGCCCCAGGTGCGCAGCGCGTCGACTCCGCCCTCGATCACGTCGGGATGCTGCGAGAGACCGAGGTAGTCGTTGGACGCCAAGTCCAGCTCGCCCGCCACCGCTGGACGCAGCCGCAGGGCACGCCGCAGCCCGGCCTGCCGGCGCTGCTCGGCATGCGCCTCCAGCCAGGCCAACGGAGAAGTTTCGATCTGGGTCATCGTCCTAGAGCCTACGAGAGCCGGTGAGCCGAGCCACCTCGACCATCGCCGAGGTGACCTGCGCGATCTCCTCCGGCGCGCAGATGAAAGGCGGCATCGCATAGACCAAGTTGCGGAACGGCCGAAGCCACACCCCACGGTCCAGGGCCGCCGGTGTGGCGACGGCCAGATCCACCGGGCGGTCGCATTCGATCACGCCGATGGCCCCGCACACCCGGACGTCAGTCACCCCGGGCAATGTCCGGGCCGGTGCGAGTCCGGTAGCCAGCCCGGCATTGATCTCGGCGACCGTGGAGCGCCAGTCCTGGCTCAGCAGCAGTTCCACCGCGGCGACCGCGACGGCGCAGGCCAGCGGGTTGGCCATGAAGGTCGGGCCGTGCATCAGCGCCCCCGCCTCGCCGTTGCTGATCGTGTGGGCGACGTCGGTGGTGCACAACGTCGCCGCCAGGCTGAGGTAGCCGCCGGTCAGCGCTTTGCCGACGCACATAATGTCGGGGCTGACACCGGCATGGTCGGCGGCGAACAACGCACCGGTGCGGCCGAATCCGGTGGCGATCTCGTCGAAGACGAGCAACACGTCGTGCCGCCGGCAGATGTCGCGAAGTTCGATCAGGTACCGCGGGTCGTGAAACCGCATCCCACCGGCACCCTGGACCACCGGCTCGACCACCACGGCCGCCAGCTCGGCGGCATGCTCGGCCAACTGCTCTTCGAACGCCGCGATGTAGGCCTGCTCGAAGTCGCGCGGAACCTGCGGGGCGAAGACCTGATCAGCGAGTACGTCAGTCCATAGCGAGTGCATGCCGCCGTCGGGGTCACAGATGCTCATCGGGGTGAAGGTGTCGCCGTGGTATCCCCCGCGCCAGGTCATCAGCCGCCGTTTGCCGGGCAGTCCGCGGCTGCGCCAGTACTGCAGCGCCATCTTGACCGCGACCTCCACCGACACCGACCCGGA
>JAVHWH010000170.1:0-17186 GCA_032159915.1 Mycobacterium sp.
CGCCGCCATAGACGCCGACGACGTCGAAGTGCAAGTCGGGCACGAGTGCCAGTGCAGCACAGAAGTATTCGCGCAGCGCCGCTTTGCCGTGCACCACGCCTGCCGAGTCGGGAACTATGGCGGCCGCGACCGGGGAGGTGAACAGGACGTCGTCGTGGAAATGCGCGAGTACGGCATCCACATCGCGGCGGTTCCACGCCGCTGTCCACTCTTCGGCGAAGCCCTGCGCCTCCGGCATGCTCACGATTGCCCTTTCAGCGTCGCCCAGAACGGGCACTGATGCGCCGTCTCGAAGTCGGTGCCGACCCGACTTCCGCCTGGCCGCAACGACATCCAGAAGTTGTGACCCGGGTTACCGTCCTGGGCCGGCCAGTCGGGTAAGCCGGCAGCCTTCGGCGCGCCGTTGGTGACGAAGTGGCTCCAATAACTCATCATCTGGTCGGACAGGATCTGCTGCGCCGCATCAAGCGGCTGGGCGCCGCCCATGCTGAACAGGTACCTCAGCTCCAGCGAGTGGCTGGCGCCGACCGGAAATGGAGCGCGTCGCATGAAGTCGGGTTCCGGGGCATGCGGGTCGTCGAACTCGTAGGCGTAAACCGGGGCATTGCGGCTCAGTGAGTCGGCCAATCTGTCTGACGTGCAAGCAAATACGCCGTCGGTGGCCGCAGCAGAGTAGGCGAGCGACACGTCCCCGCCGTAGCGATCCGGCGGATAATGTGCCAGCACCGTGGCGCCGTCAGCCCCGAACGTGTCGTCAAGCACGCGCGGATATTCGTCGGGGCGCACTCCCCGCTTCAGTCTCGAGGCTCGCAGGGCGGCGAATAGCGTGTACTCATCGTGGTTGACGCCCATCAGCACCGGGACGCGAGCGGCCCGGCCGGCAGCGATCCCGGTGACCGGATTGTCGGGCAACGCCGGCGTTCCGGTCAACGGGCCCGAAAGGGCATTGGAGTCCCCGATGAAGTAGTACCAAGGCGGACGCTCGAGCCGGGTCGCCGGCAGAGCGCGCAGACACCGGGCGGTGGTGGCGGGGTTGCGGCAGCCCGCCGCGATCGCATAGTCGAGGCTCTGCCGTTGGCCGAACTCCACATCGGCCTGCGCCTGGCACGGCGCGCTCTGAATGATCGCGGCGCGGAACAGTCCGGCCGACTCCGGCGCGATCAGGTGATCGCACACCGACATTCCGCCCGCCGACTCGCCGGCGATGGTGACCTTTTTCGGGTCACCGCCGAATGCGGCGATATTGTCGCGGACCCAGCGCAGCGCGGCTTGCTGGTCGGCCAGGCCGTAGTTGCCGACCGTGCCGGGGGGCCCGAGCAAGGGATGAGCCAAGAAGCCGAGCGCGCCCAACCGGTAGTTGATCGTGACGACCACGATGTGGCCTCTGGCCGCCAGCCAGCGCGAGTGATAGATGTCGCCGCTGCCATTGACGAACCCGCCCCCGTGGATCCACACCATCACCGGACGTTTCTCGCCGTGTTGTGCACCGGGCGGAGTCCAGACGTTGAGCGTCAGGCAGTTTTCGCTGGTGGCCTTGCCCATGCCTGGCTTGAGTCCGGTGTCCTGCATGCATTGCGGCCCAGCTTTGGTGGCGTCGAACATGCCCGACCAGCGCGCCGCCGGCCGCGGCAGTTGCCAACGCAACGGCCCAACCGGGGGTGCCGCATACGGAATGTTTTGGAACACACGGTAATCCGAGGCGACCTGACCGCGCACGGACCCCAAAGCGGTGCGCACGACACCACCATCCAGCGGGCCCGCGTAAGCCGGTTCAGCTTTGTGTGGCCTGGCCACGGTGTCCTGCCCGCACGCGGCCACGAGCAGGGCCGTCATCAGCACGACAGCCCACGCTCGTCGGCGACGAAGCGATCGGATCGACACGTTATGACAGCCTACGGATTGCCGGAAAGTAGTCGTCGGCAATCTGCGATCACCGTGGCTGTGTGTCACACGTGTTGAACAATGTCGTTTCCAAACGAGGTTCGTCGGCGGGTTCAGGCACCTGCCGTCTCGTTACTGGCTCTGTTGAGTGCTTCATTTTGTGCGCGCTGCACATGCAGAAAGCCGTCCACAGCGGTTTGCGCGCAGTCCCGGTAGTCGAAGTCGGGCAGTGTCGACAGCCGGCCGAGTACGGCCGGGCCGATCAGTAGTGCGATCGCCCGGGTTCGGTCGATGTCGCCTAGTTCAGCGGCGTCGGGGCTGTTGAATATCGCGTCGAACGGTGCGGCGTACTGCTGGGCGATGCGCTCCCGCAACGTCGTGACCGCAGTGCTGTCCGACGTTTGGCTCCGATCGGTTTCCGGTAACTGCTCGAGGTCACGTCCGAGAGCCAGCCAGCTCATCGCCATCACCATGCCGGGGCTCTCGGCGATCGACTGTCCGAATGCCAGCACCACCGCGATCAGCCGATCACGCAGGCTGCCTTCTTCTGCCGGTATCGGCGCCGGCGCTATCAGGCTGCTGAATGCCGCTGCCAGCAAGTCGTTTCCGCTCGGGAAGTGGCGGTACAAGGTGGCACGGGCCACGTTGGCGCCACGCGTCACGGCATCGACGGTCACCGCACTCGGGCCTCCGCTGCGCAGCAGCGCGGTGGCAGCCTCGAGCAACCTGGCGCGGGATCGCGCCGGACGCGGATCGGTCTTGTCGGCGATGTGGACCACCTCCTCGTGTCCAACCTAGCCAGCCTACGTAAGTGCCGCCCGGCCCGGCGCAGACCGTGGCATCAGCCGACGAACTCCGCAGCCCGATGGCCCAGCATGGCGATGGTGGCGTGCGGGCCGCGACTGGTGATCGTCGGCAGCACCGACCCGTCGATCACCCACAGCCCATCGATGCCGTGCACACGGCACCGCTGGTCGACAACCGCCGCCGGATCGTCGGCGGGGCCCATCGGGGCGCTGCCGCACAGATGTTGCGATGTCGACCAGGCCGGCTCACCGACTTTCGTTGTCGGCCCGGCAATTTCGCGAGCAACCCGGCAGCCATCCCGCAGCGCGGCAATGTCGGCCGGTTCGCTGTCGTAGCGGTGTTCGATGATCGGCGGCACCGACGGGTCGGCCGATGCTAGCGTGACCCGCCCACGCGACAGTGGTCGCATCAGCGCCACCCCGAGGTGCGGCCAGTCGGGATGACCCGGCGTTCCGTCACCGACCATCGCGACGAAGCCGCCGGTATACGGTCGGATCTCGAGGTCGTCGGGTGTGCTGAGCACGACCTCGAGCGCCGGTCGTCCGGGCGCGACCGCCCAGGTGGTCGGCAGCACCCATTCCGGATGGTCGCTGCAGGCCATCCCCACCGGCAGCGGCGCGACGAGGTCCACTCCTGCATCGCGCAACATCGCCTCGTCACCCACGCCGGAAAGCATCAGCAGATGGGCCGATTCAATCGCGCCCGCGCAGAGCACGATGTGATCGGCGGTCATGGTGAGCGGCCCGCCGGGCCCGATCGCGTCCACGCCGGTGACTCGTCCGCCGGAGACACGCAGGCGCACCGCGCGGGTCTCGGTCAGCAGCGAGAGGTTGGCGCGTTCCAGCGCGGGCAGCAGGTACGCGGCGCCGGGACCGATCCGCATACCGTCGACGATGTTGAGCGGCACAGCGCCGACGCCGGACGGCAGTGCTTCGGCGTCGGTTGGATCGTTGAGATCTGGCAGCCACGCAAACCCGCAGCGTCGTGCCGCGTCGACGAAAGTCGCTGTGCTGCCGATGATTTCCTCTGTTCGACGAACCAAGATCGGGCCAGAGTTGCCGTGGGCCGGGCCGGTGAAATCCAGGTCGGTTTCGATCGCGCGGAAGTGATCGACAACGTCGGACCAGGCCCAGCCGGGTAGCCCGAACCCGTCGAAGTCGCGCGGCAGACCCCGGCAGAAGTATCCGCCGTTGACAGCGCCCGAACCGCCGACCGTGCAGCCGCGCATGATCGCCATCTGGCGGGCCGGGGAGTCGGTGAGCCGGGTCTGGTAACGCTGCACCAGTGGGCTGGCCGCGCCGATCGGCAGCCGCAGACCGTTGGTCGTCTCGGCGCCCAGCGCCGGGTCGCCGAGGCCGGGCCCGGCCTCGAGTACGGTCACCAGACGGCTCGGATCCGATGAAAGCTGGCTCGCAACAACGGATCCAGCGCTTCCGGCACCGATGATCAGCACATCGCTGTGCAGCACCGCTACGGTCAGGGCTCAGACTCGAATCTGCGGCTTGAGCGGACCGACATTGCGCTCCCGTAGCACGCCGTACCAGAGTCCAAGACCGTAGGCCAGGTCATCGATCCGCTTGAGCAGCAGATAGGTCAGCAGCCCGATCGGCTGGGCATCGTCGTCGGCGGCTTGCCGGCGGCTGGCCCAGTCCACCACGCCGTCGACGACCGCGGCGACCAGAACGACTCGCCGGCACGAGCGGAACAAAACGGCTGCCAGCAATGCGACCGGCCAGTAGTGCCGGCAAATCGCCGACGCCAACTGAAGGGCCGCCGACCACAGGCTGCGGGCGGCCACCGTCACGACGTCCCATATCTGCGTCTCGGTGCCCTGCATGCTCTTGGCGACCCGGCGACCGGTGAGCCCGGCAACGAAAAGCGACGCCAGGTATCCGAAGCTCGAGCCGAACGCCATCAGGATCCAGGCCGTCAACGCCCACCCAGAAATCATCAGCGGCGCGATCTTGTCCGGGTGGCGAACCGACAGCGGGGCGGCCGAACCGCCGTAAAACGCCTTGCGGGTGACCCAATCCCGCAATTCGGTCCGATGATCATGTGCCACCTGGGCAATCGGCTCGTAGCGCAGCCGGGCGCCGGCTTCGACCAAGCGCCAGCACAGGTCCACATCTTCCCCGGACCGCAGGGTCTCGTCGAAACCAGTGATATCGCGCAAAACCGCGGTGCGACAGATGATTGCGGCACTCGGCACGTAGGAGACGCTGGTGTAGGGAACCACCGGAGCTTCCCGATGCCCGAGATCCAGCGAGGAACGCACCGCCTCGTAGCGAGCAACCAGATGATCGGTCTGCGCGAGCCCGACGATCCGCGGGGCGACCAGTGCCACGGTCGGATCGCAGAAATGACCGAGCAACGCCTCGAGCCAGCCACGGCGAGGAACCACATCGGAGTCCAGGAACGCGACATAGCCCGTCTTGCACGCGGCGAGGCCGGTATTGCGGGCCGCCGCCGGACCCTTGCTGTGCGGATGCCGCAGAATCTCGATGTCGGTGTGCGCCCCGGCGAAATCTTCGCTTCGGATGGGCGACGACGACCCGTCATCCACAATGACGATCTGCAGGCCCCGCAAGGTAGTGACCAGTCTTTGCAAGCCGGAGATGTTGTCGCGCACGGGGATAACGACGGTTACGTCGCGATGCGACGGACCGGTCGCCGGTCGCGGATGAGCCACCGTCGCGTCCAGCAGCGTCCGGGCCAACTCAGCACTCAGCGCGTCGCGGACCTTCAGCCGGCCGTCGGCGAGCATGTCCTGAGCGGCGGGCGCCAGCCGCAGTATCCGGGTCGGCGATCCACCCAGCAAAGCCGAACCCTGCCCGAGCACCCTGACCCGGCGGTCGACTTGCACAGCAAACCCGTCCGGCAACCGCGCGTGGGTCATGAGCGCCGCCCCCCGATCCCGGCCGCGCCGGCACCGTGGTCGTCACACCCCGGGTTCATCTGAGCATTCCGTCCGCTGCCGGCGTCCAGCGCAGAATCCGGCGCAGGCAGTCATCGACCATCTCGGCCAACATCCGCTCACCGTCGGCGGCGCTGGCGGCGGTCGGGTCACCCAGCACACCGACCTCACTGACGGCGGCGACTCCCCCGCTCCGCATCGACGGCAGCAGTTCGGACAACGGCGCACTATTGCCCGGGCGCCACCGATCGGTGTGGACCGCCACCGGTGAAATATGCAGCAATACTGAAGTTTCGACGTGCCCGGCGTGCGTGTCGCCGCCGGCGACCAGACACGGGCACCACGCGGCGTCCCGCCCCTCGCGCCTCAGTTGCGCGACGGCCTTGCCCAGCGCCGCGATGTTGCCGCCGTGGCCGTTGACGAAGAGCAGGCGTTGCGCCCAGCAGGTCGCTGATCTGCCGTATTCCAGCACCAGCGTGGCCAGGGCGTCGGTGCCGATGGAGATCGTTCCGGGGAAACTTTGATGCTCACCGCTGGCGCCGTAAGCGATCGCCGGTGCTGCCAGCCAGGTCAGATCGGGGTCCTTCGCCAGGCCTGTGGTGACCGCGCCGGCGACCGCCGTCGCGATCCGGGTGTCAGTGTCCAGCGGCAGGTGCGGCCCGTGCTGCTCGGTGGAACCAACGGGTATGGCCAGCCCCACTGGCATGCTTCGCAGTTGGCTCCACGTAGAGCCCCCGAGCTCGGGCTGGACTACCACTTCGTGATGGTAAGACGAATTCACCTGTCGTGCATCGGTTGTTGGCGTCCCCGATAAAGTTTTTCCGGCAGGCCGTTCCCTAAAACCGGTCAACAACGCCTCGTCAGCCACGTGAGTATCAACATACCCGCTGGTCTCGCGGCTGCGAGCGGCTGCGAGTGGCTGCGAGTGGCTAGGCCCCGCCTGCCCCTGGCGAAGTAGCACCGAGCGTCCGCGTGAAGCCATCCGGCACCAGGACGTCGCCTCGGTCGAGGTCGTGGACCGAGGCCCGCCCGAGGCCCATCAAGGCTGAGTCGATTCCGCTGCGCAAGATGTCGAGCACGTTCTCGACGCCCGGCTGCCCGGCGGCGGCCAGGCCCCACAGGTAGGCGCGACCGACCATCACGGCGCGCGCACCCAGCGCCAGCGCCTTGACGACGTCGCTGCCTCGCCGGATGCCACCGTCCAGCAGAACCTCGACCTGGTCGCCGACAGCCTCGGCGACGGCGGGCAGCGCGCGGATTGACGCCGGCGTCCCGTCCAGGTTGTTGCCGCCGTGGTTGGACACCGAGATGGCCGAAACACCGGCGTCCACAGCCCGTTTCGCATCGTCGAGCCGCATCACGCCCTTGAGCATGAACGGGCCACCCCATAGCTCGCGCAGCCACGCGATGTCGGCCCAGGTCGGCGGTGGCGTCGACATCCACTCTCCGTAGGCAGCAAAGAACGCCGGCCCGGACTCGCCGCGGCCGGCCAGGTTGGGCACCCGCAGATCCGGTGGATGCAGCGTCTTGCCGAATCGCCACAGCCAGCCGGGGCGAGCGATCACCTCCGGCGACATCCGCAGCATGGTGCGCAGGTTCATCTGCTCGGGGATCTTCGGGCTGCCCCAGTCGCGGCCGTGCGAGAACGACCAGTCGGTGGTCACGATCAGCCCGACCGCGCCGGCCTGCCGGGCCCGCTCGACCCGCTGTGCGATGACCTCACGCCCGCCCGACCAGTAGACCTGGAAGAACAGCTTCGGGTTGGCGGCGATCACGTCCTCGATCGGCTTGCTGGCAAACGACGACAGCCCCATCGCCGTACCGCGGGCCGCGGCGGCGCGGGCCACGGCGATCTCGCCGTCCGGGTCGACTGCCTGCACGCCCGTCGGCGAGATGATCACCGGCAAAGAGATCTCTTGGCCCATAACCGTTGTCGACAGGTCACGCTTCTCGAGCGCACCAACCACATGCGGCGCGAAACCCAGTTCGCCGAACGCCTCGACATTGTCGGAGACCGTCAGCCCTTTTTCACTGGCGGCCACCAGCGCGGCATACGACGACTTGGGTAGCCGTTTCTTCGCGCGTTGCTGCGCGATGGCAACGGTTTCGAACCAGACGTCACGAGCCACGGCTAGACCGGACTCTCGTTGCAGAGTTTCTGCGGTGGCGTCTGGGGACGCGCCGACAGGGTCAGCGGCACGGGACCGCTCTTACGTCGGCCGTGGGAGTGGTCGCCGGCCGGCCGCGGCTTGTCGCGGTCTTGGGCCAGCGCCGGCACGCCGTAGCCCTGGACGCATTCGGGGTCCGGGCCGTCAAGCGGCAGTCCGGTGAAGAACTTGGCCGCCATGCAGCCGCTCCGGCAGCTGTCGTAGTGCCCGCAGCTGCCACAGGCGCCTGCGGACTGCGGCTCGCGCAGCTCTTTGAACAGCGGGGCGTCCTTCCAGACCTTGTCAAACCCCCCGTCGGACAACACATTTCCGGCCAGGAAGCGGTCGTGGATCGCGAAGGGGCAGGCGTAGACGTCGCCGATCGGGTCGATCAGGCAGACCACCCGGCCGGCACCGCACATGTTCAAGCCGGCCAGCGCGCCCGGTTCGCCCAGTCCGGAGAGGTGGAAGAACGAGTCGCCGGTGAGCACCCGCTCGCCCTTGGCGACCAGCCACTGGTACAGCGCGATCTGCTGGTCGGCGGTCGGATGGAGCTCGTCCCAGACGTCGACGCCGCGGCCTGAGGGCCGAAGCCGAGTGATGCGCAGGGTGGCGCCGTAGCGGCTTGCCAGTGACGCGAACTCATCGAGCTGGTCGACGTTGTGGCGGGTGACCACCACTGAGATCTTGGCGTCGGAGAATCCGGCGGCAGCAAGGTCCTCCAGGGCGCGGATGGCCATCGCGAAAGATCCCGCGCCGCGGACGGCGTCGTTGACTTCGGCGGTCGCGCCGTCCAGTGAGATCTGGACGTCGACATAGTCGCTGGCGGCCAGCCGGGCTGCCACTTCAGGGGTGATCCGCACGCCGTTCGTGGAGAACTTCGCCCCGACGTGGTGCGCCGTGGCATAGTCGACCAGCTCCCAAAAGTCCGGTCGCACAGTCGGTTCCCCGCCACCGATGTTGACGTAGAACACCTGCATGCGTTCCAGCTCATCGATGATGTCTTTGCACTGCTGGGTCGACAATTCACGCGGATCGCGCTTACCCGACGACGACAGGCAGTGCACGCATGCCAGGTTGCACGCGTAGGTCAGCTCCCAGGTCAGGCAGATAGGTGCGTCCAAACCGTGTTCGAACTGCTCGATCAGCCGTGGCACCGTCCCGGTCATCGGCGCTGCTCCTTATCAGTCGGTACCAGCATGTTGGAACCGGCGAGCACGCCGAGTGCGTGTACGTACGGGCCCTGCTGGGACTCCTCGACGCCGGACGCGCGGAGTGCGGCCCGGACGTCGGAGTGGTCGGCCAACGATTGCACCACCGCGAGAATGGTGCGGTTCTTCAGGAACGACAGCTTGCGAGTTCCGAAGTGGTACAACAGCGCACCGAAGCTCTCGGGCCGGACTGCGACCTGCGAGTGCAACTGCCAGGCGCGGTCGGGATCGAACTGAGGTCGGCCGTCCAGCCCCTGCGCGGGGGCACTCACGATCAGTAGACCCCGCACATCCCGTCGATGGACACCTCTTCGACGAGCGTCTCGGTGACGAGTTCTGTACCGGTGTCGGTCTGCTGAGTTGGGTCCATGACGTTGCCTTTCATTCGGGCGGGGGTCGACAAGTCGCGTCGATGTGGTCAAAATCTCAGTCAGAATATGGCATCGAGTGCCGGAACGGAAGGGGATGATGGCGCAACAGCAACCGCGGGTCGGCCGTCGTCGGTCCACCACCCCTGCGCACATCTCCGATGTCGCGATCGGACTGTTCGCCGACCGCGGGTTCTCAGAAGTCAGCGTCGACGACGTCGCCACGGCGGCAGGCATCGCGCGGCGAAGTGTGTTTCGCTACTACGCCTCGAAGAATGCGATCCCCTGGGGTGACTTCGACGCCCACCTACAGCACCTGAGCGAGTTGCTGGGCGCCGTCGATCCCGGCATGCCACTCGGCGATGCGCTGCGGACTGCGCTGCTGTCGTTCAACACCTTCGACGAATCCGAGACGGTCCGGCATCGGCAACGGATGCGGGTGATCCTGGAAACTGCGGAACTGCAGGCGTATTCGATGACGATGTATGCCGGCTGGCGGGAGGTGATCGCGGACTTCGTGGCCCGTCGGACCGGTGCCAAAATCACCGATCTGCGACCGCAGACCGTCGCTTGGATGATGCTCGGCGTCGCACTGAGCGCCTACGAGCACTGGCTCGACGACGAGTCTGTCTCGTTGCCCCAAGCTCTGGGCGACGCTTTCGACGTCGTCCGCGCCGGACTGAAGGAGGTGGAGCCATGAGCCGGCTGCTGCAGACCATCGCCGTGCAGGGTCGGGTCTGCGCGGCCATGGGTTCGGCGATGTATGGCGACGTGTTGCAACTGGTGTCCGGCGACGTTGAAGCCGATGGTGTGTTCGCCCAGATCTTCGCCGGACACGAAAACGACTCTCCTCGGATGGCGCTGCCGCTGCGACTGCTGGGCGGACTGCACCGGTTGGCTCTCGAGGGACGCGCACCGGCGCTGCGCCGCTGGTATCCCAGCGTCGGTGGAGATTGGGACGCCGGTGCTGGATGGCCGGACATCGTGCAGGCCGCCTGCGAGCACACCGAGTATCTGCATGCCGCTCTCGACCAGCCACCGCAGACCAACGAGGTCGGTCGCTCAGCTGCGCTGATCGGCGGGCTGCTGACGCTGGCCGACCGATTCGGTTTGCCGACAAGACTTTTCGAGATCGGCTGCAGCGCCGGTCTCAATCTACGCGCCGACCACTACCGCTACCGCTATCCAGGCGGTGAGTGGGGTCCAGCCGATTCGCCGGTCACCATCGACGATGCGTGGCGGGGTGAGCTGCCTCCTACGGCCGCCGGACTCGACATCGTCGAACGTCAGGGTTACGACATCGCACCGCTGGACGCCACCACCACCGACGGCGAGCTGACCCTGTTGAGCTATGTCTGGCCCGATCAGCAGGCACGGCTGGACCGGTTGCGCGGCGCCATCAGCGTTGCCCGCCAGGTGCCCGCGACGTTGCACCGGCGCGCTGCCGCCGACGCCTTGCCGGAACTGGAGCTCGTCGGCGGAACACTCACCGTGCTGTGGCATTCCATTATGTGGCAGTACCTGTCGCTTCCCGAGCAGTCAACCGTCCAAGCTGTGGTCGAGGAGATCGGATCGCGAGCCCGACCCGAAGCGCCGTTTGTTCACCTGACGCTGGAACCACACCGGCGAACACCCGATGCGGAGGTCGAGTTCCTGGTGCGGGCCCGCAGCTGGCCCGGCGGGGACGACCGACTGCTGGCCGCATGTTCACCGCACGGTCCGCCGGTGGTCTGGGAGTAACCGCGACTACCCCAGCACCTCGGAAATCGGCACTGCGGCAGCAATCTTGGCGCGAGCCTTCATGACTTTGCCCGGCATACCGCCGCCGACGACGCCGGCTACCGCGCCGTCCCGCTCGTAGTAGGCGAGAAACTTGCGGCCGTCGTCCTCGACGATGTGCACGGTGTCGGTGGCGGCGGGCTCGCCCAGGCACTGGATCTTGACGTCGTACTGATCGCTCCAGAAATACGGAACGACGACGTTTGACGGTGCGTCCTGGCCGAGCATCGCGGGCACCACAGCGCGTGCCTGCTCGGCCACGTTGCTCCAATGTTCCACCCGCACTTGGTGTCCCTTCGAGTCGCGCCAGGACGCGACGTCGCCGAGAGCCCACACGTTCGGAGCGCTGGTTCGGCCGGCGGTGTCGCAGATGACTCCGTTGTCGATCTCGATACCGCTGCCCTCGAGCCAGTCGGTGGCCGGCCGCGAGCCGATGCCCACTACGACCAGATCCGCGTTCACCTCGGTGCCATCGGTCAACTTCACCGTCTCGACATGCACGCCGCCCCGCACCTCGGCCACTCCGACGCCGGTGCGCACATCGACGCCCTCATCGCGGTGCAGCCGAGCGACCAGGCCGCCGATCTGTTCACCGAGGACGGCCGCCAACGGCGCGGGCTGCGGCTCGACCAACACGACGTCGACTCCCAGTCGACGCAGGCTGGCCGCCACCTCACAGCCGATGAACCCGGCACCGACCACCACGGCGCGGCGTGCTTGCGACGCATGCCGGCGCAGGGCCAAGCTCTCGTCGAACGAGCGCAGTACCCGGATCCCCGCCAAATCGGGGAAGGCCGGAATGCGCCGTGGCACCAGGCCTGTCGCGATGACGAGTTCCCGGTAGCCCAGCGTTGATCCGTCCTCGAGCGTCACCGTCTGCGCCGCGGTGTCGATGCCGGTAGCCGCCGCACCCAGCCGCAGGGTGATGTTCTGCTGGTCGTAGAACTCGCGCGGCTTGAGCGTGACATCGTCGACTTCGCTGCGCAGTACCTCTTTGGACAGCGGGGGCCGGTCGTAGGGCAGATGGACCTCGTCGCTGACGATGGTGATCGAACCGGTGAACTCCGCCCGGCGCAGCTGCTCGGCGGTCCGGGCTGCGGCCAGTCCTCCACCGACGATCACAACGCCGTTGTCGACAGAGCTCGTGGTCATTTGGAGTTCATACACGATCGCGGCGGCCGCCGGTTGCTCACCCCTGAGGCCGTGACCTGTCGATCAGGTTGGACAACACCACGATGCTTTCGCTGCGTTCGATATCGGCGCTGGTGCGGATTCGCTCGAGGGCGTCTTCTAGGTGTTGCATGTCGCGCGCCAACACCCGCAGGATGGCATCGGCGGTGCCGGTTACCGTTGCGGCACTGACCACTTCGGGAATGTCGGCCCAGGCCCGCCGTAGTTGACCGGGCGAGATCCGGCCTTGGCAGAACACTTGCACGTAAGCCTCGGTATTCCAGCCGACGGCATTACGGTCGATCACGGTCGTGAATCCGCGGATCACGCCGCGCTCCAGCATCCGGTCGACCCGCCGCTTGACCGCCGGAGCCGACAACCTCACCCGCTCTCCAATTTCGGCGAAGGTTGCCCGGGCGTGCTGCGCTAGCTCGGCCAGAATCTGCTCGTCGATGCCGTCCAACCGGTCCATCAGCCCTCCAGTTGCAACAGATCGCCAGATCCGCGCGTTTCGTGCAATGAAACTGCAGTATACAAGCAATGATTGTCGATATATTGCGTCAGCGCTTCTTATATCGTCTGGTTATGACGATCTTTGCCGAACCGGGAACGGCAACCCGTCGTCGCGCCGCGGAACGGAAAGCCAGCGTTCGGCATTACGTCATGACTCCACCAGAGTTCTTCGCGGTCGACTACGCGATCAACCCGTGGATGGACATCACGAATACCGTGGACACGACCGCCGCACTGTCGCAATGGCAGTGCCTGCACGACGTCTACCTGCAACTGGGGCACACTGTCGAGCTGGTCGATCCGGTAGCCGGCCTGCCCGACATGGTGTACGCCGCCAACGGCGGGCTGATCATCGACGGCACGGCGGTAGTTGCCCGTTTCAAATACCCACAGCGGCAACAGGAATCAGCCGCCCACGGGGCATGGTTGCTCGCACACGGTTTCGACCCGGTATACGCGCAGCACGTCAACGAGGGTCAGGGTGATCTGCTGCCGGTCGGCGACCTCATCTTGGCCGGATACGGATTTCGGACCGCGCTGCGGGCCCACAGCGAGATCGCCGGAATCTTCAACCGCCGGGTGATCAGCCTCGAACTCGTCGATCCGCGGTTCTACCATCTCGACACCGCACTGACTGTTCTCGACGACGCGACCATCGCCTACTATCCCCCGGCCTTTTCGTACGTGTCGCGGGCACACCTGGAGACGCTGTTCCCCGACGCCATCGTGGTGGACAGCGCCGACGCGTACGCGTTCGGCCTCAATGCCGTCTCCGATGGGCGTAACGTAGTCCTTCCCGCCCCCGCCGTCGGCTTCGCCGAACAACTGAGCGACGCCGGATTCGAACCGATCGGCGTCGAGATGCCCGAACTGCTCAAGGGCGGCGGCTCGGTCAAATGCTGCACACTGGAGGTGTATTCGTGACCCACACAGTGGCGGCCGGCAACGGGGTACTGACCGAGTCGGCGATTGCACTCGACGAGCGCTACGCGGCGCACAACTATTCACCGCTTCCGGTGGTGGCGGCCAGCGCCGAGGGGTCATGGATCACCGATGTCGAAGGGCGCCGCTACCTGGACTGCTTGGCCGCGTATTCGGCGGTGAATTTCGGGCACCGAAACCCTGAGATCACCGCAACCGCCCACGCCCAACTCGACACCGTCACCTTGGTCAGCCGGGCATTCCACGCCGAAGCACTGGGCCGGTTCTGCGCAGCGTTGGCGACACTGTGTGGCAAGGACATGGTGTTGCCGATGAACAGCGGCGCCGAAGCGGTCGAGAGCGCGCTCAAGGTAGCCCGAAAATGGGGTGCCGACGTTAAAGGGGTAGCCGTCGAACGGGCCAATATCGTGGTCGCCGACAACAACTTTCACGGCCGGACGATCAGCATCGTCAGCTTCTCATCCGATGAGACTGCGCGCGCGGGCTTCGGGCCGTTCACGCCGGGCTTTCGTTCGGTGCCCTTCGGGGATGTCACCGCACTGGCCGGCGCGATCGACGACGACACGGTCGCAGTCTTGCTGGAGCCGATCCAAGGCGAGGCCGGCGTCGTCGTGCCGCCGGATGACTATCTGCCGGCAGTGCGCGAGATCTGTTCGGCCAGAAATGTTCTGATGATTGTCGACGAGATCCAGTCCGGGCTGGCTCGAACCGGCCGCACCTTTGCCTGCGACCACTGGAATGTGGTGCCCGACATCTATCTACTCGGCAAGGCGCTGGGCGGCGGCGTGGTACCGCTGTCCGCAGTGGTGGCCGATCGTGGCATTCTCGCGGTGCTGCATCCAGGCGAGCACGGCTCCACGTTCGGCGGCAACCCGTTTGCGGCGGCGATAGGTCACACCGTGGTGTCGATGCTGGGCCGTGGTGAGTTCCAGGACCGCGCAACCAGGTTGGGGGCGCGTCTGCACTGTCGGCTGCGGGCATTGATCGGCCACGGCGTCGTAGCGGTGCGTGGACGCGGCCTGTGGGCCGGTGTCGACATCGACCCCGCGCTCGGCAGCGGAAAGCAGCTCAGCCTGCGACTGGCCGATCGCGGTGTCCTGGTCAAAGACACCCACGGTTCGACGCTGCGGTTCGCACCACCGCTGGTGATCACGATGACCGAAATCGATTGGGCTATCGATCGGTTCGCCGAGGTCCTGACCGAGATGGCGAGCTAGTACTTCAGCACGCCCTTGTCGACCGGGATCTGCGCTCCGGTCAGTGCGCCCGAGCCGTCGCCGGCCAGCCATGCGACGACGTCGGATACCTCCGCCGGACCCATGAACCCGTTGGGCTGCAGCGGCATTGGGCCGAAGCTGTGGATGAAATGCGGATGCTTGGCGAACACCTGCATCATCAGCTCCGGCTCGATCATCGGCGTCTCGACCGAGTAAGGATGGATGGAATTGACCCGAATGCCATACTCGCTCAACTCGATTGCCAACGAGTTGGTCAAGCCGGTGAGTCCGTACTTGGACGCCGAATAGTGCCCGTTGCCCGGAGTAGCCTTCAGTCCGGCCGAGGAGCTGACCACCACGACCGCCCCGCCGTTGCCGGCCTCGATCATGGCCGGCACCACCGCGCGCACAGTCTGGAACGTACCGGTCAGGTTCACGCCGATGACGCTGTCCCACTGTTCGTCGGTGAGTTCCCACACCCGTCCCCAACTGAGCACGCCGGCATTGGCGATCAGGATGTCGAGGCGGCCGAACTCTTCGACACCGTCGGCGACCAGTTGCCGCAGCGCGGCGTCGTCACGAATGTCGACCTGGCGGGCCAGGATCTTGCGCCCCTCGGCCTCGACCGCTTGAACCGTCTCCGCCAAATCCTCCGGAGTCGCGGCGGGATAGGTGATGGTGTCGGACACCGGTGCGCATATGTCCAAGGCGATGATGTCCGCTCCCTCGCGGGCCAGCCGGGCCGCATGGGCACGCCCTTGGCCGCGCGCGGCGCCGGTGATGAATGCGACTCGCCCCTGCAGAGTTGCTGACGTGCCCGGCATCCATTGCCCCTTTCGCCGACTGCCGATCAGGCTAGCAGCGAACTGAAACGTGTTCTAATCGGCTGGCGGCACCGGCGTCCGATCAGAGATCGGCGATGATCTTCTGCCGAGTCGTGGCGTACTCGGCATCCGAGATCGCGCCGCCGGCATGCAGTTTCTCCAGCTCGTCGAGGCGTTCGGCCACCGATTGCTGCGGCGGCGCAGCCACCCCGCCGGCTGCCGCGGGCTGGTGGGCCTCGGCAGCCCGCCGGACCACCGCCAGCACCTGCTGGCGCACCGCAGGATAGTTGCGGATGTCGACTGTGCCGCCGAAGGGAAGGTTGTTGGCTTTGTAGATCCGCATGATCTCCATCAGCGGGCCGGCTTGACCGCTCAAGTCGTAGGTCTTGTTGTCCTCGCTGACGGTGATTTGAGCGGGCACCACCCCGGCGATCAGTGCGCTTGCCTGCCAGTCGATCTCGTATTCACGGGTATTCGGGTCGACCAGGACGACGAGTTTGCGCGCCGTCACGATCGCCTGCTTGGAGATGTCGACGGTGACCCGTTTCTGGTCGTTGAAGTCGAACCCCGGTCCGGTGATGCGCAGATCCAGCTTGACCACCGGACGTTCGTTGATGCGCATGCCGGTCTCCCCCAGACCCTGGATTTGTGCGATCGCGAGCACGCCGGTCTGCTGCAAGGCGGTCATTTTTGCCGAGGACTGCGCGCCGCGGTCAGCCAACCACAGCGCGACCAGCACGTCGCCGACGGTGATCAGCAACCCGGCCCACAGCAACCACGACGTGCTCTGCTGCACGATCGAGTCCGCTTCGCCTCCGAATGAACCCAGCAGGTTGGGCAACGCGAAGTAGGTGACGAGGAAGATCGGACCGACCAGACCGCCGCATACCAGCACGACGAGTTGGGCTTTGAGGTAACGCGCAAGCATGGCAGCTCCAGTCGTCGGCAGGTCGATGACGCGGGACAACGTATCGCTGAGCGAACCGAAGCATAACGCGTGGAGACGCGCAACGGCGCCCATCCGCAAGGGATGAGCGCCGTTGGGCTGGGTGAACTTACTTGATGATCTTGGTGACCCGGCCGGCGCCGACGGTACGGCCACCTTCACGGATCGCGAACCGCAGACCGTCATCCATGGCGACGGGCTGGATCAGCTTGACGACGATCTCGGTGTTGTCACCGGGCATCACCATTTCGGTGCCCTCCGGCAACGTCACCACACCGGTCACGTCGGTGGTGCGGAAGTAGAACTGCGGACGGTAGTTGTTGAAGAACGGCGTGTGCCGGCCGCCCTCGTCCTTGGACAGGATGTAGACGCTGCCCTCGAAGTCGGTGTGCGGCGTGGTGGTGCCGGGCTTCACGACAACCTGGCCGCGCTCGACGTCCTCACGCTTGATACCACGCAGCAACAGC
>JAVHWH010000233.1:0-13056 GCA_032159915.1 Mycobacterium sp.
GCAGCCGCTAGCGATTCCCGGCCTGCAGGAACTGTCCCGCGTGCAGTTCAGTGCCGAAACCGGGCGCGAATTCGCCGCCGCTGTAGACGATCTGACCACCGACCACCGTCGCGCTGACCAGGTTGTCGTTACGGTTGACCATCCGCTTGACACTCGGCGCCCCCGGATAGGGCGCCTCGGCGTAGGCAGCACTCGAGCCGTCGAACCCGGCCGGGTTGATGACGGCGATGTCGGCTCGCTTGCCGTTGCCCAAATAACCAGCGTCCAGGCCGTACCAGTCGGCGAGCTCGCCGGTGAGGCGGCGGACCGCGGTTTCGACAGGCATCGACCGGCGCTGGTGGACACGTTCGAGCATGCGCAGTCCGGCGTTGTAGAACGCCATATTGCGCAAGTGCGCACCGGAGTCGGAGAAACCGATCTGCACGTTCGGGGACCGTTGCATGCGGTCCAGCACTTCTTCTCGATCGTTGGCTACGACAGTTCGCCAGCGCAGCCGCGCGCCGTGCTCGACGGTCAGGTCGAGAAGTGCATCGGCGGGTTCGATTCCGCGGCTTGCGGCGACATCGGCAAAAGATCGACCGACGACGGACGGGTCCGGGCAGGCAACGATTTCGGCGTCGGACAGATCGCGGCTCCACACCCGCGGGCCGAACTGCTTGGTCATGTCCTTGCGGAATTGCCGACGATAGGACTCGTCAGCGAGCAGCTTTCCGCGGCTCATCTCGTCGCGGAAGTTGAGTGCCGCTGAGCCGGATCCGAATTCCTCGAACACCACGAGATCGACACCGTCGGCATACATTTCGAACGGCACCGGAAGGTGCTGCCAGCGGAAGTCGCCACCGGCCCGGTTGGTGAGACTGGCGGCCAGCAACGTCAACCGGGCCGCCCTGCGGTCGGCCTTGACGTCGGCCGCCGCGATCAGCGTCGTCTTCAGGGCTTTTCGGGACCCCCGGAATCCGCGCCCGATGCTTTGCCCGAGGTAGCGCGACACTTCGGCTTGCCGCGCAAGATTGGGCGTGCTCTGGTGAACCCGTCCGCGTTCCCGCAGAACAGTGTTGAGCGCGTGGAACTCCGACCACCTGGCATAGGTCGAGGGCAGCTGCCGCGCCGGGAAGCGAGTGCCTTCCAGCTTCGAGAAAGAACTGCGCAGCGTGGACAGGCCGACAAAGCCGGCGTCCAGCGCGTCGGCGAGCATCTCCTTCATCCGGCCGATCTCGGCGCGCGTGGGTCGGTAATCGTCGTCGACCGACCGGCCCAGTCCCAACACCGCAGCCCGGATATCGGAATGGCCGATGAACGCGGCGACGTTCGCCCCGAGCGGCAGTGAGTCTAGCGTCTTCACGTATTCGGCTGGGCCAGTCCACGTTTTGGCTTCTTTGACCGAATCGTGAACGATCTGCCACGGCAGGGCCTCGACCCGGGCGAACATGTCGGCGCAGTCGTCGGCGTCGCTGAAGACCGTCGACAGCGAGCAGTTGCCGAAAATGACCGACGTCGTCCCGTGCCGCACCGACTCGCCCAGACCGGGGCTGATCAGCACCTCGGCGTCGTAGTGGGTGTGCACGTCGATCAGCCCGGGCAACACCCATTGACCACGGGCGTCGAGGGTACGGGCGCCGTCCGGCAGGCCCGGCGCGACCGCGGCGACCTTCCCGTCACGGACACCGACGTCGGCGGTAATCGCTGCCGCGCCGGTCCCGTCGAACACCGTCCCGCCACGGATCACCAGCTCAAAGTCCGCCATGAGGGAACCCACCCTTCGATACTTTGTGGTATCCAACCGATACTGAGGAGTATGCTTTCGCGCATGTCGCCTGTCAAGCCGCCAAGAACCCGCCCCACCAGGGGTGAGGTGCGGGACCGGATATTGGACGCCGCCTCGAAAGTGTTCGCCGCCGAAGGGTTCGCGGGCGCCACCATCGACGCGATCG
Organism: Mycobacterium sp.; assembly: GCA_032159915.1. Classification (GTDB taxonomy): domain Bacteria; phylum Actinomycetota; class Actinomycetes; order Mycobacteriales; family Mycobacteriaceae; genus Mycobacterium. Next base: position 1,932 of record JAVHWH010000233.1, read on the forward strand.
GACAGGCAGCGGGATTCACCAAAGGAGCGGTCTATTCGAATTTCGGTTCCAAGGACGAACTCTTCCTGGCCCTGCTCGACCGCGAGTTCGAGCTTCGCGGCGAGCAGATCGCAACTGCGCTGGAAAGCGGCGGCGACACCACCGTGGCCGCACAGGCGCTGAGCCGCTCGGTGCTCGACTCCGTTCACGACCACGCCGACTACTACGTGCTGTTTGTCGAATATTGGTTACGTGCCGTGCGTGACCCTGAATTGCGGGAGCGCTTGATCGCGCGTCGTCGTGCTGCGGCCGCTCAGCAGGCCGACAACTTGGCTGGATCGGCCGCCGTCACATCCGGACGGCCGCTAGCCGAACTCGCCCAACTCGTCGTCACGATGAACTTGGGCATTGCGATGGAGGAGGTCCTGCGACCGGGGACAATCGACCCTGACCTTCTCGGGCAATTGATCAGCGGCCTGCTGGAATCCGTTGCGATTCAAAGCAATTAGGAGCGATACGTGGAAGCGCAGGATGAAACCGGTGCCACCGCGTTGATCACTGCCACCGGGCTGGGGGTCGACGGCGAGCACGGCCCGCTGTTCTCGGCCATCGACTTGGCGCTTCCCGAGGGATTCCACGCCATCCAGATGCCCGGCGGGCCGGGCCAGACCGCATTGCTGTTGACGCTGGCCGGTCGCTTCAAGCCGTCACACGGCAGCCTGACTGTGCTCGGTGATACGACGCCACGTGCCATTCGCCGGCACTGCGCCATCGCGGCCTTCCCCGACATCGACGAGTTGGAGGAATCGGTGACCGTCCACACGGTGCTCGCCGAACAGTTGCGCTGGCTGGCGCCCTGGTACGCGCAGGTCCCACGGGAAGCGGGCACGTCGATGTTGACCGAAGTATTCGGCGACACTGCCCCTCCGTCTGCCGACACCTACATCGTCGAATTGTCAGACCTGGAGCTTTTTCTGCTCCGGATCGCCTTGGCAACGATGTCGAACCGTCCGATCCTCGTCGTCGGCGACCTCGAGCAAGTCCGCGACAACGCACGCCGCGCCATCGCGGTGAAGCGGTTGGGCGCGCTGGCGGCGAAGCGCACCGTCATCGTGGGCGTGACCAACCCCCTCGGCGCCGACGCGCCTGACCATGAGCTACACGATCACCGCATCTTGACCGAAGGGGACTGACGATGCTGGCTGGACTCGGATTCGGATCGGAAATCAAACGTTTCGGCCGCAGCCGAATGACGCGGGTGGCGATCGTGGTGCTCATGCTGCTGCCACTGGTCTACGGGGCCCTCTACCTGTGGGCCTTCTGGGACCCATTCGGCCATGTGAACAAACTGCCGGTGGCTCTAGTCAACTCCGACCGCGGCGCTGTCGTGTCCGGCCAGCAGTTCAACGCGGGCACCGAGATAGCCAAGAGCCTGACCGCTGACCGCAGTCTGGACTGGCACGTCGTCAGCCTCGATGAGGCGCACAACGGCGTGGAGCACGGCAAGTACTACTTCATGGTCGAACTGCCGCCCGATTTCAGTGCGGCGATCGCGTCACCGGTGACCGGGCAACCGAAGAAGGCGAACCTGATCGCCGTCTACAACGACGCCAACAATTACATCTCGACCAGCATCGGCCGTACCGCGATCGGCCAGGTACTCAACGCCGTCTCGTCACGGATTTCCGGGCAAGCGGTCAATCAGATGTTGTCCGTAGTGGTTTCGTCCGGCTCGGGCATCAAGCAGGCCGCCGACGGGGCGGCCCGGCTCGCTGACGGCGCCGGTCAATTGGCGGCCGGCCTGGACACCGCCCGCTCCGGCTCGGCGAGCCTTGCCACCGGCGCACAGCAACTCTCCGATGGAATCAACTCCGCCACCGAGCCGCTGTTAGCGGTGAGCAAAGCGGTGTCGGTCATCGGCGGCAACACCGATCAGCTACAGCAGGGTGCCGCCGCGCTGCAGCAGGCGAACGACCAGATCGGCGGAATCGCCACGGCGCAGGACGCCGCGGCCACCTCGTTGTCCGCGGTGATCGACCAACTCGCCGCCAGACAAGATCCTTTGGCAAATACGTTGCGCGGCATACAAGATCAGCTGCGCCAGCACCAGTTCACACCCGAGATTCGGCAGCACCTCACCGACGCCCGAAACGCCGCGATCAACATGACCTCGGGACTGCGTGCGCCAGGCAGCCCGCTCGCATCGGCCCTCGACCAAGTCGGAAGCAAAGGGCAAAACCTGACGAGCAAGCTCACCCAATTACGCGACGGAGCTCAGCAAGTCGCCTCCGGGAACGCCCAGTTAGCAAGCGGCATAGCCAAACTCGATGACGGTGCCCAGCAACTCAAGTCCGGGTCGGCCGAGCTGGCCACCAAACTCAGCGACGGTGCCAAACAGGTACCCAACTGGACCACACAGCAGAAGGACGCGGTCGCCGACACCATCGGCGGTCCAGTTCAACTCGAGACCTCCCATGAGAACGCCGCGCCCAACTTCGGCACCGGCATGGCACCATTCTTCCTCACGCTGGCGCTTTTCTTCGGCGCGCTGGTGCTCTGGATGGTGTTGCGACCGTTGCAAAGCCGTGCGATTGCCGCGGAAGTGGCGCCGATCCGGGTAGCGCTGTCAAGTTATCTGCCCGCCGCCGCGATCGCGATGTTCCAGGCCGTCATCTTGTACGCGGTGGTGCGGTTCGGCCTCGGCATGCACGTGGTGCACCCGGCCTCGATGCTCGGTTTCATGATCCTGATCTCGTTCGCGTTCGTCGCCGCGACGCAGGCGATCAACGCGCTGGTCGGCCCGGCGGTGGGCCGGGTGCTGATCATGGCGCTGCTCATGCTGCAACTGGTCAGCGCGGGTGGTATGTATCCGGTGGAAACCACTACGAGACCCTTCCAGGTCCTGCACCGCTTCGACCCGATGACATACGGCGTCAACGGGCTTCGACAGCTCATCCTCGGTGGCATCGACGGCCGGCTCTGGCAGGCGATCGCGGTGCTGGTGGGCATCTGGGCCGGCGCCATGCTGGTCTCGTGCCTGTCGGCCCGCCGCGACCAGCTGTGGAACCTCGAGAGGCTGATCCCGGCGATCAAGATGTAGCGCCGGACCGGGAACGTGTGGCCGCTGACCGTCACGATGTGACCTCAGGTCGGCTCGCGCCTGGGCGGGATGGGTAGCCGGGCATCTTCGTCGAGATCGACGTCGAGGGCGTTGAGCATCAAGACGCCGGGTGCGTTGGCGAGGACTCGAAATACATTAAGCGCGCCCCGGCGTGCCACGAATTCCCGGATGGGTTCACTCTGCTGGTCGATGTCGGCCAGCGGTATGCGTGACATTGATTTCCCTTCTGAGCTATTCGCCGGCACCGGCGAGAATGAACGTCCAATCCAGCGTCACGAACGGCTCGTCGACAGTCGTGCCGTCCGGTGCGACTCCGGGTTGGTGAGGCACGAAATCGGCTTGCAGCGATTGCACGTCCGCGAAGACCGCGTCGCGGTTGATGTAGGGGTCGTCACGGTAGAACAGTTGCGTGATCAGCGACTGGTATCCATCGGCGTGGAACCAGAAGTGCACATGCTCGGGCCGCATCACCGAACGGTTTGCGGCACGCATGATTTCGCCGCAGGGGCCGTCGGTGGGGATTGGGTAATAGCGCGGGGAGATGGACCGGTACCAGAACCGGCCGTCGGGATCGGTGATCAGTAACGCGCGCATGGCGAATTGGTCATGCAACGTGTCGGCCTGCTGCACGTCATAGAATCCCTGGCCGTCACTGTGCCAGGTGTCCACCTGGACACCGGCGATCGGCCGGCCGTTCTCGTCGAGCACCCGGCCCGTGACGAACATCGGTGTACCCGGGACGCCGTCGGAAATGTCGTCCCCGTTGTCGGCGACCGGCCGGCCTTCGACATAAAAGGGGCCGAGTAGCGCCGACGAGGTAACCGACGGCCCGCTGTGCTGGTTGATCCGGTCCAGCAGCATGCTGAATCCGAGGATGTCTGAGAGCAGCATCACCTCCTGACGTGTCGATGTCGATTTCTTGCCGACCCGCTCCAGGAAATCCATTGCGGTGAACCATTCTTCGCCGGTCAGGCGCACGTCGCGGGCGAAATCATGCAGGTGCTGCACCAAGCTCACCAGCACTTGGCGGAAGCGATCGTCGGTCGCGCCGTCGAAGGTCCGCTGGACCGCCTCGGTGATGGTGTGTTCGGTCAAATCGGCTGGCATTGCGTTGTCTTCCTGTGCGATTGGGGCTCAGGGCCGGATCACGACCCGCCCGACGATATGGTCGGCGACGGCCCGGTACGCAACAGCTGCGTCCTCGAGCGAGTAGGTGCCGGCAATGGGCAAGGGTCGGAAGGCGCCGGATTCGAAGTAGGGTGCCATCTGCTCGAGGCGCCGAGCCGAGTCGGTGACGGTCAGCTTTCCGCTGTCGGTACCCAGGATTCGTGTTTCGTTGTGATACAGGTCGCGCAGGTTGATTTCGACGTCGGGCGAGCCGACGGCGCTGATCACGACCAGCCGGCCGCGGTGGCTCACCGCGGCCAGCGCGGACGGCGTGGTCACACCGCCCACCGCGTCGTACACCACGTCAGCGCCCTTGCCACCGGTCAGACGTCTGATTGCTGCACCGACGTCGGCGGCCGGCTCGAAGGTGACGAAATCGTCGAGCGCCGCCGCGGCCGGGGTGTCGGGCCCGGGTGGGCGCCGGCCCACGCCGATCACGGTGGCACCTTGGGCTCGAGCGATCTGCGCCACTGCCCCGCCCACACCGCCGGAAACGCCGAACACCGCGATGGTTTCACCCGCGACCAGCTGCGCAGTCTCCATTGTCCCGTACCACGCCACGACGAAGTTGACGCCGACAGTGGAAGCTTCGTCAAAACTGAGCCGTTCGGGCTTGCCGACCAAGGCATCCACCGGGACCGACATCAACTCGGCGTGCGAGCCGTCCCGGCTGAACCCGGTGTCTCCGCCAGTGCCCCAGACTGCTGCGCCTTCCCACTCGGGTGGCCCGCTGACCACAATGCCGGCAAAATCGCGACCGGGAGTCCGTGGCAGCGTCGTCCAATCCATGCCACCCGCAACGTTTTTCACATCGGACGGGTTAACCGATGCCGCTTCGACCCGAACGATGGCCGCTGTCGCCGTCGGAACCGGGTCCGGTACGTTCTCAACGCGAAGCACGCCCAGATCGCCGAACTCGGTAAAACGCAGCGCCCGCATCGCGCACAACCACCTACCCTGCTCGGCTGTCAGCCGAAGCGGGCACGTTGCCCGCCTTGGTGGCGCGTCGGGCCGCACCCCACAAGCCAGTGCCCACACCGATGACCGCGCCGCCGAGACCGATCACTTGCTGCGACCGCTTCATTTCGTGGTGGACACTCATGCCGCCCAGCAGGTCGGCGGCATCCGCACCGGCGGAGGCCAGGAACCAGCCACGAGTGTTCCTGCCGCGCAACGCCGCAGCGGCCAGCAGTCCGCCGATCAAGGCGTCGCGATAGCCCATCGATCGCAGCAGCAGTTGCGCGGTGGGCGTCGGTGTGTCGGGATCGCCCCACAGCCGGTTCGCCGCCAGCGGGTCGACGAGAAATGAGATGCCCGAGGCAAGTCGGATGCTGCCTACGGCCAGCGCCGCACGGTCGATAGTCATGGTGCGAGCCTAGAAGGTGATCGCCCGCGCCGAGCAGGATGCCGCCGATGTAGCTGTTGCCCATGCCAGGAAACTCGCCCCTCGCTACTCTCACTGCGGCGCCATTGAAGCGTCGCCTTACGGGTAGAAGGGTTGGGTTGAATATGCCGGATCCGGTAGCCGGGGTCCCCTCGGCGGCCTCAGCACCACAGTTCGAGCCCGACGAGGGCTGGGTGCCTGCCGACGAGCGACGGTTCGGTTTGGACCGGCGCACCCTGCGCCCGACCCTGGCGGTGTTCGGATTGGTCTTCGTGATGTCGGTGATCTTGCCGGTGGTCAACGCGGCGGTCCCCTACCACGACATCGTCAGACCCGGGGATGTCATGCAGATCGAGGGCGACGTGACGTTCGTGCCGGAAGCCGGTTGGGGCATCACCTCCGGTGTCCGCGCCGGCCATGCGCCGAAATCCGGGGACTACCCCGCCAAGGCGACCGTGGAGGACGGGGCGATGAAGTTCACCCTGCGCAGCGGAGCGTTCCACGGCGACGCCGCTCAGCTACTCGATCAGATCGAGGCGACTTCCGACGCCCTGAATCAGGGCCGCGGCGTGCACATCACCGGTGCTCCCGCCACGATCGCGACCGCCGCCGGGAAACAGGGCGCGACCGTACGTGTCACCGGACCCCATACCGCAGGTTTGATCGCCGCTTTCGTCTTCGACGACCGCGGAGTCGAAGCAGTGGCGACGGGACCGACCGACACCGGCTCCCAGCCGAGCGCAGCCGTGCTGCGGATGATCGGCAGCATCAATGAGTCCAAGCAGCCGGAAAAGCGATGACGACGACACTCACCGACCTTGATCGCGCACGCGACGTCGCGCTCGACCTCTCCGGTTGGGGCAGACGCTTTGTCTTCTATCAACCGCGCAACTTCGCGTTCTGGGGTTATGCCGCCCTCGTCGGGATCGGTGTGCTGACGTTCTTGTCCACGCTCGCCCGCGAGTACAACGCGTACGGCGAAGCAATCGGGCTGGCAGTGACCTCCTTCACCATTTACGCGGCGTTGTTCTGGTGGTTCACCGATCGGATCGACCATTACGCCAAACTTCCGCACAAGCTGATGGTCGTCGCGTTCTTGTGGGGTGGGTTCGCCGCCACCGGGGTGATGGCCGCCAACGCCAACGATGCGCTTCTGGCCCTGTACGGCAAGAAATTCGGTCAGGTCTGGGCGCTGAACTGGGGCGCCGGCCTTGCTGCCCCGTTCACCGAGGAAATCGCCAAGGGCTCGGGGTTGCTGCTGCTGATTGCATTGGCGCAACGACACATTCGGACCGCGTTCGACGGGTTTATCCTCGGTGCGTTCATCGGCTTGGGATTCCAGATCTTCGAGGACATCACCTACGCCTTGACCTCAGCTGGTACTCAGTTCGGCGCCAACCAAATTGGTGCTTCTGTCGGCACCATCATCCTCCGCATGCTGACTGGGGTCGCCGCCCACATCCTGTACAGCGCCATCTTCTGCGCCGGACTGGTGTACCTGGTCGGCCGGCCCGCCGAGCCGCGCAAGACCGGCCGGGGCCTGGTGCTGATCGCGATACCGATGCTGCTGCACGGGGCGTGGGATTCGGTGGACGCGATCGCCGGCCAGAACGCGGCGCAGTTGATCGGGTTGCTGATCGGCATGATCATCGTCGCGCTGATCATCGTTGCGCGGGTCTATAACCTCACCGTGAGCAGGGAGCGCGACTTCGTCCGCGATGTGATGGCCCCCGAGCAAGCCCGTGACGTCATTACGCCGGTCGAGCTCGATGCAATGGCGGGTAACCGCAAGGCCCGCAAGGCTTATCGCAAAAGCGGCCGCAATAGGCAGGAACGCCGCCGTGCCCGCTACATCCTCAACGCCGCCTATTCGCTGGCCGACGAGCTGGCCGCCGCGCGTGGCGCCGACACCGACCGGGTGCGCTTCGCGCGGGCAGAGGTGGCACGCATCCGCGCGGGCCTACCGTCGCCGTGGTAGTCCTCGGCTTTACCTGACCACCGAATCGTCGGGGTTGCGCGGCGACTCCTCAGGCGTCCAGGCGAACGGTTGTCCGGGCTGGCCGGGAAACAAGAAGTCGATGAAAGCCGCAGCTGTGGGCTGTGGTTCGTGATTGGCCAGGCCCGGTCGCTCGTTGGCTTCGATGAACGCGTATTCCTGACCGGTGACGTCGGGCACGAGCAGGTCGATGCCGGTGACCGGGATGCCGATCGCCTCGGCGGCTGTCACGGCAACACGACACAGTTCCTGGTTCACATCGGGGGTGACATCGTGGATTGTGCCGCCCTGGTGCAGGTTGGCGGTATGACGAACACACAGCCGTAACCCTTGCGGCAGAACATCATCGAATTGCCAGCCCTGTTCGGCGACCGTCGCCTCGGTAAGCGCGTCGAGTGGGATGCGCGACTCACCTGCGGTGGCCGCAGAGCGCCGGCGGCTCTCGGCCACAATCAGATCGCGGACGGTGTGCTCACCAGTACCGATCACCTCGGGCGGCAGCCGCAGGGCGGCCGCAACCACCCGGCCGTCGATCACCACGAGACGAAGGTCATTTCCGTTCACTCGCTGCTCGATCAGCACCTCGTGGAATTCCTCCCGTGCACGGGCGATCGCAGCGGCCAACTCGGCAGCACCATGCTCCACGGTGACACCCACGGTGATGCCTTTACCCTGTTCTCCGCGAGTGGGTTTGACGACAACCTCCCCCACGTCCTTCATGAATTCGAAGTCGTCGTCGTCGAAAGTCGCCAAACGGGCACGCGGGACGGTGATCCCGGCCTCGGACACCAGTCGACGGGTCAATCTCTTATCGTCGCAACGGCACATGGCGATCGCCGACGTGAATTCCGAGAGCGATTCGCGGGTGATCACGGCACGACCGCCGTGGGTGAGGCGCATCTCGCCGGTCTCGGCATCAAGGACCTCCACCCAGATGCCGCGACGGATCGCCTCGTCGGCAATGATTCGCGCGTAGGGATTGAGGTCGTCGACGGTCTCCGGCGGTGGACTGAACAACGGAACGTTGATGGCGTTCTTGCGTTTGATCGCCAGCACCGGGACCCGCCGGAAGCCCAGCTTCTCGTACAACCGGATCGCCGCCGCGTTGTCGTGGGTCACCGACAGGTCCATATACGCGCGGCCCGCAGTACGGAAGTGCGCGGCCAAGTTTCGGGTCAAGGCGATGCCTATTCCGGGGATGCCGGCACCCGGATCGACCGCCAGCGTCCAAAGACTCGAGCCGTGTTCAGGATCGGAGAACAGCAACTCGTGGTCGACGCCGGTCACAGTGCCCACAACTGCACCGTCGTCGTCGCGCACCGCGAGCAGGTAGGTGACGGCGGGATGATGCAGATGGTTGTCCCAGATCACCTTGACCGGCGCGGGAACCATTCCGCACCGGACGAATACGCGATTCATGGAGTCCGCGTCGTGCGGGTCGTTCAGCGGGCGCACCGTCACACCAACCGGAGACGGCGACGACGCGTCTTCATCCGAGGCGTCGGTGAAGCGCAGCCGATACGTGTGACTGGGATCGATGAAAAGCTCGCTCGGGGCTCCGGCCACCACGACGTGGGATTCGCGCGCGTAGATGCAGATGTCGCGCCGCCCGGGCGCTTCCCGTCGAAGCGCCTCGGCCAGCGTCCCCCCATCGGCGAAGGTCTGCCCGAAAATCAGTCGGCCCCAACCTAACTCGAGCTCAACGTCTTTCGACATCGCCTCGACCAGATGCGGCGGAGTCGCATCGTGGAGGCCGAGTGTGATGGCCTCGGGGTGGTCCTCTGGGGGACCAATCACCATCATGCGGCCGGCCCGGTCACACCATGACGTTGTAGCCAGAGCTCGAGCAGCGCGATCTGCCAGAGTTCGTTCCCGCGCAGCGGTGTCAGCCGGCCGTTCGGGTCGGCCAGTAGCGCGTCCACCGCTTTGGTGTCGAACAATCCCCGCTCCTTGGCGGCCGGAGCGTAGAGAGCGTCGCGGACCATGTCGAGATAGGGGCCTTGCAGGTGAGTCAGGGCGGGAACCGGGAAGTAGCCCTTGGGGCGGTCGATGACCTCCGACGGAATGACCCGTCGCGCAGCTTCTTTGAGCACACCCTTGCCGCCGTGTGCCACCTTCAGCTCCGGCGGGCAGGTGGCCGCCAGCTCGACCAGCTCGTGGTCGAGGAACGGGACCCGGCCCTCGAGGCCCCAGGCCATGGTCATGTTGTCGACCCGCTTGACCGGATCGTCGACCAACATCACCATCGTGTCGAGGCGCAGGGCGCGGTCGATACCGGTTTCGGCGCCGGCGTTCGCGAAGTGGTCGGTGACGAATTGCAGGCTGGGGTTCCCCGGCGCCACGTAACCCTCGGCCAGCAAGGCGGACAGGCCCGCTTCGTCGCGGTCGAAGAAGGCGGCCCGGTACTCGGCGACCGAGCCTTCGACGGACGCGGCCGCCGGTGCGCCCATCGGCGGATACCAGTGATAGCCGGCGAACACTTCGTCAGCGCCCTGCCCCGACTGGACGACCTTCACGTGCCGCGCGACTTCCTGACTGAGCAGATAGAAGGCGACGCAGTCGTGGCTGACCATCGGCTCGCTCATCGCCCCGATCGCGCCGTCCAAAGCCGGCAGCATCCGGTCAGTGCCGATGCGGATCTGGTGATGGTCGGTCGCGAAGCGCTCGGCCACGATGTCGGAGTACTGGAATTCGTCGCCTTTGATGTCACCGGCCGACTCGAAACCGATGGAGAACGTCGACAGCCCGCGTTGTCCGGCCTCAGCGAGCAGGCCGACGATCAGGCTGGAGTCGACGCCACCGGAAAGCAGGCAGCCGACGGGTACATCGGCGACCAGGCGGCGCTCGACTGCGGTCCGCAGCGAGGACAGCACGGCGTCTTCCCAGTCGCGTTCAGACCAGTCCGAGCGGTCGTCGTGCCGGGTGAAGTCGGGCGACCAGTAGGTGCTTGCGACGCGACGCCCGTCGGGTTCGATGGCCAGCAACGATCCCGGTGGGATCTTGCGCACGCCGCGCAAGATGGTGGCCGGCGCCGGGACGACGGAGTGAAACGTCATGTAGTGGTGCAGGGCGACCCGGTCGATGCGGGTGTCCACGCCACCACCGGCCAGCAGCGCCGGCAGCGTCGATGCGAACCGGATCCGGTGACTGTCCTCGGTCACGTACAGCGGCTTGATGCCGAGGCGGTCGCGGCCCAGCAGCACGCGACCGCTGTCGCGCTCGACGATGGCGAAGGCGAACATGCCTTTGAAGTGGTTGACGAAGTCGTCGCCCCAGCGGTGGTAGGCCTTGAGCAGCACCTCGCTGTCGCTGTGCGAGAAGAAGCGGTAACCGTAGCCCTGAAGTTCGGTCCGCAGTTCCTTGTAATTGTAGATGCAACCGTTCCAGACGATGGTCAGACCGAGCTCGGAGTCGACCATCGGCTGAGCGCCGGCTTCAGTCAGGTCAATGATTTTGAGACGACGGTGACCGAGAGCGA
>JAVHWH010000261.1:0-3086 GCA_032159915.1 Mycobacterium sp.
ATTGCGTCGTTCGTCTATGCGATGTTCGCCCACCAGGCGGAGCAGGCGGTGGCCTATTACAACAGTTTCGCCCGCGCGTGGGAGTTGCTGCTCGGGGCGCTGGCCGGCGCGCTGGTCCCCTACATCCGGTGGCCGATGTGGTTGCGCGTCACCGCCGCCACCATCGGGCTGACGGCGGTGCTGTCCTGCGGCGCACTGATCGACGGCGTCAGGCAGTTTCCCGGCCCGTGGGCGTTGGTCCCCGTCGGCGCCGCCGTCGTGTTCATCCTGGCCGGCGCCAACCGTGCCGACGGTATGGCGTTGCCGCTACCCAACCGACTGCTGGCGACCGCGCCGTTGGTGCGCCTCGGCGAGATGGCCTACTCGCTGTATCTGTGGCACTGGCCGTTGCTGATCTTCTGGCTCGCCTACACCGGTCACGCGCACGCCAACGTCGTCGAAGGTACCGCGGTGCTGTTGGTTTCCGGCCTGCTGGCGTATCTGACCAACCGGTACATCGAAGAACCGCTGCGGCAGCGCAAGCCCGCTACTGCCGCGGCCAGAGCCGCTGTGGCGGTGCCCTGGCGCACCCGGCTGCGCCGCCCCACGATGGTGCTGGGATCGGTGGTGGCACTACTGGGCGTGACGCTCACCGCGACCGCATTCACCTGGCGCGAGCACGTCAGCGTCGAACGCGCCAGCGGCAAAGAACTCGGCGCACTGAGTCCCAGCGACTACCCCGGCGCCCGCGCACTGATCAAGCACGTACGGGTGCCCAGGCTGCGGATGCGGCCCACGGTGCTGGAAGCTCAGACCGACTACCCGCCGTCCACCCGCGACGGCTGCATCAGTGATTTCAAGAACACCGACGTGATCAAGTGCAGTTACGGCGACACCAACGCTGCCAGGACCATCGCGCTGGCCGGCGGCTCGCATGCCGAGCACTGGCTGACCGCTTTAGATCTGCTCGGCCACCGGCACCACTTCAAGGTCACCACGTTCCTCAAGATGGGCTGCCCGCTGTCGACCGAGGAGATGCCGTTGGTGATGGGCAACAACGATCCCTACCCGGAGTGCCGTGACTGGGTGCCCAAGGCGATGGCGGCGGTGGTCGCCGATCATCCGGACTTCGTGTTCACCACCTCGACACGGCCGTGGAACGTCAAGCCCGGAGACGTGATGCCGGGCACCTACGTCGGGATTTGGCAGACGTTCTCCGACAACAACATTCCGACTCTGGCCATGCGAGACACCCCGTGGCTGGTCAGAGACGGTCAGCCGTTCAACCCGTCGGACTGCCTGGCCAAAGGCGGTGACGCGGTGTCGTGCGGCGTCAAGCGCTCCGACGTGCTCGCTGACCACAATCCGACCCTGGACTGGGTTGAGCAGTTCCCGATGCTCAAGCCGTTGGACATGAGCGACGCGGTGTGCCGCGCCGACATCTGCCCGGCCGTCGAGGGAAACGTGTTGGTGTATCACGACGCTCACCACCTGTCGGCCACCTACATGCGCACGATGACCAATGAGTTGGGCCGCCAACTGGGGCCCGCTACGGGATGGTGGTAGCTGGGCCCGCTGCAGGCTGTGGTAGCCGGGCGAGCCGAACGGACCGCCACTAAGGTCAAGTGATGCCCCCGTCAGATCCGACCAGTGGCTCTCCCGCGACTCCACCCCCGCTGGCCACCGTGTGGCCCGGGTCCAGCTATCCGTTGGGCGCCAACTACGACGGCACCGGCACGAATTTCGCACTGTTCTCTGAAATCGCCGAGAAGGTCGATCTGTGCCTGATCGATGAAGACGGTCAGGAGTCGCGCGTTCGCCTCGACGAGGTCGACGGCTACGTCTGGCACGCCTACCTGCCCGACGTCACCCCCGGACAGCGCTACGGCTTTCGGGTGCACGGCCCGTTCCAGCCGGCGGCGGGCCACCGCTGCGACCCCAGCAAGCTATTGCTCGACCCGTACGGCAAGTGTTTCGACGGCGAGTTCAGATTCAGCCAGGCGCTGTTCTCCTACGACTTGGCGGTCGCCGCCGAGGACTCCGCCGAGACCGGCACACCGCCCCGGGTCGACTCGCTCGGGCACACCATGACCAGCGTGGTCATCAATCCCTACTTCGACTGGGCCAACGACCGCGCGCCGCGCACGCCGTACCACGAGACGGTGATCTACGAGGCGCACGTCAAGGGGATGACGCAGCAGCATCCCGCCATCCCCGAGGCGCTGCGCGGTACCTACGCCGGCCTGGGCCACCCGGCGGTCATCGACCACCTGAAGTCGCTGAACGTCACCGCGATCGAACTGATGCCGGTGCACCAATTCATGCACGACCACCGTCTGCTGGACCTGGGCCTGCGCAATTATTGGGGCTACAACACATTCGGATTCTTCGCCCCACACAATCAGTACGCCGCCAACCGGCGCGCCCGTGGCGCGGTGACCGAGTTCAAGTCGATGGTCCGGGCATTCCACGAGGAGGGCATCGAAGTCATCCTCGACGTGGTCTACAACCACACCGCCGAAGGCAACCACCTCGGGCCGACGATCAATTTCCGCGGCATCGACAATGCCGCCTATTACCGACTGGTCGACGAGAAACTGTGGTTCTACAAGGACTTCACCGGCACCGGTAACAGCCTCAACGCGCGCAACCCGCACACCCTGCAGCTGATCATGGACTCGCTGCGCTACTGGGTGACCGAGATGCATGTCGACGGCTTCCGCTTCGACCTGGCCTCCACCCTGGCCCGCGAGTTCTATGACGTCGACCGGTTGAGCGCGTTTTTCGATCTGGTGCAACAAGATCCGGTCGTCAGCCAGGTCAAATTGATCGCCGAGCCGTGGGACATCGGCGAAGGTGGCTACCAGGTCGGCAACTTCCCGGGTTTGTGGACCGAGTGGAACGGGAAGTATCGCGACACGGTGCGCGACTACTGGCGGGGCGAGCCCCAGGCCCTGGGCGACTTCGCCAACCGGGTGACCGGGAGCTCCGACCTCTATGCCCTGACCGGCCGGCGCCCCTCGGCCTCGATCAACTTCGTCACCTGCCATGACGGCTTCACCCTGACCGACCTCGTCTCCTATGCCGAGAAGCACAACGAGGCGAAC
>JAVHWH010000264.1:0-35178 GCA_032159915.1 Mycobacterium sp.
CGTGGGCGATCCGTCCAACTGGCGGCGATGGTGGCCCGATCTGCGGCTGGAGGTCACCCAGGATCGCGGAGCGCAGGGCGTTCGATGGGCAGTGGCCGGGCCGCTGACCGGCACGATGGAGATCTGGCTCGAGCCGATGCTGGGTGGTGCGTTGCTGCACTACTTTTTGCACGCCGAACCGTCCGGAGTGGCGCCCGCACAGCTGGCCAAGCTCAACCTGACGAAAATGACGCACCGTCGTCGCGTCGCTGGGAAGAAAATGGCGTTCGAAGTGAAGACGACGCTGGAAAGCTCCCGTCCGGTCGGAGTTTCCCCGGTGCTCGACCAGGCCTGAAGTGCGTCGGGGGTACCGTTTCTGCCGTGGGCGCGGATTAGCGCCGCTGACCATGTAAGTATTCGGCCGGCAGGGGAGCCCAACCCGCGCAGCGCGGAGAAGGAAGCGATCAAGTGGCGGAAAAGACGTCCCAAACGATCTATATCGACGCCGACCCCGGCACGGTGATGGACGTGATCGCCGACATCAGTTCCTATCCCGATTGGGTGTCTGAGTACAAGGAGGCCGAGGTGCTGGAATCCGACACCACCGGCAACCCGAAGGTGGCGCGGTTGGTGCTGGACACCAGCGTCCTCAAAGACACCCTGGTGCTGTCCTACACCTGGCCCAAAGACCGTAAGTCGGTGAGCTGGTCATTGGTTTCCAGTTCGCTGCTCAAGTCCCTCGACGGCGTATACCGGTTGGCGCCCAAGGGATCTGGTACCGATGTGACCTACGAACTCACCGTCGATCTGGCGATTCCGATGATCGGCCTGCTGAAGCGCAAAGCCGAGCGCAGGTTGACCGACACCGCATTGAAGGATCTGAAGAAACGAGTCGAGGCTGAGTGAATCAGGGTGAATCGGTAGCGCCCTCCTCATCTCGAATCAGTCTTTTCGTCGGCAAGGGTGGGGTAGGGAAGTCCACACTGGCGGCCGCAACGGCCGTTCATCAAGCGCGCGCCGGTCAGCGGGTGCTGCTGGTCTCGACCGACCAGGCGCACTCACTGGGCGACGTACTCGGTGTGACGGTTTCGCCGAACGGTCACCGCGACGCCACGCGGGTGATGGCAGATTTGGAAACCGGTTCACTCGACGCGTTGGCGATGGACACCCTGGCACTGCTCGAGGCGCACTGGCGAAGCGTGGTCTCGACGCTCGGCCGTCGCTTCCCCGAATCGGAGTTGGAAGATATTGCGCCGGAAGAACTTTCGGCACTGCCCGGTGTTCAGGAAGTGCTCGGTCTGCACGAGGTCGGGGAACTGGCCAGGTGCGGGCAGTGGGATTACCTGGTGGTCGACTGCGCGTCGACCGCCGACGCGCTGCGGATGCTGACCCTGCCGGCCACCTTCGCGCTCTACGTCGAGCGGGCATGGCCGCGCCATCGCCGGCTCTCCACCGGCGCCGACGACGCGCGTTCGGTCGCCGTGGTGGAGTTGCTGGAACGCATCAGTGCCAGCGTCGAGCAGCTCAGCACCCTGCTGACCGACGGAACACGAGTGGGAGCGCATCTGGTGCTGACCGCGGAGCGCGTCGTGGCGGCCGAAGCAATACGGACGCTGGGTGCGCTGGCGTTGATGGGCGTGCGCGTCGAGGAACTGATCGTCAACCAGATTCTGATGCAAGACGATTCGTACGAGTACAGCAACCTGCCGGCCCATCCGGCTTTCGACTGGTATTCGGAGCGAATCAGTGAGCAGCGAACCGTGCTCGACGAACTCGATGCCGCGATCGGTGACGTGGCACTGGTGCTCACCCCACATCTGGCCGGCGAGCCGATCGGGGCCAAAGCACTCGCCGAACTGCTGGACAGCGCGCGCCGACGGGACGGGTCGTCGCCTCCCGGTCCGCTGCGCCCAGTGGTGGATCTGGAGTCCGGCTCTGGACTGCAGTCGGTCTACCGATTGCGGCTAGAGTTACCTCAGATCGATTCCGGCGCGCTGAACCTGGGCCGGGTCGGCGACGATCTGATCGTCGGTGTCGGCGGGATGCGACGCAGAGTTCGACTGGCGTCCGTTCTGCGGCGATGCATAGTGCTGGACGCGCATCTTCGCGGTAGCGAGTTGACGGTGCGTTTTCGACCTGACCCGGAGGTGTGGCCCAAATGACCCGCCCGCATTCCGACATCGGGCCAGAGCTACGCAAACTCGCGCAGAAGATTCTCGACCAGATCGACCCGGCGGTCCGGTTGGCGGCCGCGGCCGCAGCCGGCGGCGGGCCGGGCACCGGCAAATGCCAGCAGGTGTGGTGTCCGGTGTGCGCACTGGCCGCGGTCGTCACCGGAGACGAACATCCGCTGGTGACGGTGATCGCCGAGCACAGCGTGACTTTGCTGGCGTTGATCCGGACCATCGTCGACCACGTCGACCGGCCGACTCCGCAGCCGCCGGGCGCCCCGCCGAGCGGTGGTGGCCAAGAGGCCGCCGACGAACCGGCACCGACGAGCCGTTACCAGCCCATCGCCGTCACCGTCGAGGACTAGCGGCAGGTATTACCACATCGGGCGATCGGCGGCGCAGTGTTGGCAAGTCGTCGGTGTCCTGTGGTCGCACACACACTCGATCGGTACTCTTGGCGCTGAACACTGTTGGCAGCGGCTGAGAAGGAGGCTCCGTGGCGTACTGGCTTTTGAAGTACATCTTCCTCGGCCCGTTGCTCACGGTCATTGGTCGGCCGAAAGTTGAAGGACTGGAATATGTTCCGCACTCCGGTCCGGCGATTCTGGCCAGCAACCATCTGGCGGTGATGGACAGCTTCTACCTTCCGTTGGTGGTGCGGCGCCGCATCACGTTCCTGGCCAAGTCGGAGTACTTCACCGGAACCGGTTTCAAGGGTTGGTTGAGTCGGTGGTTCTTCACTGCCGTCGGCCAGGTGCCGATCGATCGCAGTAGTGCCGACGCAGCTCAGGCGGCATTGGACACAGCCAAGCGGGTGCTGGGCGAAGGCAAGTTGCTCGGCATGTACCCCGAAGGGACGCGCTCGCCCGACGGCCGGCTCTACAAGGGCAAGACCGGGTTGGCGCGTCTGGCGCTGGAGACCGGAGTGCCGGTGATTCCGGTCGCGATGATCGGAACCAACAAGGTGAACCCGCCGGGAACCTCGATGCTGCGGTTCGGCAAGGTCACCGTCCGATTCGGTAAGCCGATGGACTTCTCCCGGTTCGAGGGGCTGGCCGGCAACCGCTTCATCGAACGCGCCGTCATCGACGAAGTGATCTACGAACTGATGGGTCTTTCCGATCAGGAGTACGTCGACATCTATGCCGCAACATTGAAGAACGGCAGCGGCGAGACGCACTCGGGAAAAGTACCGCCGTCTCGGATTCCTGAGACGGCGGCCGGGTAGCGGTTCTTGGCCATGTCAGCTGACGGCTGACACCGGCGCCGGCGTGGTCGACGCCTGGGGTGTGGTAGCGACCGCACTGCGCACGGCGACAGTCGCGCCGGCGGCGACAATGGTCGCCAGCGCCCACCACAGGTAGGACGCTC
Source organism: Mycobacterium sp. (assembly GCA_032159915.1). Lineage (GTDB taxonomy): Bacteria > Actinomycetota > Actinomycetes > Mycobacteriales > Mycobacteriaceae > Mycobacterium. The sequence goes on from JAVHWH010000264.1 coordinate 3,522, forward strand.
CGACCAGCTGACGCCACCACGACGCGGTCACCTCGTGATGCTTGGGCATCAGGTCGATCGGCGTCCAGACCATCACGGCCATCCCGGCCGCGGTCACAACCGCCAGTGCGACGTTGCGCCGCCGCCAGGCCAGCACCCCGGTCACCAGCACCGCCGGGAGCATCCACACCCAGTGGTGCGACCAGGACACCGGCGATACCGCCAGCCCGAACAGGGCAATGCACATGACTGCCAGGACCGGCTCGCCGGCCCGCAAAGCGCGACGTGCCGCCCACACCGTCAGCGACAGCACCAAGAAGCAGGCCAACACCCACGGCAGGAATCGTTGATGCTCGTCAAGCCCCAGCCGTGCCAATGTGCCGGCAATGTTCTGGTTGGTGTTCAGGCTGGCCGATCCGATTCGATCGGTGTTGCGCACGGTGTGCGTCCAGTACTCCCATGAGTCCCGCCAGGCCAGCGCGAATCCCGCCGCGATCGCTGCCACGACGGACGCCAGCGAGGTCAGGACGGCACGGCGGTCACGGCGCAGCAGGAAGTACAGCAGGAACACCGCCGGCGTGAGCTTGAGGGCGATGCCCAGCCCCAGCAGCATCCCGCGCGGCCACGGCGTGCGACGCGGCACGCACTCGGCGATCACCAGCGTCATCAGCACGACATTGATCTGGCCGAAATCGAAGTTCGCTTCGATCGGTTCGAGGTGCAGCGTCGCCCAGGCCACGATCAGCGTCGTCAACCACCAGCGGCGCAACCAGGCAGGCCCCGGCACCATACGCGTGGTGGTCCAGACTCCCAGCCCGGTCAGGACCATCATCGTGGACACCAACAGCAGCGCCAGGGTGATCAGCGTGATGGTGACACTGGCGGCCGGCATGCCCAGCCAGGCGAACGGAGCGAAGAAAACGGCGGCCAGCGGGGGATAGGTGAACGGCAGGTTCAAGCCGATCGGGGTATGGAACTTGACGTCGTGGCTGTACAACGGGTGACCGTCTAGCCAGGCCTGGCCGCCCATCCGGTAGACGTCGATGTCGATCCGGTAGGGCATGGTCCCGATCAGCCGCCAACCGGCGTATCCCAGCGCCGCGAGTGCCGGCAGCTGAAGCAGCAACCAGCAGGCGTTTCGCCAGCTGCTTGGCTGCGCCCCGGCCGTTTCCCCGAGCGAACTGCCCGCATCGGGCGAGCCCCATCTAGTCATGTCGGTGCACAGCTTATCGGTGCCCGCGCGCTAGTCGGTGTTGCGGACGGCCATCCGCGGCGAGTGAGCGTAGGTTTTTTAACGTGCTGCACTGGTTCGAACACGACATCATCGGTCGCGGTCGGCTACCGCTGCTGTGCTGTCTGATCGCCTTCATCGTCACGTTCTTTGTGGCGCGGACCTTGGTGCGCCTGATCCGCCGTCACAAGGACACTGGCCGGCCACCTCGATGGTGGGAGCCGCGGAACATCCACGTGGGGTCCAAACACATCCATCATGTGGTGGTCGGCGTCGTGCTGGTGATGATTTCCGGCGTCACGTTGGTGACACTGTCGGTCAACGGAAACGCATCCGAATTCACCGCGACGGCAATCCTTTTCGGTATCGGCGCCGCGCTGGTTCTCGACGAGTACGCGCTCATTCTGCACCTGTCCGATGTGTACTGGGAGGAGGACGGGCGGACCTCGGTTGACGCGGTCTTCGCTGCGGTCGCGGTCGGCGGGTTGCTGGTTCTGGGGCTGCATCCGCTGATGTTTTTCATCAGCCTGTGGCACGACACCACGCATTCGGTGGTGCTGCGGACGGGCTTGGTGTTTGCTATGGCGCTCACGCTGCCGCTGGCGGTCCTCGTTGTGCTCAAGGGCAAGGTGTGGACCGGCCTGATCGGCATGTTCTTCGTCCCGCTGCTGTTGATCGGGGCGATCCGGCTGTCCCGCCCGCAGGCGCCCTGGGCGCGTTATCTCTACATGAGCCGCCTGAACAAGATGAGCCGCGCGCTGCAACGCGAGCGAACCCTGCGGCGCCCGGTGGTGCGGGCCAAGCTCTGGCTGCAGTACGCCGTCGCCGGCACGCCCCGGGTACCGTCGCACCGCATGGTCGACGCGCAACTGGACCGCGAGGTCCATCCAGCACCACCGCCGGAGCAGGTGCCCAGCGTGCTTGCCAGCGGCTTCGGTGTGCGGTAGCCGGCGGTGCGCTATTTCTACGACACCGAATTCATCGACGACGGCTATAACATCGAGCTGATCTCGATTGGGGTGGTCGCCGAGGACGGCCGCGAATACTACGCGGTATCAACCGAATTCGATCCGGATCGGGCTGGCAGTTGGGTGCGTGCGAATGTGCTGCCCAAGCTACCGTCACCGGCGTCGAAAGTGTGGCGGTCGCGCGCGCAGATTCGCGACGACCTCGAGACGTTCTTCGACATCGACGGGTCTGAGCCGATCGAGCTGTGGGCCTGGGTGGGCGCCTATGACCACGTGGCGCTGTGCCAGTTATGGGGCCCGATGACCCACCTGCCGCCGCAGATGCCGCGCTTCACCCACGAGCTGCGTCAGCTCTGGGAGCAGCGTGGCAGCCCCCGGATGCCGCGACGGTCGGCCAATGTGCACGACGCCCTGGTCGACGCCCGTGACCAGCGGACGCGCTATCAGGTGATCATGTCGTGTGACGACGAAAAGCGTTAGCCCGGCGTGTCGGCATCGTCGCTGATAGTGGCCGGATCGATGCCGTCTACAGCGCGGTTACCATAGACGGGTGAACTGGACCGTCGACGTGCCGATCGAGCAGCTCCCGTCGCTGCCTCCGCTGCCGGAGGAGCTACGGGCCCGCCTGGACGCCGCGCTGGCCAAGCCGGCCGCGCAGCAGCCGGGCTGGACGCGCGAACAGGTCGAGCCGTTGCGCAAGGTTCTCGAGAGTGTGCCGCCCGTGACGGTGCCGTCGGAAGTCGTGCGGCTGCAGGAGATGCTGGCCCAGGTCGCCCGCGGTGAGGCGTTTCTGCTGCAGGGCGGCGACTGCGCCGAGACCTTCGTCGACAACACCGAGCCGCACATCAAGGGCAACATCCGCACTCTGCTGCAGATGGCGGTGGTATTGACCTACGGCGCCAGCGTGCCGGTGCTCAAGGTGGCCCGCATCGCCGGTCAGTACGCCAAGCCGCGGTCCGCTGACACCGACGCGCTTGGTCTTCGCTCCTACCGCGGCGACATGGTCAACGGGTTTGCGCCCGACGCGGCCGTACGCGAGCACGACCCGTCGCGGCTGGTCCGTGCCTACGCCAACGCCGGCGCGGCGATGAACCTCGTGCGCGCGTTGACCGCCTCGGGTCTGGCGTCGCTGCACCTGGTGCACGACTGGAACCGGGAATTCGTCCGCACCTCACCGGCTGGTGCGCGCTATGAGGCGCTGGCGTCCGAGATCGACCGGGGGCTCAAATTCATGAGCGCCTGCGGAGTGGCCGACCGCAACCTGCAAACCGCCGAAATTTACGCCAGCCATGAGGCTTTGGTACTCGACTACGAGCGATCGATGCTGCGGCTGTCTTCGGAAGAGGACGGGGAGCCGCAACTGTATGACCTGTCGGCGCACTATCTGTGGATCGGCGATCGCACCCGTCAGCTCGACGGAGCGCATATCGCGTTCGCGGAGGTCATCGCCAACCCGATCGGTGTCAAGATCGGGCCGTCGAGCACACCGGATCAGGTCGTCGAATACGTCGAGCGCCTCGACCCGCACAACAAGCCGGGTCGCCTGACGCTGGTGAGCCGGATGGGCAACAACAAAGTGCGTGAACTGCTGCCTCCGATCATCGAAAAGGTCCAGGCGACAGGGCATCTGGTGATCTGGCAGTGTGATCCCATGCACGGCAACACCCACGAGTCGTCCACCGGCTACAAGACGCGGCACTTCGACCGGATTGTCGACGAGGTGCAGGGCTTCTTCGAGGTGCACCGTGCGCTGGGCACCTACCCCGGCGGCATCCACGTCGAGATCACCGGCGAGAACGTCACCGAATGTCTCGGTGGCGCACAAGATATCTCGGACACCGACCTGAGCGGCCGCTACGAAACAGCATGCGACCCCCGGCTGAACACGCAGCAGTCACTGGAGCTGGCGTTCCTGGTCGCCGAGATGCTGCGGGATTAGGTGGCGACCCGCTTCGCCCGGCTCCGCCGCGCTCGCGATCGCCACGGCGACTAGAGCAATCCGCCGATATTGCTGCCGACGGTCCACGCCGCGGCGGCAACCATTCCGGTGATCGACAACACGATCGCGACCCAGATCAAAATCATCCGCCGGGAATGCTGGCGTTCGAGGGAAAACTCGACCAGATCGATGCCGGCGAATTGTCGTGACCGGTCCCGGTATTCGCCGCCGTGGCTGGTCGGCGCCGCCGGCCAGTCCCGCAGGTCGCGAGTCAGCTGACGCGTTGGTTGATGAATCGGCGGACGTATGGCGGCCGGCTGGCGCGGATCGGTAATGCGGTTCCCGTCGGCCTGACTGGGCGGTGCCCCCGCTGACCGGTGTTGCGCCGAGTTGCGCGGCGAGGGCACCCGAAAATCGGGAAGGTGCAGTGCGTCGACGATCGCATCTAGTTCCACGCCCATGTCGTGGGCGTCGGCGTAACGGCTGGCGGGATCGCGGGACGTCGCACGCTGGACCAGCTCGTCGAATTGCGAAGGGACTCCGCTGATCACGCTGCTGGGCGGCGGCACATCGGTGTCCAGACGCTGATAGGCGACCGACAGTGCCGTGTCACCGGAGAACGGCGTCTGCCCGGTCAGCAACTCGTAGGCGACGATCCCCGTGGCGTAGACATCGCTGCGCGGCCCGGCGTTGCCGTCTTTGACCTGCTCGGGGGACAGGTAAGCCGCGGTGCCGAGAATGACGCTGGCGGAGGTGATTCCGGCCTCGGCGACGGCGCGCACCAGCCCGAAGTCGACGATCTTGACCTCGCCCTGGTCGGAGATCAAGACGTTCTCGGGTTTGACGTCGCGGTGCACGAGGCCGGCGCGGTGTGCGGCGGCCAGCCCGCCCAGCACCGGGCGCAGCACCGCGGCGACCGCATGTGGCGGCATCGGCCCGCGCTCGGCGAGTAGTTCGCGCAGCGTGCCGCCCTCGACAAGCTCCATCACCAGAAACGGGTGTCGGGCATCCAGGCCCTGGTCGTAGACCGCGACCAGCCCGGGATCCTTGAGGCGGGCGACGCTGCGGGCCTCGAGTTGGAAGCGGGTCAGAAATTGCTGATCGCCGGAGTATCGGGAGTCCATCACCTTGAGCGCCACTGGGCGGTCCAACCGGGTGTCCAGGCCGCGGTAGACCGTTGAGGTACCGCCAGTGGCGATCTTGGTCGCGACGCGATAGCGCCCGTCCAGTAGTGCTCCCTCGGGGAGGTCTCCGCCCGCGGCTGCAGTCACGCGCTCATCGTAGGTGGCGGCGGCCTTACACTGTTCTGGTGAGCAGGATTCCGGCCGGGGACGATGTTCTCGACCCTGACGAACCGACCTACGACCTTCGCGATGTCGCCGACTTGCTCGGGGTGGCGGTGACCAAAGTGCAGCAGCATCTCAAGGAAGGCCAGCTCGTCGCGGTGCGCCGGGACGGTGACATCGTGGTGCCGCAGATCTTCTTCACCAGCACCGGCGAAGTCGTCAAGAGCCTGCCGGGGTTGCTGGTGGTCCTGCGCGACGGCGGCTACCACGACACCGAGATCGTGCGCTGGCTGTTCACCCCCGACCCGTCGCTGACGGTCACGCGGGACGGTTCGCGCGACGCGCTCAGCAACGCCCGCCCGATCGACGCGCTGCACGCCCATCAGGCCCGCGAAGTACTGCGCCGCGCGCAGGCCATGGCGTATTGACTCCGCTGTCAGGCGTGTTCGACCGCGGGCTCGTCCCGGTTCAGCGTGCGCCAGGCGAACACTGCCACCGCAGAGGCCAGCAGTACGTGCGGCCATGAGTACATCCCGTGCGCCCCATCGGGTTTGAAAATGACCATGATCCACGTGGAGAGCGCCGCGACCGTGGCCACCGCGCGCCGCGACTGGGCAAGCGGCGCGATGACGGCCAGCGGCCATGAGTAGTACCACGGCAGAGCGGCCGGCGCGAACAGCACTACGACCACCATCGCCCATGCGATCCCGGCGAGCGCCTGACGGTCGTCGTGGCGGAACCGCCACCACAGCAGCGGCAGCGCGATCGCGATGATCACGATCCCCACGGCCCGCGTGACCTGCAGCACCCCGTAGAAATTGACCGAGAAGAACAATCCACCGACGGTGTGAACCAGATTCGCGGTCGCCGTCGGAATGGTCAGCCAGTTGATGATCTTCACCGAGCCGGCCAGCGCGGTCAACCAGCCCAGTCCGACCCCGGCCACCCCGGAAAGCACCGCGAACACCGCGACGACGATCAACACCGAGGCTCCCGCGGCCACCGAGAAAGCCTGCAGCGGCCGGTATCCGCGACGTTCGCGAAGATGACGCATCCACACCCAGACCATGAACGGCAGGGCGATGCCGGCGGTGGCCTTCACCGCTGTCCCGACCGCGACCACGGCGATGCCGACGATGTCACGCCGCTCGAAGGTCAGCGCGATACCGGCAGCCATCAGGCCGACCATCAGCATCTCGTTGTGCACGCCGCCCATCAGATGGATGATCACGAGCGGGTTCAGCGCGCAAACCCATAACGCGATAGGCCCGTTCGCTCCGACGTGCCGTGCAATGCGCGGCGTCGCCCAGATGAGCAACGCCAATCCGGGCAGCATGCACAATCGCAGCAACATCGTCCCGACGATCACATGGTCGCCGACCAGCATCGTCACCAGCTTGGCGATCATGATGAAGGCCGGGCCGTACGGTGCGGTGGTGATGGTCCAGATCGGACTGACGTTGTCCAGCAATGGATTCGGGTTATCGATCGGTCCGACCGCGTACGGGTCCAGTCCGTCGCGGAGCAATGCGCCCTGAGCCAGATATGAGTAGGTGTCGCGGCTGAAGACCGGCACCGAGAGCAGCAGCGGCGCCAGCCAGAATCCGGTCGTGACCACCATGGCGAATTGGTCTGTGGCACCGGCGAGTACCCGTCTGCCCAACCACAGCCACGCGCTCAGCATCAACGCGACCCCGACCCACAGCAGGATCGAGGACAGCACCAGGCCGTGGCCGTAGCGCAGCCAGGACAGGTGCAACGTGTCCAGCAGCGGATCATGCTGCTTGGTGCTGCCCGCCCCGAGACCACCCGTGGTGATCAGTACCGCACCGAGGCAACCCAGCAGCGCCGGCCGGCCGTCGGCGGTGTTCGTGAATTCTCGCAGCCGCGAAAAAAGCTGGGGCGCAGGAGCACTCGACGCCGAAGCAGTAGTGGGAGTCGACATGGGCGTCAGGCAGACCGGTTCGCGGTCAGGGTGGCCAGATCAGATAGACCGGTCTTGGCCGCGTCGTAGATGGGCGCCTCGGCCACCAATTCCAGCGCTCGCCGGGTCAACGTCGCGATCTGCTCCTCGACCGTGGTCAGCGCCCCGACCCGTTCGATCACGTCGCACAGTTCGCGCGCCTGCTCGTCGCTCAAGCGCGTGCCGACCGAGCTGCGCAACAGCTTGGCGGCGGCGGTATCTGAGGCGTCGGCCAACTCGAGGGCGGTAGCCAGCAGCACAGTGCGCTTGCCGGAGCGCAGGTCGTCTCCGGACGGCTTGCCGGTCACGGCCGGATCACCGAACACGCCCAGCACGTCGTCGCGCAGCTGAAAAGCCACGCCCAGCTGATTGCCGACCTCGTGGAACAGCGCCTGTACGTCGGGTCGATCAGCCGCCGCGGCCGCGCCCAGCTGCAGCGGACGCGACACCGTGTAGGAGGCGGTCTTGTAGGTGTTGACCGCCATGGCCGAGGCGATCGACTCGGCAGCGCTGGCCTCAGCGACGATGTCGAGGTATTGACCGCCGAGCACCTCGGTGCGAATGTCGGCCCAAACCCGGCGCACCCGCCTGCGGGCATCGCGCGGAAGATCGACGTCGGCGACCATGTCGTCGGCCCATACCAACGCCAGGTCGCCGAGCAGGATCGCCGCCGAAATCCCGAATTGATCGGCCGGTCCGCGCCAGCCACGCTCGCGGTGCAAGGCGGCAAACTGGTGGTGAGCGGTGGGCCGGCCACGTCGCGTCGCCGAGCTGTCGATCACATCGTCATGCAGCAACGCCGAGGCGTGCAACAACTCCAACGCACCGAACAAGAGCAGCGCCTGCGCATCGGCGTCCTCGCTGGACACCGCCCGCCAGCCCCAGTAGGCGAAGATCGGGCGTAGCCGTTTGCCGCCGCCGAGGACGAAGTCCTCCAGGCCGCCGGTCAGCGCGTGATAGTCGCTGCCGATGTGGGCGGCCTCGCCTCGCCGGTGGCGCAAATACCGGCGCAAGTGGTCCATGACGGCGTCGGCCACCTCGACGGTCGCCGCTGCTCGTGCGCTCAGCGCAACACCTCTTCCCGGTCGCTGGACGTGATGGCCCGCCAAGTCTATTCGGCGTGGCGTTGTCCAGCGGGTTTTGCCCGGACCAGGCCGGCCCGGCTGCGCGATGGACCGTCGCCGGAGGGCGACTTCGACGGCCTCTCTATGCTGTCTCGGAGATGCCGGCGCGCGCGGCCTGGCCAGCGCCGCTTGAAGGGCCGACGTGGGTTCGCGACAGCTGATTGCCGGGGCGCGGGAACTAGTCGTTGAATGAGGAGCAGCTCGTTGACTTTGAACACCATCGCGCTTGAATTGGTGCCGCCGAACGTCGATCGCGGCACGGAGCAAGCTCTCGAGGACGCCCACAAAGTGGTGCGGCTGGCGGCCGAATCGGGACTCGATGGACGCATCGGGCACGTGATGATGCCCGGGCTGATCGCAGAAGACGACGATCGGCCGATCGAGATGAAGCCCAAGATGGACGTGCTCGACTTCTGGACGACGATCAAGCCCGAACTGCCGGGCATCGGTGGATTGTGCAGTCAGGTAACTGCTTTCATGGATGAACCTGCGCTACGCCAGCGGCTGGGCAGGCTGGTGGACGCCGGGATCGAAGGCATCGTTTTCGTCGGTGTTCCCCGCACGATGGCCGACGGCGAGGGCTCGGGCGTCGCGCCGACCGACGCCCTGTCGATCTATCAAGAGGTGGTGGCCAATCGGGGCGTGATCCTGATTCCCACCCGCGAAGGTGAGACGGGCCGGCTGAACTTCAAGTGCGATCAGGGCGCCACCTTCGCCCAGACGCAGCTGCTGTATTCGGATGCGATTGTGGGCTTTTTGACCGACTTCGCCGCCAAGACCGATCACCGGCCGGAGATCTTGTTGGGCTTCGGCTTCGTGCCGAAGCTGGAGGAAAAGATCGGCTTCATCAACTGGCTGATCCAAGACCCGGGCAACGCCGCCGTCGCCGAGGAGCAGGCGTTCGTGACGACACTGGCCAACACCGAACCGGTGCAACGGCGCAAGCTGGTACTCGACCTGTACAAGCGGGTGATCGACGGCGTCGTCGACTTGGGTTACCCGCTGAGCATCCATCTCGAAGCCACCTACGGCAATACTGCAGCGGCGTTCGAGACATTCGCCGAGATGCTGGACTACTGGTCGCCCGCTGGCTGACCGCGGCCGCCGACGTCGGTCAGCCCGACGGCGGCTCGCTCGGCTCGGCAACCCGAGGTGAGCGGTCCCGGGTGTACCAGGCCAAGCCGCCCACGACGGCGGCCACCGCGAGCGACGCCAGGGCAAGCCACAACGCCGCCCCCTGGAATGAGCGGGTGCTGGGATCGGTGTAGCGGGCTTGGGCACTGAGCATGCTGACCACGCCGGGCTTGAGCTTCCACTGCACGGTCTGCTCACCGACGCGATCACCGTTGGTGGAGGTCACCGATCCCGGGAACGAGACGGACAACTCCACCTCGGCGTCGGGATCGTTGAGCGATGTCAGATCCGCTCGCCCTTCGAGGATCACCAGATCGCCGGCTCTGCGCAGCGACAGGTTGACCCCCTGCGCGTCGGAGTTCATCTGCGCGAGCTCCGGTACTTCAGCGAACGTCAGATCGGAGAACGTCGCCTGGGAGCCGACATAGCCGTCGCGGTCGTATTTCGAGACCGCGACCTTCTGGGCGAAGGCCGTGTTCGGGTCGAGCTGCGGACCGTTGTCTTTCTCGTTGCGCGGTTTGGCCGCCGCGACGATGTCGCCGGACACCAGGTCGTCGGGGGAGATGGTGATCGATGCCTTGATCCGCACGCACCCCGCGACCACGGGTATCACCAGCAGCAGCAACGCCAACGCTGCGATGCGACGGCTCACCAACCGTGCCGCGGAATCCCGGGATAGAAGCTGTATACCGCTGGCGCGCACCAGGTCATCGTGCCAGACCTTGGCGGCGCCGGTGCCACTACAGCGGCAATGCGCGTCCGAGGATTGCGAATGCCCGTGGGTCACCGGTGAAGTGGTAGCCGCGGATGATGTCGATGAAGCCCAGTCGCCGATAGAGCCGCCAGGCCCGATTCTCCTCACCATCGGTCTCCGGCGTCGACAGCAACACATTGGCTTCGCTGCGTTCCGAGAGGAGTCGACGGGCCAGCGCTTCACCGAGGCCGCGGCCTTGCGCCCGAGGGTGGATGTGCAACTCGGTCAGCTCGAAATAGCTGGCGGTCAGCTTGGTGATTTCGGGGTCGGGGAAGCCGCTGCGCTGCAGGCCCGCTACCACTTGCTGCTGCCACCACTGGTCTGGTGCGCCGCAATACCCGTAAGCCACCCCCAGCAGCGGTGCATCGCCCAACTCGGCGGACGACGGCTCCGTCCCGGCCGGTGGGTCGACTTCGACTGCTGCGACGGCCTGCCAGCCGCGACGCCGGGTGTGTTCGAGCCACATCGCAGCCCGCTGATTCTCGGTGCCGCGGGGATAACGCATCGCGTCGACGTACACCGCCAGGGCGTCGGAGAGCCGTCGCTGCATGTCCTGCGGGGGCAGGTTGATGAGGAATGTGGCCAACGTGCGGTCTCCTCATCAGTCGTCAAGTCACCGTCAGTCGTGCGATGCGGTACGCCATTCCATTATCGGGCGCGGTGGCGCAGCGCTGTTCACCGACCGGCCGCACGTACAATCAGCGTGCGAAGCGGTGGTAACGCGCAGATAGACCTCGTATCATTTCCATTAGTTGCTCCCGCAACGGGCGCAGGCGTGCTATCGGTTTACGTGACAGGTTTTCGGCAAGGAGGGACTGATGCCACTCTCCGATCACGAGCAGCGGATGCTCGACCAGATCGAGAGCGCTCTTTATGCCGAGGACCCGAAATTCGCCTCGAGCGTTCGGGGCGGCGGCTTGCGGGCGCCGACGGCGCGGCGACGGCTACAGGGTGCGGCGCTTTTTGTGCTCGGACTTGCGATGTTGGTTTCCGGTGTGGCGTTTAAGGCCACCATGATCGGAACGTTCCCGGTCCTGTCCGTGCTCGGTTTCGTGGTGATGTTCGCCGGTGTGGTGTTCGCCATCACCGGTCCGCGCCTCGCCGGACGCGGTGAGCGCCCGGGATCGTCGACTGCAGCACGTCAACGCCGCGGCAAGAACGCCGGCGGGTCGTTCACCAGCCGTATGGAAGACCGGTTCCGCCGTCGCTTCGAGGAGTAGCGCGCCGGACGCACTAAGGGCAGCCGAGTGGCTGCCCTTTTTTGTGCCCCACTGAAGGCCGCGGGACGGCCGTGGCCGCGCCGCACGACCCACTACGCCCCACTATTGCCGATAACTGCAGCTCAACGCGCTTTTCACGTGACTTCGCGGGTGCCGTCTGATGGCCGCCCGGCCCTAGCGGTGGCCGAGAACCTGCAGAAATGACACCGATCGGTGACATACGTGTCGTTAAATGGAGCGAAGTGGGGGATTGTGGGGTATCGTGGCGGAAGTCGGAAGGCATGGAGGTGGCCAGATGTTTCTCGGCACCTACACGCCAAAGCTCGACGACAAAGGGCGGCTCACGCTGCCCGCGAAATTCCGCGACGCGCTGGCAGGGGGGTTGATGGTCACCAAGAGCCAAGACCACAGCCTCGCCGTATATCCGCGAGCGCAATTCGAGGAACTCGCCCGCAAAGCGAGCCGGACTTCTCGCAGCAACCCGGAAGCGAGGGCGTTCTTGCGCAACCTGGCTGCCGGCACCGACGAGCAGCACCCCGACGCCCAGGGCCGGATCACGTTGTCGGCCGACCACCGTCGCTACGCGCACCTCTCCAAGGACTGCGTCGTCATCGGATCGATTGAATATTTGGAGATTTGGGACGCAGCGGCTTGGCAGCTCTACCAAGAAACCCACGAAGAGAACTTCTCCGCAGCCAGCGATGAAGCACTCGGCGACATTATCTGAGGCGCGTGCCCGTGCAACGTGGCCTCTGTCCGAACCGGCCCTGACGTACTTCCCCGACGCCAGGTTCGTGCAATCGGACAGGGACCTCGATGCAGCGGACCCGCGGCTGCGAGCGCGGCGAAGCCGGTTGCAGCCGGCCGCCCGAATGACTTGCCATGCGGCCGATGACATCTCACGTCGGGAAGGTGTTCTCATGCCTGACGCCACTGGTGGGTTCGGCCATGTGCCCGTGTTACTCGATCGCTGCTTCGAATTACTGCGGCCCGCCTTGACCCGCCACCACGCCGATGGATCGGGCGCGGTGCTCGTCGACGGCACCATCGGCGCCGGCGGGCATGCCGAACGCTTCCTCACCGAACTGCCCGGGCTGCGGCTGATCGGTGTCGACCGCGACCCGACCGCGCTGGAGATCGTTCGCACGCGGCTGTCACGTTTTGCCGACCGGCTCACGCTGGTGCAAACGCGGTACGACGATATCGAGACTGCACTGACCGAATCGGGCTACGGGTCAACGGAATCCGTCGACGGCATGCTGTTCGACCTCGGTGTCTCCTCCATGCAACTCGACCGCGTCGAACGGGGTTTCTCCTACGCGCAGGACGCGCCGCTGGACATGCGGATGGACCCCACCTCGCCGCTGACCGCCGCCGAGATCCTCAACACCTATGACGAGGCCGCGCTGCGTGACATCTTGCGCCGCTACGGCGAGGAGAAGTTGGCCCGCCGCATCGCGACACACATCGTCCGGCGGCGCGCCCACTCACCGTTCGCTTCGACCGCGGAGCTGGTCGAGGTGATCTACCAGGCGGTTCCGGCTCCGGCTCGTCGAACCGGGGGACATCCGGCGAAGCGGACCTTCCAGGCGCTCCGTATCGCCGTCAACAGCGAACTGGACGCGTTGAGGGACATGCTGCCCGTTGCGCTGTCCGCCTTGGCCGTCGACGGTCGCATCGCGGTGATGGCATACCAGTCGCTCGAAGACCGCATCGTCAAGCGAGCATTCGCCGATGCAACGACCTCGAGCACCCCGTCGGGCCTGCCGATCGAATTGCCTGGACACGCGGCGCGATTCGCGTTATTGACCCGAGGCGCCGAACGCGCCGACGAAGCGGAAATCCAGCGCAATCCGCGCAGTGCCGCGGTGCGGCTACGGGCGGTTCGACGCGTGAGATCGAATTCAGCCGCAGCAAGCAGGGGAGGCTCATGAAAGCGAAGCGCCCAGCGCAACCGTCGCGCGCCGGCGAACGGCGCGACGGCCAGGCCAGTGCTTCCCGCAAGTCGGGTCAGCGGGTCGCCGACTCGACAGTCGCGCGGCGCAACCGGGCCCGCGCCGCCAAGCCGACCTCGCCGGCCCGTGAGCCGCGCACGTCGCGATCCGCGCCGCACACCAGCCCGGTCGCCCGGCCAGTCGAGCGCCCGGCCCGCGCCAAAAGTGCCACTCAGGCCAAGGCCCGTGCCAAGGCCCGGAAAGCCAAAGCCCCCAAAGTCGTTCGGCCGCCACTGCGGGAGCGCCTGCTCAGCAGGCTGACTTCGATCGACCTTCGGCCGCGGACCCTGGCGGCCAAGGTCCCGTTCGTCGTACTCGTGATCGGGTCACTCGGTGCCGGACTCGCCCTCACGCTGTGGCTGTCCACCGACGCTGCCGAACGGTCCTACAAGCTCGGCAGCGCACGTCAGCGCACCGAACTACTGCAACAGGAAAAAGAGGCCCTCGAGCGCGACGTGCAGGAGGCGCAGTCCGCGCCCGCGCTGGCCGAGGCGGCCCGCGGTCTGGGCATGATCCCGACCCGCGACACCGCGCACCTGGTCCAGGACCCGGCCGGGAACTGGGTGGTGGTCGGCACCCCCAAGCCTGCCCAGGGTGCTCCGCCGCCGCCACTGAACAGCAAGCTGCCGGACGAAAAGCCGGTGTCGCCGCAGGTTCCGCCGGCCAATGCGGTGGAGGTCCCCGCGCTCGTAGGACCCGGCGTCGGCGCGGCGGCCGTGCCCCTGGCGCCTGGCCCCAATGCAATGGTCCGTACGCCGGATGGCGCCACCACGCTTGGCCCCCAGCACCTTCCGTCACCGGACGGTCCGCTTCCGATGCCGGGCGCCGGACCGGCCACGGTACCGGGTATGCCGATCGTCCCGGGAGCGCCGACGGTACCCGGTATGCCGATCGTCCCGGGAGCGCCGCCGGCCGCCGGGATGGTACCGGTGATTCCCGTCGCGCCCCTGCCGCTGGTCGCGCCCGCCGCCCCAGTCGCTCCAGCGCTACCCCCGCCGGCTGTAACGCCCGCGCCGCCGGGCGTCCCGGTGCCGCCACCGGCAGCCTCGTCGCCGGCCGACTTGCCGGGTATGCCGCATCACCGGACTCCTTCCGGGCCACTCGTCGGTGAGCAATTCGGGCCGCTGACCGTCACTCCGCCCGGGGCCCCGCGATGAAGCGGCCGACGCAGTCTGGCAAGAAAACCCGGGCCAAGGCGACCGCGCCGGACCGCTCGGCACGTGAGCGTCGTACCCGCCAGGCGTTGGAGATCGGAAGCCGTGGCGCATCATTCGTCTTCCGGCATCGAGTCGGCAACGGGGTCATCTTTATCGCGCTGCTGGTAGCCGGCGCTCAGCTGTTCTATTTGCAAGTGCCCAAGGCCGCCGGTCTGCGCGCCGAGGCTGCGGGTCAGCTCAAGGTCACCGATGTTTCCAGAGCGGTCCGCGGCAGCATCGTCGACCGCAACAACAACCAACTGGCCTTCACTATCGAGGCCCGCGCTCTGACGTTTCAGCCCAAACGCATCCTCAAGCAATTGACCGAGGCCAAGCAAAAGAACGCGAAAGCGCCCGATCCGCAACGGCGATTGAACGAGATCGCGAAGGAAGTGGCGGTACGGCTGAACAACAAGCCGGACAAAGCCACCATTCTGAAGAAGCTGCGCAGCGACGAGTCGTTCGTCTATCTGGCCCGTGCCGTCGACCCCGCGATCGCCACCGCCATCACCCGGAAATTCCCCGAGATCGGCGCCGAGCGCCAAGACCTACGGCAGTATCCGGGCGGGTCGCTGGCGGCCAACGTGGTCGGCGGAATCGACTGGGACGGCCATGGTTTGCTCGGCCTGGAAGACTCGATGGACGCCGAGCTGGCGGGCACCGACGGATCAGTCACCTACGACCGCGGCTCCGACGGCGTGGTGATCCCGGGCAGTTACCGTAACCAGCACCACGCGGTCAACGGAGCAACGATCCAGCTCACTATCGACGACGACATCCAGTTCTACGTTCAGCAGCAGGTGCAGCAGGCCAAGAACCTCTCCGGTGCACGCAACGTCTCGGCGGTCGTGATGGACTCCAAGACCGGCGAAGTGCTGGCCATGTCCAACGACAACACCTTCGACCCATCCCAGGACATCGGCCGTCAAGGCGACAAGCAGCTGGGTAACCCGGCGGTGTCCTCGCCGTTCGAACCCGGTTCGGTGAACAAGATCATCACCGCCTCGTCGGTGATCGAGTACGGATTGTCCAATCCCGATGAGGTAATTCAGGTTCCGGGCTCGATCAACATGGGTGGGGTCACGATCCACGACGCCTGGGTACACGGCGTTGCGCCCTACACGACGACCGGCGTGTTCGGAAAGTCGTCGAACGTCGGAACGCTGATGCTGGCGCAACGCGTTGGGCCGCAACGCTACTTCGACATGCTCGAGAAGTTCGGGCTGGGCCAGCGCACCGGAATCGGCCTGCCCGGCGAGAGCGCGGGTCTGGTACCGCCGATCGGCCAATGGTCGGGCAGCTCGTTCTCCAACCTGCCTATCGGCCAAGGTCTTTCAATGACGCTGATCCAGATGGCGGGCATGTACCAGGCGATCGCCAACGACGGTGTTCGGATGCCGCCGCGGATCATCAAGTCGACCGTCGGCGCCGACGGCGCACGTAGCGAAGAGCCACGCCCCGAAGGGGTTCGGGTGGTGTCGCAGGAGACGGCGCGCACTGTGCGCAACATGCTGCGCGCAGTGGTGCAGCGTGACCCGACGGGCGTCCAGCAGGGCACCGGGCCGGCCGCCGCGGTGGAGGGCTACCAGATCGCCGGCAAGACCGGCACCGCGCAGCAGATCAACCCGGCATGCGGCTGCTACTACGATAACGTCTACTGGATCACGTTCGCGGGCATGGCCACCACCGACGACCCGCGCTATGTCGTTGGCATCATGATGGACAACCCGGTACGCAACGCCGACGGTACGCCGGGCCACTCGGCGGCCCCGCTGTTCCACAACATCGCCGGCTGGCTGCTGCAGCGCGGCAACGTCCCACTGTCGCCCGACCCCGGCCCGCCGCTGACCCTGCAGGCTTCGTAGCCGGAGTGAATTGCGGGCGGCCGCCCGCTCCTGCTAAAGGAGAATGACACAGCAAGCGGGAGGTGACGGTGGTGGCGGCAGGTAAACAGTTCCGGGTCGACATCGAAGCATTGGCGGGCTCGGCGGCGCACGTGGCCGGCCAGGGCGACGACCTGGCAACTGCTCACCTGTCGTCGGACAACCGCATCGCTTCGGCGCAGTCGGGTTGGGTCGGCAGCTCCGCGGCGGCACTGCAAACCCGGACGGCAGCCTGGCAGGAAACGTCGCGCCGACTGCTGACCAGCGTTGGCGATCATGCGCTGAATCTCAACAACGACGGCATCAGCTTCACCGCGCTCGAGCGGGAGAATGTCGACAAAATGCGCGCACTGCATCCCGGCACCGACGGCTGAGTCGTCGTGCTGACGCGCTGCGTGCGCCGTTCCAAGCCGTAACGGCTGTCCGCCGAATATCTGCCGCTCGATAAGGTGTCAGGGCTGATCGAGGCGCTGAACCGGGCCTTGAAAACCCATCGACAGACGGAGGTGATGGCGGTGCCGGCTGCGCTGCGTCCTACCTCTGTCGCCGGCGTCCCGCTGTCGGAATTGGCTGCCCAGGTGGGCGCGGTACCCGCCGCGGGCAACACCGAGGCGGACCTGCAGATCACCGGCGTCACCCTGCGGGCACAGGATGTGCGGCCCGGCGACCTGTTCGCCGCGCTACCGGGCGCAGCGACACATGGCGCATCTTTCTACCGAAACGCGGTCGAACGCGGAGCCCTCGCGGTACTCACCGACGCGGACGGGTTGGCGCACTGTAGCCGCGACGCCGGCTCGCCGGCCGTGCTAGTGCACCCCGCACCGCGCAGCGTTCTGGGTGACGTGGCCGCCACGGTGTACGGACACCCGTCGCAGCGTCTCGCCGTGGTCGGCGTCACCGGGACGTCGGGCAAGACCACGACGACCTACCTGATCGAAGCCGGTCTGCGGTCGGCCGGGCGCACGGTCGGCCTGATCGGCACCGTCGGCCTGCGGATCGACGGCCAAGACATCCCCAGCGCGCTGACCACGCCAGAGGCGCCCGCACTCCAGGCGTTGCTGGCCGTGATGGCTGAGCAGGGCGTCGACACGGTGGTGATGGAAGTGTCCAGTCACGCCCTGACCCTGGGGCGCGTGGACGGCATCCAATTCTCGGTAGGCGCATTCACCAACCTGTCGCGCGACCATCTCGACTTCCACCCCAGCATGGAGGACTACTTCGAGGCCAAGGCACGGCTGTTCGACCCGGCGTCACCGCTGCATGCGCGGCGCGCGGTGGTGTGCGTCGACGACGATGCCGGTCGCGCAATGGCACATCGAGCCGACCCGGCTGTCACGGTCAGCACCAAGGGCCGCCCCGCCGACTGGCGTGCCGAGGCCGTCGCGGTGCACGGCGGCGTGCAGCAATTCACCGCAGTCGACCCGGCCGGCGTCCACCACCGCATCGGCATCGACCTGCCCGGCGACTACAACATTGCCAATTCTCTTGTCGCACTCGCTGTTCTGGATGTGATCGGGGTTTCCCCGGAGCAGGCCTCAGCAGGCTTGCGACATACCCAGGTCCCCGGGCGGCTCGAGCAAGTCGATCAGGGGCAGGACTTCCTGGCGCTGGTCGACTACGCCCACAAGCCGGGCGCCCTGCAGGAGGTGCTGCGAACGCTGCGCCGCCCGGACGGCCGGCTTGCCGTCGTGTTCGGCGCCGGCGGCGATCGTGACCCGGGTAAACGAGCCCTGATGGGCCGCGTCGCCGCGGAGTTGGCCGATTTGGTCGTGGTGACCGACGACAACCCTCGCAGCGAGGATCCGGCAGCGATCCGTCGCGAAATCCTCTCCGGTGCAGCCCAAGCCGGCGGCGATGCCGAGTTGATCGAGATCGGGGACCGGCGTGCGGCGATCGACCACGCCGTGGCGTGGGCGGCGGCCGGGGATGTGGTGCTGATCGCCGGGAAGGGCCACGAAACCGGCCAGACCCGCAATGGCCAGACCCAGCCCTTCGACGATCGGGTCGAGCTGGCCGCCGCAATCGAGGCACGGCGCCGATGATCGACCTCACCGTCGCGCAGATCGCCGCGATCGTCGGCGGCGAGCTGGCCGACGTCTCCGCCGAGGATGCGGCCGGCCTGCACGTCACCGGGACCGTCGAATTCGATTCGCGCAACGTCACTTCGGGCGGTCTGTTCCTGGCCTTGCCCGGCGCCCGCGTCGACGGCCACGACCACGCTGCCTCCGCGGTGGCGGCCGGAGCCGTCGCCGTGCTCGCCGCCCGGCCGGTCGGCGTACCCGCGATCGTCGTCCCCCCCGCGCCGAGGCGCAGCGACCAGGGACTGGCCGGGGTTCTCGAACACGACAGCGACGGCGCGGGTGCCGCGGTGCTGGCCGCGCTGGCCAAGCTCGCCGCGGTGGTGGCCGCCGAGCTGGTGGCCGGTGGCCTGACGATCGTCGGCATCACCGGCTCGTCGGGCAAGACGTCGACCAAAGACCTGATGGCCGCGGTGCTTGCTCCGCTCGGCGAAGTGATCGCGCCACCGGGCTCCTTCAACAACGAGCTCGGCCATCCGTGGACGGTGCTGCGCGCCACGCCCAGCACCGACTATCTGATCCTGGAGTTGTCGGCCCGCCACCCCGGCAACATCGCCGCGCTGGCCGCGATCGCGCCGCCTGGCATCGGGGTGGTGCTCAACGTCGGCACCGCACACCTCGGCGAATTCGGCTCGCGGGAAGCCATTGCCAAGACCAAAAGCGAGCTGCCACAAGCTGTTCCGCGATCCGGGGTGGTGGTGCTCAACGTCGACGACCCAGCGGTGGCGGCGATGGCCGAGGTCACCGCGGCCCGAGTGGTGCGGGTCAGCCGGCAGCGCCAGACCGACGTGTGGGCCGGGCCGGTGACGCTCGACGAATTGGCCAGGCCGCAGTTCACCCTGCACTCGGGCGAAGCCACCGTCGACGTCAGCCTGGCCGTGCACGGCGATCATCACGTCAGCAACGCGCTGTGCGCGGCAGCGGTCGCGCTCGAATGCGGCGCCACCACCGCCCAGATCGCCGAGGCGCTGGCCGGCGCCGGCCCGGTGTCGGGTCACCGGATGCGGGTGAGCACCCGCGGCGACGGGGTGACGATCATCGACGACGCCTACAACGCCAACCCGGATTCGATGCGCGCCGGACTGCAGGCGCTGGCCTGGATCTCGGCGAGCAGCGGCGGCGAGCGTCGTCGCAGTTGGGCTGTGCTGGGCGAGATGGCCGAACTCGGCGACGACGCGATATCCGAGCATGACCGCGTCGGCAGGTTGGCGGTGCGATTAGATGTGTCTCGACTCATTGTCGTCGGAACGGGGAGGTCTATGAGCGCCATGCACCACGGCGCGGTCATGGAAGGCGCCTGGGGCTCTGAGGGCGAACGAGGAGCCGTCCTCGTCTCCGACGCCGACGCCGCCCTGGCCATCCTGCGGGCCGAACTGCAGCCTGGGGACGTGGTGCTGGTCAAGGCATCCAACGCCGCGCGACTCGGCGCGCTGGCCGATTCGCTGGCTGCGGACGGCCAAGGCGACATTCGATGATCGACATCCTGCTCGCTGTCGCGATCTCGCTGACCGTGTCGATCCTGCTGACACCCATGCTGATCCGGCTGTTCAACCGGCAGGGCTTCGGCCACGAGATCCGTGAGGACGGCCCGCCGAGCCACAAGACCAAGCGCGGCACACCGTCGATGGGCGGGGTCGCCATCCTGGCCGGCATCTGGGCCGGTTACCTCGGCACCCATCTGGCCGGCCTGGCGTTCAACGGCAACGGTCCGTCGGCCTCGGGTCTGCTGGTTTTGTTTCTCGCCACCACCCTGGGCGCGGTGGGATTCGTCGACGACCTGATCAAGATCCGGCGATCGCGCAATCTGGGACTGAACAAGACGGCCAAGACCGTCGGCCAGATCACGGCCGCGACCCTGGTCGGCATCCTGGTGCTGCGATTCCGCAACGACGCCGGCCTGACACCGGGCACCTCAGATCTGTCGTATGTGCGCGAAATCGCCACCGTCACACTGGCTCCCGCACTCTTCGTGCTGTTCTGCGTGATCGTCGTCAGCGCCTGGTCCAACGCGGTCAACTTCACCGACGGACTTGACGGGCTGGCCGCCGGCTCAATGGCCATGGTGACCGCCGCCTATGTGCTGATCACGTTCTGGCAGTACCGCAACGCCTGCGCGACCGCTCCCGGACTGGGCTGCTACAACGTCCGCGACCCGCTGGATCTGGCGATCATCGCCGCTGCGACTGCCGGCGCCTGCATCGGGTTTCTGTGGTGGAACGCCGCGCCGGCCAAAATCTTCATGGGCGACACCGGTTCGCTGGCCCTGGGCGGCATCATCGCCGGTATCTCGGTGACCAGCCGCACCGAGATACTTGCCGTGGTGCTCGGCTCGCTGTTCGTTGCGGAGATCGTCTCGGTCGTGATGCAGATCCTGGCCTTCCGGACGACCGGTCGCCGGGTGTTCCGGATGGCGCCCTTCCATCACCACTTCGAGTTGCTCGGTTGGGCCGAGACCACGGTGATCATCCGGTTCTGGCTACTCACCGCGATCAGCTGCGGTCTGGGCGTCGCGCTGTTCTACAGCGAGTGGCTCGCCGCGACCGGCGGCGGCTGAGTTCCGTGACTTCGGCGCTCGAGCAGTTGTCGAAAGGGGCGCCGGTCCTGGTTGCTGGGGGCGGGGTGACCGGCCGGGCGGTGCTGGCGGCGCTGCATGCTCTGGGCGCCACGGCGACGCTGTGCGACGACGATCCGGCCACCCGCCGGCAGTTCGCCGAGGCCGGCACGCCGACCGAAGACTCGGCGACCGCCGCTGCGCGCATCGCCGACTACGCGCTGATGATCACCAGTCCCGGTTTCTCGCCGACCGCACCGCTGCCCACGGCCGCCGCGGCTGCCGACGTCCCGATCTGGGGCGACGTCGAACTGGCCTGGCGGCTCGACCAGGCCGGCCACTACGGGCCGCCGCGGCGCTGGCTCGCGGTCACCGGGACCAACGGCAAGACCACCACGACCTCGATGCTGCAGGCGATGCTCGTCGCCGCCGGCCTCGACAGCCGGCTCTGCGGCAACATCGGCAACCCGGTGCTCGACGAATTGCGGGAGCCCGCCGACGTGCTCGCGGTCGAGCTGTCCAGTTTCCAGCTGCACTGGGCGCCGTCGGTGCGACCCGAGGCCGGGGCCCTGCTCAACATCGCCGAAGACCATCTGGACTGGCACGGCACCCTGTCTGACTACGCCGCCGCGAAGGCCGGTGTTTTGCGTGGCCGGGTGGCCGTGGCCGGACTGGACGACCCGCGGGCAGCTGAGCTGCTCGCCGCGGCCCCGGCGCCGGTCCGGGTGGGCTTTCGGCTCGGCGAACCCGCGGCCGGTGAGCTGGGCGTCCGTGACGGCGTGCTGATCGATAAAGCTTTCACCTCGGCCGGTGGTGAAGGGTTGGCGCTGGCGCCGGTGTCGTCCATCCCGGTGCCCGGCCCGGTCGGTGTCCTCGACGCGCTGGCGGCGGCGGCGCTGGCCCGCAGTATCGGCGTGCCCAGCCAGGCAATCGATGCGGCGCTGTCGTCGTTCCAGGTGGGCCGGCACCGCGCCGAGCTGGTCGCTGTCGTCGACCAGATCAGCTATGTCGACGACTCGAAAGCGACCAATCCGCATGCCGCTGAGGCGTCGCTGTCGGCCTATCCGCGGGTGGTGTGGATAGCCGGCGGGCTGCTCAAGGGCGCCTCGGTGCACGAGACAGTGCAACGCGTGTCGTCGCGGCTGGCGGGAGCGGTGCTGATCGGACGGGATCGGGCGATGGTTGCCGAGGCGTTATCGCGACACGCACCGGATGTCCCGGTCGTACAGGTTGTGGCAGGCGAGGATGTTGCTATGCATGCGACTGCTGAGTCTGATGTTACCTATGTGACACATGTGGTTCCTTCGTCGGACGAGACCGTCGGCACACGCGTAATGAACGCCGCGGTGGCCGCTGCCCGAGAGCTCGCACGGCCCGGGGACGCGGTGCTGCTGGCGCCGGCCGGCGCCTCGTTTGACCAGTTCACCGGCTATGCCGACCGCGGGGATGCGTTCGCAGCCGCGGTTCGCGCCGCCCGCCGGTAGCGGCGGGTGAAGATCACCCTGGCCCGGCTGTTGCGCCGGGGAGTCAAGGACGACGAGTCATCGGCCGATGACACGACGGAGGCCGGCGACGCCAAGCCCGCCACAGCGACGGTGGTGGTCGCCGCCGCATCCGGTACCCGATTCGGGGCGTGGCTCGGCCGGCCGATGACCTCGTTCCACCTGATCATCGCGGTGGCAGCGCTGTTGACCACGCTTGGCCTGATCATGGTGCTCTCGGCGTCAGGCGTCCGCTCCTACGACGACGACGGATCGGCGTGGACGATCTTCGGCCGCCAGGTGTTGTGGACGATCGTCGGGTTGTTCGCCTGCTACCTGGCGCTGCGGTTACCGGTGCGATTCATGCGGCGGGTGGCCTTCACCGGGTTCGCCGCGACCATCGCCATGCTGGTGCTGGTTCTCGTACCTGGAATAGGCAAGGAAGCCAACGGGTCTCGCGGTTGGTTCGTGATCGCCGGCTTCTCGATGCAGCCCTCCGAGCTGACCAAGATCGCCTTTGCGATCTGGGGTGCGCATCTGCTGGCGGCGCGGCGCATGGAGCGGGCGTCGCTGCGCGAGATGCTGATCCCGCTGGTGCCGGCGGCAGTCATCGCGCTGGCCCTGATTCTGGCGCAGCCCGACCTCGGGCAGACCGTGTCGATGAGCATCATCCTGCTGGGTCTGTTCTGGTATGCGGGGCTTCCGCTGCGGGTGTTCCTGAGCTCGCTGTTGGCCGCGATCGTCGCGGCCGGTGTGCTGGCGGTGTCGGCTGGTTACCGCTCCGACCGGGTGCGGTCGTGGCTGGACCCGGGTCAGGATCCGCAGGATTCGGGATATCAGGCCCGTCAGGCGAAGTTTGCGCTGGCCAACGGCGGTGTTTTCGGCGACGGTCTGGGGCAGGGCACCGCGAAGTGGAATTACCTGCCGAACGCTCACAACGACTTCATCTTCGCGATCATCGGCGAGGAGCTGGGCCTGGTCGGCGCGCTGGGCTTGCTCGCACTGTTCGGATTGTTCGCCTATACCGGGATGCGTATCGCGCGGCGCTCGGCCGACCCGTTCCTGCGGCTGCTGACCGCGACCACGACCATGTGGATCATCGGTCAGTCGTTCATCAACGTCGGCTACGTGATCGGCCTGCTGCCGGTCACCGGCATCCAACTGCCGCTGATTTCTGCCGGTGGAACGTCAACGGCGACAACACTTTTGATGATCGGCATGATGGCGAACGCGGCTCGGCACGAACCCGAGGCGGTTGCTGCGCTGCGCGCCGGGCGCGACGACCGGATGACCCGCATTCTGCGGTTGCCGTTGCCCGAGCCGTACTCACCCACCCGGGTCGAGGCGCTGCGCGACCGGTTGCGGAGCAAGACGCCGCCGAGCAAGGCAGCGCGCGGCGGCAACCGCAAGCCCGCCGGTGGGCGCGCAGGAGCACCGTCGCCTGATCGACGGACAGCCCGGTCTGAGGGCAACGGTCGTGCAGGGGGGAGGCATCATGGAGGCGAACAGCGGCATACCGGCCATCGGCGCGCAAGCGCCGGCAAGGGTCGAGCCGGCGATCGTGTACTGGAAGGTCAGCGCTACGGGTGAACGACTCGGTCACACAGCCAACCGGGCACGGCTCGTTGTCGGTGGTGCTCGCGGGCGGCGGTACCGCCGGCCACGTTGAGCCTGCGATGGCTGTGGCTGACGCGTTGGTCGCCCTGGATCCCGAAGTCCGGATCACCGCGCTGGGAACGGCCCGCGGTTTGGAGACCCGGCTGGTTCCCGAACGTGGTTACCACTTGGAGCTGATCACCCCGGTTCCGCTGCCGCGCAAGCCCACCGGCGACCTGGCCCGCCTGCCGACCCGGGTGCGGCGCGCGGTGCGGGAGACGCGCGCGGTGCTGGACAAAGTCGACGCCGACGTCGTCGTCGGTTTCGGCGGCTACGTAGCGCTGCCGGCGTACCTGGCCGCTCGCGGAACGACGCGGCGCAGCCGACGGGTGCCGGTGGTGGTTCACGAAGCCAACGCCAGCGCTGGCCTGGCCAACCGGGTCGGCGCCCGCACGGCGCAACGGGTGCTCTCGGCGGTGCCCGATCCTGGTTTGCCGCACGCAGAAGTGGTCGGCGTGCCGGTCCGGGAGGCGATCACCTCGCTCGACCGTGCCGCGCTGCGCGCGACGGCGCGGGCACATTTCGGCTTCGCCGACGACGCCCGGGTGCTGTTGGTCTTCGGCGGCTCGCAGGGAGCCGCCTCGATCAACGGCGCGGTCGCCGCGGCGGCCGGCGACCTGGCGGCGGCCGGGATCTCGGTACTGCACGCCCACGGCGCCAAGAACACCCTCGACCTGCGCCAGCCGGATCCCGGCGACCCGCCGTACGTCGCGGTGCCGTATCTGGGCCGGATGGATCTGGCCTACGCCGCGGCGGACCTGGCCATCTGCCGCTCGGGCGCGATGACGGTGGCGGAGGTGACCGCGGTCGGCCTGCCCGCCGTATACGTGCCGCTGCCGATCGGAAACGGCGAGCAGCGGCTCAACGCGCTGCCGGTGGTCAATGCCGGCGGCGGCATGGTGGTTACGGACGCCGACCTGACGCCGGGCTTGATCGCGGACAAAGTAACCGGGCTACTCAACGACGACACGCGGCTGGCGGCGATGACGACGGCTGCCGTGCTGGTGGGGCATCCCGACGCGGCGCGACAGGTGGCCCGCATCGCGCTGGAGATCGCGCGCGCAGCGCGCGAGGGGAAGCGCGTGCAAAAACGCCGGAGCGCGCTGGACATCGCGCGCGCAGCCCGTGACGGGAAGCGCGCAGCGACCGGAAGATCGCGCCGATGATGCAACCGCTGCCCGCCGAACTGCAGCGAGTGCACATGGTTGGAATCGGGGGAGCGGGCATGTCGGGGATCGCCCGCATCCTGCTGGACCGCGGCGGGCAGGTGTCGGGCTCGGACGCCAAGGAGTCGCGCGGTGTGCGCGCGCTGCAGGCTCGTGGTGCGCAGATCAGGATCGGCCATGATGCCTCGGCGCTGGACCAGCTGGAAGGCGGCGTCACCGCGGTGATCACTACCCACGCCGCGATTCCGAAGACCAACCCCGAACTCGTCGAAGCCCGCCGCCGCGGCATTCCGGTAGTGCTGCGCCCGGCGGTACTGGCCAAGCTGATGGCGGGACGGACCACACTGATGGTGACCGGCACGCACGGCAAGACCACTACGACGTCGATGTTGATTGTGGCCCTACAACATTGCGGTCGCGACCCGTCCTTCGCGGTCGGTGGTGAACTGGGTGAAGCCGGCACCAACGCCCACCACGGAAGCGGCGACTGCTTTGTCGCGGAGGCCGACGAGAGCGACGGCTCGCTGCTGGAATACACCCCGAATGTTGCGGTGGTCACCAATATCGAGGCCGACCATCTCGACTTCTTCGGCAGCTCCGATGCCTATATCGCGGTGTTCGACTCGTTCGCCGAGCGCATTGCACCCGGTGGGGCACTGGTA
Organism: Mycobacterium sp.; assembly: GCA_032159915.1. Classification (GTDB taxonomy): domain Bacteria; phylum Actinomycetota; class Actinomycetes; order Mycobacteriales; family Mycobacteriaceae; genus Mycobacterium. The sequence continues at coordinate 29,787 of JAVHWH010000264.1, forward strand.
GTCTGCACCGATGACCCGGGCGCGGCGGCGCTGGCCGATCGCGTTGCGGCCCTTGGTATTCGGGTACTGCGGTACGGCTCGTCCGACGACCTGTCCGGCCCCGCGCTGGCCGGAACGCTGCTGTCCTGGGAACAGCAGGGGACAGAGGCGGTAGCGCACGTCAAGCTCGACGGTGAGATCCATCCCCAGGTGATGCGACTGTCGGTGCCCGGTCGGCACATGGCACTCAACGCGCTGGGCGCGTTGCTGGCCGCCGTCGAGATCGGGGCCTCGGCCGAGTGCGTGCTGGACGGACTGGCCGGCTTCGAAGGCGTACGCCGCCGCTTCGAATTGATCGGAACCGTATCGGCGATCAAGGTTTTCGACGACTACGCCCATCACCCGACGGAGGTCGCCGCCACGCTTGAGGCGGTGCGGACGTTACTCGAGCAGGCCGGCACCGGCCGCTCTCTGGTGGTGTTTCAGCCCCACTTGTACTCGCGGACACAGGCTTTCGCCGCTGAATTCGGCGCGGCACTCGACGGGGCCGACCAGGTGTTCGTGCTCGACGTCTACGGTGCCCGCGAACAACCCATCGCCGGGGTGAGCGGAGCCAGCATCGCCGAGCACGTCAGGGTCCCGACGCAGTATGTGCCGGATTTCTCCGCGGTGGCCGAGGCGGTGGCCGCCGTCGCCGAGCCGGGCGATGTCGTCGTCACCATGGGTGCAGGCGACGTCACGATGCTCGCGCCTGAGATCGTCACCGCGCTGCGGATGCGCGCCAACCGCAGCGCGCCGGGCGGGCCGGGGGCGTGGCGATGACGGAGCCGGGCGGTGTGACGCCAGAGGAGCCCGTCGATGACCTGACCGCGGGCGAGCCGATTGCGGTCGCCGGTGATGACGACGACGACCGCGGCGCCGCCGAGCCGACCCACGCCGAAGAACCCGAAACACCCGACGAACCCGAGATCGTCGAGGGCCCTCGCCGTCGGGAGCGCCGGGAACGCGCCGAGCGCCGCGAAGCTCAAGCCCGCGCGACGGCCATCGAGCAGGCCCGTCGCGAGGCCAAACGCGCGGCCCGCGGACGCGGCACGGACGGCGCCAAACCCGTTGCACGCGGCACAGTTCGAGGCCTGAAGCTGTTCTTGTTGTCGCTGATGCTGATCGTGACGATCACCGGTATCGGGTTGATCCTCTACTTCACGCCGGCGATGTCGGCCCGCACCATCGTGGTCAACGGCATCGGCGCCCTCACCCGTGACGAGGTGCTCGATGCAGCGCACGTCAAGCCCGGAACGCCGCTGTTGCAGATCAACACCGACAACATCGCCGACCGGGTGGCCGCGATCCGGCGGGTAGCCAGCGCACACGTGCAACGCGACTACCCGTCGGCGCTGATGATCACCGTGGTCGAGCGAATTCCGGTGGTCGTCAAAGACATGCCCGACGGTCCGCACCTGTTCGACCGCGACGGCGTGGACTTCGCGACCGCACCGCCGCCGCCGGCGCTGCCCTACATCGACGTCGACAACCCCGGCCCGGCCGACCCGGCGACCAAGGCCGCGCTGGCGGTGCTGACCGCGCTGCGACCGGAAGTGGTCGCGCAGGTGAGCCGAATCGCCGCCCCGTCGGTTGCGTCGATCACGCTGACGTTGACCGACGGCCGCAAGGTGATCTGGGGAACCAACGACCGGACCGAGGAAAAGGCCCAGAAGTTGGCGGCGCTGCTGACCCGGCCGGGGCGGACCTTCGACGTCTCCAGTCCGGATCTGCCGACTATCAGGTAGCGCTCCTTCTCCCGGGGCACGCGCCCGCAAAAATCCGCCGAAATTGGCCCGCGGCGCGTCGGCGCGCCTGCATCGATCGGGTACGCGACGGCCATACCGTTCTGTTTGCGCGAATCAACTTGACATAACTCTAACTCTTTACTTGAGGTTTAGGTATGCCGACCGGTTCGCTTTCAAGCAGTCCCACCAGGGAGGAAGACAGCATGATGACCCCGCCGCACAACTACCTGGCCGTCATCAAAGTCGTGGGGATAGGCGGCGGCGGCGTGAACGCCGTCAACCGCATGATCGAGCAAGGGCTCAAGGGCGTGGAATTCATCGCCATCAACACCGACGCCCAGGCGCTGTTGATGAGCGATGCCGACGTCAAGCTCGACGTCGGTCGTGACTCCACCCGGGGACTGGGTGCCGGTGCCGACCCCGAGGTCGGCCGGAAGGCCGCCGAAGACGCCAAGGACGAGATCGAGGAACTGCTGCGCGGGGCCGACATGGTCTTCGTCACCGCGGGTGAAGGCGGTGGAACGGGCACCGGTGGAGCACCTGTGGTCGCCAGCATTGCCCGCAAGCTGGGCGCGTTGACCGTCGGTGTGGTCACCCGGCCGTTCTCGTTTGAGGGCAAACGCCGCGGTAACCAGGCCGAGGCCGGCATCGCGTCCCTGCGGGAAAGCTGCGACACGCTGATCGTGATCCCCAACGACCGCCTGCTGCAGATGGGCGATGCCGCGGTGTCGCTGATGGACGCCTTCCGCAGCGCGGACGAAGTGCTGCTCAACGGTGTACAGGGGATCACCGACCTGATCACCACGCCCGGCTTGATCAACGTCGACTTCGCCGACGTCAAGGGCGTCATGAGTGGGGCGGGTACCGCGCTGATGGGCATCGGGTCGGCCCGCGGCGACGGCCGTGCTCTGAAGGCCGCGGAGATCGCGATCAACTCGCCGCTGCTGGAGGCTTCGATGGAGGGCGCCCAGGGCGTGCTGCTGTCGGTGGCCGGCGGTAGCGACCTGGGCTTGTTCGAGATCAACGAGGCGGCATCGCTGGTGCAGGATGCCGCTCATCAGGACGCCAACATCATCTTCGGAACAGTCATCGACGACTCGCTCGGCGACGAGGTGCGGGTCACGGTGATCGCGGCCGGATTCGACGCCAGCGGGTCCGGCCGAAAGCCCGTCGTCAGCAACACCGGTGCTCCCGCGACAACAGTTGCGTCGGGCAAGCACGGGAAACTCAGCTCCAGCTTGTTCGAGCCCGCCGACGCGGTCAGCGTCTCGGTGCCGACCAACGGGGCGACCTTCGAAATCGGCGGCGAGGACGACGATGTCGACGTGCCGCCCTTCATGCGGCGCTAGCCACACAGCGAGATGGCGGCCTTGCTCCCGCCGGATACTGGACAGGTGAGCGTTCGCATCCGGAGGGTAAGCACGACCAGGGCGGGCGGTGTTTCCTTGCCGCCCTACGACAGCTTCAACTTGGGCGACCATGTCGGCGACGACCCGGCTGCGGTCGCGGCCAATCGGGCCCGGCTGGCCAAAGCGATCGGGCTGGGCTCGGACCGGGTGGTGTGGATGAACCAGGTGCACGGTGATCATGTCGAGGTGGTCGACGGTCCACGCAAAACCGCGTTCGACGACACAGACGGATTGGTCACGCGCACACCGCGATTGGCACTGGCGGTGGTGAGCGCCGACTGCGTTCCGGTGCTGTTGGCCGACGCGAGGGCGGGTGTCGTGGGGGCGGTGCACGCGGGCCGTGTCGGCGCGCGGGACGGCGTGGTGGCCCGTGCGGTCGAGGCGATGGTGGGTCTCGGAGCCCGCGAACCGGACATTTCGGTCTTGCTGGGCCCGGCGGTCAGCGGCCGCAACTATGAGGTGCCCGCGGCGATGGCCGACGAGGTCGAAGCGGCTCTGCCGGGCAGTCGCACCACCACTGCTGCCGGCACCCCGGGACTGGATCTTCGCGCCGGAATCGTTACTCAACTCAAGGCTTTGGGGATAAGCGCCATCGACGTCGACCCGCGGTGCACGGTCGAGGACACCAAGCTGTTCAGCCACCGCCGTGGCGCGCCGACGGGACGGCTGGCCTCGGTGGTGTGGATGGAATGAGTGTGGCGGTAAATCGGTCACCCCGACCGGAACGGGAAATGGAATTGGCCGATTCTTTGGCGGCGTTACGATCGCGGCTTGCCGCGGCGGCCGAAGCGGCCGGCCGCAAACTCGACGACATTCAACTCCTGCCTATTACCAAATTCTTTCCCGCAACCGATGTGGCGATTTTGTCGCGATTGGGATGCGCCGCCTTCGGCGAATCCCGCGACCAGGAAGCGGCGGCAAAGGTCGCCGAAGTCGATCGGTTGCTGGACGTCTCGGGCCAGGGCGATCCCGCGACCGGTCGCCGGCACTGGCACATGGTCGGCACGATCCAGCGCAATAAGGCTCGGTCACTGGTCAGCTGGGCGCACACCGCCCATTCGGTCAGCAGCTCGCGGGTGGTGAGCGCCCTCGACCGTGCTGCCGGGAGTGCGCTGCGCGAGGGATACCGGACGAACCCGATGTGCGTCTACGTCCAGATCAGCCTCGACGGCGACGTGTCCCGCGGCGGCGTCGACGTCGCCGACACCGGGTCGGTCGACGACATCTGTGCCCAGGTCGACGCTGCGGAATCCCTGGAACTGGTTGGGCTGATGGGCATCCCGCCGCTGGATTGGGAGCCCGACCGGGCCTTCGCGCGGCTGCAGTCCGAACACCAGCGAGTGCAGCTCACGCACCCGAAAGCAGCGGGTTTGTCGGCCGGCATGTCGAACGACCTGGAAAGTGCGGTCAAACATGGATCGACGTGTGTGCGTGTCGGTACCGCGTTATTGGGTCAACGGCCACTACCGTCACCGTCAATAGTCACTCCAGTCACATCTTCATCACAGACACCGGAATAGCCAGAGCCGTAGAAGGGTCAAGCGATGAGCACACTGCACAAGGTCAAGGCCTATTTCGGTATGGCGCCGATGGAGGACTACGACGACGAGTATTACGACGACCACGCCCCGGCCCGGCCTGGCATTCCCCGTCAGCGCTTCGCCGAAGACGGGTACGGCCGCTACGAAGGTCGTGACTACGACGAACCCCGCGGTGAAGCCGCCGAATACGGGTCGGCCGGTTATCGCGGCGGCTTCGCTGAAGAGCCTCGGTTCCGCGGACCCGACTACGACCGCGCCGAGATGCCCCGGCCCCGATTCGGCTCGTTGCGCGGGTCTACCCGCGGCGCGCTGGCGATGGACCCGCGCCGGATGGCGATGATGTTCGACGAAAGCAGCCCGCTGTCGAAGATCACCACGCTGCGGCCCAAGGACTACAGCGAGGCCCGCACGATCGGGGAACGGTTCCGCGACGGCACCCCGGTGATCATGGACCTGGTCTCGATGGACAACGCCGACGCGAAACGGCTGGTCGACTTCGCCGCCGGCCTGGCGTTCGCGCTGCGTGGCTCATTCGACAAAGTGGCCACCAAGGTGTTCTTGCTCTCGCCGGCAGACGTCGACGTCTCGCCTGAAGAGCGCCGCCGCATCGCCGAGACCGGGTTTTACGCCTACCAGTAGCCGTACGGCGGGTCAGCGTCCGAGCCGGTAGGCTGAC
>JAVHWH010000268.1:0-2920 GCA_032159915.1 Mycobacterium sp.
CGGGAAGTCTGCCGACGCGACGGTGGTATCGCCCACGCGGGCCTGCGCGGCGGCGGTGACATCGCGGCACGCGTTGCCCCAGCGGTCCTGCAGGTGCATCCGCAGATCAGCCGTTACGGCGTCGGAACGCAGCAGCCGCGGACCGTGTACCGCAAGATGTTCGGGCGGTCCGGCAACGATCGCCAGCACCGCACGCGCGGCGCGTGCCATCCGCGACGTCCCCAGTGGATCCACGAACAAGTGGAACTCGAATTCGTCTTCGACGAAAGTTTGCACCCGGGTGCCCGGCCCACCGAACCGGCGGTCCCCCAGGCGGATCTCGATGACGTCACCGGGCCGCAGGTAGCCGTCGATGACATGGATCAGCAGCGCCTTCTGAAACGGGCGCTCGCCACCTTTGACGTCGTAGCTGATTTTGAGCTCTCGGGCCGTCGCCGCCGAGTCCGGTGATGCGCGCCCGATCAGCGATCGGTCAAGCAGTCGCGCCGAGGCGAAGTCGCGCAACTGCGGATCGGTGGTCTGCAGATCCCAGTCCGAGTAGAAGCGGAAGCAGAGCTTCAGCCACCCGCTGTCGGCGATCCCCGATCCGCCGACGGTATAGGTGAAGACCAACTCGGCCGTCGATCCGGCGACGACGGTGGAGATTGGGCAGGTCAACTCGCCCAGAAACGGCAGCGCGTTCAACTCCGCGGTGACGGCCTCGCGCACGTCCAAGTCGGAGCAGTCGTTGGTATCGGGGGCGCCGAGCGCCCGCGGCGAGATCCGAACCGGCGAAGCGGACATTCCCTGATTCTGATGTCCCGGCACTTCTCAGTCCAACGCATAGATATGATGTCATTCATCACTGAAAGTGAACAATGATGAACCTGCAGCAGTTGCGTTACGCGGTCGCACTGGCCGACACCCAGAGCTTCACCAAGGCCGCGGCCAACGAATACGTTGTGCAATCGGCGCTCAGCCAGCAACTTCGCAAACTCGAGGCCGAGCTCGGCGTCGCGCTGTTCGAACGCACCACGCGGACGGTGGCACCGACGCCGGCCGGTGAGGCGTTGCTGCCGTTGATGCGCCAGGTGCTGGCCGGGGTCGACCAGATCAAGTTCGGCGCACAGGCGATCAGCGGCACCATCGCCGGCCGGCTGACCGTCGGAATGATGGAGGTGCCGTCGGAAAGCCTCGACGTCGCGGCGCTGATGGCCACCTTTCACACCCGCTATCCCGAGGTCACCGTCACGCTGCGCAGCGGCGGCAGTGACCTGCTGATCGACGCGGTCCGCGATCGTAAGCTCGATGTCGCAATCGTCGGTTCCAATGTGCCGCCGGCGACTGGCCGGCTGACATGCACCGAGCTGTTCATCGAGCCCCTTGTCGCGGTCTTGCCCGCGAGCCACGAGTTGGCTGCCGGCGGCGCGGTGCGCCTCGACCAATTGGCCTCGCTGCCGTTCATCGATTTCCCGCCGGGCTATGGGCTGCGCCATGAAACCGACCGCGGATTCGCCGACGTTCCTCGACGGGTGGCGTTCGAAGTGACCCGCGTTGACGAGGTAATCCATTTCGTCAGAAAGGATCTCGGCGTCGCGCTATTGCCGGAGTCGGTCGCTGTCTCGCGGGTGGGCGACGATCGGACACTCGTGCTTCGCCCGGTGGCCGGGGTGGATCTCTACCGCCAGGTCAATCTTGTCGCACCGAACGACGCGCTGCGATCAGCGGCTTCGCAGGCATTCATCGGCTGCGTCGACGCTCACATCAATCGCAGGACAGGCTGACTTTTCTGGCGACACAGCGAACCTTGCCATTGACGAATGTCACCATTTTGTGTTGACTCAATCGCATGACGGAGTCAGTGCCGACCCGCGGATCGCTGCGGTCACGTTCCGCAGCGCTGGTGAGCTCGGCGACATTGCGCCAGGTCAGCGCAGTCCTGCCGCCCGAGCGGGCGTGGGGTTTGTGGGCGTCACGACGGATCGTCGCCGGCGTCATGGATGCCTTCGGACCTTCACTGGCCGGGACCCACATCGAGCACATCGACGTGCGCCACGATGGGCGTCGCATAGTCGGTGAGTGGGTGCGCGCCCCCGGCGTCTCGACGAGCCGGGGCGTCATCTACTTCGTGCATGGCAGCGGTTTTGTCTTGTGTTCGCCGCGAACCCACCGCCGACTGGCGTCGTGGCTGTCGCGGCTTACCGAGATGCCGGTGTTCACCATCGACTATCGACTGGCACCGCGGCACCGCTTCCCCACCGCGTCCGACGACGTGCGCGCCGGCTGGACGTGGCTCACCTCCCAAGTGCCTACCAATCGCGTTGTGATTGCCGGCGATTCCGCCGGTGGCCATTTGTCGGTCGACCTGCTGTTGCAGCCCGACGTGGCCGCACGCGGCCCGGCTGCGCTGGTGCTGTTCTCGCCGCTGATGGACCTGACGTTCGAACTGGCCCGTGCGCGTGAGGTTCTGCGCCCCGACCCGGTGATTCGCGTTGCCGACGCCGCCCGGCTGGTCCGGCTGTACAGCACCGGCGTCGCTCCCACCCACCGGGGACTGCGACTCGATGTCGCCGGTGGACCGACGCTTCCCCCCACCCTGATCCAGGCCGGTGGCGCCGAGATGCTGCTCGCCGACGCGCGCCACCTGGCCGCCGACATCCGCACCGGCGGTGGCCGCTGCACGCTTCAAGTGTGGCCAGACCAGGTGCACGTGTTCCAGGCGTTGCCCCGGCTGACCCCCGAAGCTGCCAAGGCGATGGCATACGTCGCCAGATTCGTCGATAGAGCCCTGAGTGACAACACCATTGAGAATGTGACAGGAAAGGCGGGCTGACCATGATCGGACCGTTCGGCAAATCGCCCAAGGTCAGCCACCACGCGCGCGCGGTGGTGACCGGCGCAGGCAGCGGGATCGGCGCGGCGTTCGCCGTCGAATTGGCCA
>JAVHWH010000279.1:0-3687 GCA_032159915.1 Mycobacterium sp.
GCCGAGACGCTCGAACTGGGTGCTGACGACCATATCGAGAAGGTGCGCGAATTCCTGGGCGCCGACAAGTACGACGCGATCCCGAGCGCTGAGGCATGACATGAACACTGACTGGCGCAACTTCCCGTTTCGTCTGGTGCCAGGCGACGCTGCGTTGGATTTTCCCGGCGCCGAAGGCCTGCACACCGACCAGGAGTCCGACACCTGGTTCATCGCCGGCGAGCTGATCGCCGAGACCGGCCGCAAATTCGCGTACCTGACCATCTTCAACAAGAACCGTCCCGGTGGCACCGTGGTCGCCGATTTCTACACCATGGCGCTGTTCGACTGTGACACAGGCAATTACGGTACCTACACCGATTACGACATGCCGCCGAAGAACATGCAGCCAGGTGCGCAACCGAAGATGACAATGGCCACCGGATACCTCGACATCCGGTACGACAGCAGCGCCGGGCCAGTGATGTGGACTTCCTGCCGGGACGACGACGGGGAACTGCGGCCTTACACCTACCAGGTGAGCCTGCGCGGCGTCGATCAGGCCGGCCAGTCAATGGAATTGGACTTGGACGTGACGCCGACGCGTGCTCCGGTACCGGTAGGCGCGAACACTTACGGCGGCAAAATAACCTGCTTTGGCCAGCCCGACACCTACTCCTACTTCCAGACCGGTATGGCGATGAATGGGACGCTGCGCTGGGGTGAGCAACACGAAGAGGTCAGTGGCAGCGCGGGACACGTCGACCGGCAGTGGTTCCCGAAATATGCCGGCGGCGGCGGATCCGGGGGAGACCCCAGGAGCAGATCGCACGAATGGCGCACGATCAACCTCGACAACGGCGTCGACATGAGCATCTGGCATCAGTTCGACCGCCTGAATGGCAATGCGCTGCAACCATTTTCGGGCGCAACGGTGAGCTACCCGGACCCGTCGAGAGCTCCGGAGTGCGCCGAAGACGTCGAGGTCACGGTGAGCAGCTATGTCCGATGGCCGAAGTCGATTCGGCCGCTGGTGCGGCCGCCGGCTGCGGACCGGTTCATGCCCAACCTACATCGGTTGCGCAGCGCGGCACTGGAATTGGACCTCACCGGAGAACCGCTGGTCCCAGCGCCCGCTCACGGGTTGCCGATCGAATACATGGAAGGGCCGTATCGCTATCACGGAACCATGCGCGGGGAACCCGTGAGCGGCTTCGCCTTCTACGAACGCTCGCTGGCGTTGTACCGGGACTGGGAGCTGATCGACGTGCTCGATTCCGCTCTCGCCGGCCGTAGCGATGTGGCCGGGCAGCTTCGTGCACTGGTCGCGGCCGGCGATCGGTCGAAGGCACGACAGATGCTGCAGGACAACATCACGACGTTTCCCGCGGACGGCCAGGATGTCGCCGGGGCGTTGATCGAGGTGCTAGGTCACGACAGCTGACTGCGGCTCGACGGCGCGGCTCAGCCGCCGGGAGGCTCCCAGGCGAATCCACCTGGGGTGCCGACGCAGGTCACCGGACCGCCCGAATTCGACACCGTCGCCGAACCCTCTGCGCCGCAGGGCATGCCGACCGCCGGTCGGGTGTCGAGAACGTTCGGGCCCAACGTGGTCGTCGTCGTCGCCGTCGCCGACTGGGGCGGTTTCGACGCGGTCGTCTGCGGAACCGTGCTCTCAACCGGCGTCGTGGTGGCCGGATGCTTGGTCGTCGTGGGCACAGTCGACTTCGCAGTGGCCGCGGTGGTGGCCACCGGCGGCGGCGGCGGGGGTGGGGCGATGACGACCGGCGTCGGCGCGATCATCGCCGGTGCCGGCGTTGCCGGTTCGGCGGACGTGGTACCGAGATTGTTTTGTGTGTCGGCGGGCTCAGAGGCTGAGCGCAGCGCCTTGACGCCGGCAAACCACGCGATCAATACGACCGCGATCACCCCGCCGATTGCCGCTGACTGCTTCACACGGCGTTTGCGCGCCTCGGCCGCTTCGTCAGCGTCGTCCTCGTCGACCTTCTCGGACAGCGCGGGACTGACAGTGGTGACGACGTCGTCGGCCCGGCGATGTGACGTGACCGGGGAAGCCACCGTCTCGGTTGCCGGTGCAGATGTCGCGACGGTGGGTGCGGGGTCCTCCGCCTGTGGTGCGGCGACGAATGCCGGGGCTTTGCCATTCCCGTTTTCGCTGGCCTCATGGAAGACTGGCGCTGCCCGAAGCTCGGAAGTCGCGCGAATGTGTGAGCGGATGCCACCCGTCGATTCGAGCGCCTTGGCGAAGTCGCGGCACCGCCGATACCTGTCCACTGGATCTTGCGAGAGCGCGCGGGCGAAGATCGCGTCGAAGTCGGTCAGGTCCGGTCGGATCTCGCTCGGTCGGGGCGGTCGATCGTTGAGCTGCCTGTTGACCACCACCGATGGATTGAAATGCGCGAACGGCGGTGCGCCGGTCAGCAGATGGAAAGCGCTGGCCGCCAACGCGTATTGGTCGATGCGACCGTCGAGTTCGTCGCCCATCAATTGCTCGGGTGCCGTGTAGCCGGCGGTTCCGATGAACATGCCGGCGCGGGTCAGTGTGTTGTGGGACCCCTCCGGACGTGCTAAGCCGAAGCCAGTCAACGCGATTCGGCGCCTGTCGGCCGGCGACTTGCTGATCAGGATGTTGCCTGGGTTGACGTGTCGGTGCAGCACGCCGGTGTCGTGTGCGTAGTCCAGGGCGTCGGCGATCGCGGACACGATTTCGATCACCATCCGCGGCGGCATGCCGTCGAGATGGCCTTCGCCGAGCAACTCGGCCGCGTCGCAGCCGTCGATGTACTCCGTCGAGATCCACAAGTGGTCCTCGTACTCGCCGCGGTCGGTGAGGCAGGTGATACTCGGGTGCCACAGCGGAGCCGCCAGGTCGGACTCCTGGTTGAACCGTTGCCGGTAATCCAGGTCGATCGAGCACTCGGCGGGTATCAAATGAAGAACCTGCTGGCGGGGAAGCCGCGGATGCTCGGCGACGTAAAGCTCACCGAACTCTTCGTATCCGAGCTGCCGAACGATGTTGAATCCAGCGGCCGTCGCTCCAATGACCAGCGGCATGGGGAGGATCGTACATACCACCGCCCGGCGTCAACGGAAACGGTGCTAAGCGGTCACCCAATTGAGACCGGAGGAAAATATTCGCGTGAGCGAACCTGGAAGCTGGCCAACAATGACGACCGGCACCCGGCAGTTTGACCCGTCAAGCTCGAGCTGACTCTTGAGTAAGTTCTCAGCAAACTCCGGTCGATCGACGGATCGGCCGGATTCTGGACGGTCGCGCCGCGTGGTCAGGTGTACGCCGGACGGCGAAGCCGGATATGGCGCAAAATTTCTTGATAACGATTCGGTAACAATACTGCCTTGATCTGCGCAGTTATAGCTACTCAACCGTAACCACCCGCACGCAGCAGGTTTGGTCCGGACACCACGAGTGACCCTTCGGCGGAGTGTTACCCAGCCCACCATTACTCGCGCGTAGTACTCACCAGTAACCAATTTCGCCCAGAAACCTCCAAATTCCTTATGACACTCTTAGTGCAGCCGATGACGCCCCCGTTGACGCGACCCGCCAAAGCCGGGTCAGCCGAGACGCGGCCACGTTGGACCGGGGGGCTCAATCGGGTTTGACGGTATGCACGGGGCGGCGCGGCTCTGCCACCTGAGCGGACAGCGCTATATAGGGAGATACAC
>JAVHWH010000288.1:0-5840 GCA_032159915.1 Mycobacterium sp.
AGGACAACGGGTCGGCCGAGAGCTCGGGGACGAAGTTGCGGCTGCTCGGTTCCCAGCCCTGAAAGCGGGGGTGATGGTGAGCCCGGTCCAACGTGCCGGGCGGACTCTCGGTCGAGCCGAACAGATCTACCCGCCACACCGGGCGGGTGAACGAGATCGGGACGCCGGCGTAGATCGAGCCGTGCGGCTCCGCCCGGTCGACCAGGCGCAGTTCCAGCCTCACTCCCCGCTCCGGGGTTTCCTGTCCCTCATCGGGCGCCGGGTCGACGAAAAACATGTCACCGACGACTACACCGAGGGTTTCGAATCCGAACGCTGCCAGCATCGCGAACCTCTCCTCTCGCCTACTCGAGGGTAGACCCCGCCGGCCACGGCCTCTACGCTCAGATCGGGCGAATGCCAGGGAGCGTGGGCACATGGGCGTGCCGGTTCGGGATTGGACGCATTGGGCGCTGGGATACGCGCCGTCACGCGCGGTACTCAGGCTGCTGGCGCGCCGCGGCGATCCGGTGGCGAAGCTGCTGACCACAAATATGCATCCCGTCCTGGACATTTACCCGCTCATCGAACAAGTCCGCCGGCGGGGACGAATGTCGCCCATCGTTGTAAACGGCGGCTGGGTAACCGCCGATGCTCAGATCGTCCGAGAGGTGTTGCGCGACAGTCGGTTCCGAACGATCAAACCTGGGGACCGGTCATCTTTTCGCGCCATCCGGTGGATGCTGGCCAAGACGGACCCCGATGTGCCGAACCCCATCGAACCGCCGTCACTATTGGTCAGTGATCCGCCCGAGCACACGCGGCTGCGCCGACCAGTCTCGCGTGCTTTCACGCCGCGCGCCCTAGAGGGACTTCGTGTCCGTATTGACGAAGTGGTCGACGGACTACTAAGCGGTTTGGAGGGTCGATCATCCTGCGACCTGGTCGCTGAATATTGTTCGCAGATCCCGTTGGCGATCATCGCCGAGATGCTGGGAATGCCGGCCGAGGAGATGCGCTATCTCGAAGACGTTGCAGGCACCACAACGCGGCTAATCGGCACCCCCGCCGCATCCTGGGACGACTTCCGCGCTGGCACAAATGTTCTGCGCGAATTCGACCGTTATCTCGGTGACCATGTCGAGCGGCTACGTACGGGCGGCACCGGCGACAGCATTCTGTCCGACATCGCACACAGCGGTGATTTGACCGAAGTCGAGATCCGGGGGCTCGCCGGGCTACTCCTCGGCGCGGGTTTCGTTACCACTAGTCACGTCATGAGTAAGGCGGTCGTGGCCCTGGTCCGGCATCCGGACCAGCTGGCCACGATGTCCACGCATCCCGAATTGTGGCCGGGCGCGGTAGAGGAGATTCTGCGATACGACACGGCAGGTCAAGTCGTCCCGCGGGTTGCCGCCGAAGACGTTGACATCCATGGGTATTCGATCCGGGCGGGCAAGCCTCTTTTTCTGTTGGCGGGCGGAGCCAACCGCGATCCGGCAGTGTTCGAACGTCCAGATACTTTCGACATCTGGCGGGCCAACGCCCACGACCACCTAAGCTTCAGTACCGGCATCCATGTCTGTCTGGGCGCGACTCTGGCACGCATGGAACTGCACATCGGACTGCAGTCGCTGTTTGAGCGCTTCCCCAACATGACGCTGGACGGTGAACCGACTTTCAATGACTACATCGGTTTACACGGACTCAAGCACCTGCCGGTGTCGCTGAATTCTGCGAATGCCGTTGTTGCTTAGCCGCTTCAGTCAATGGGCTCAACCCATTGAGCGCGAGACGGTCCCGGCTCGAAGGGCTCGCCGAAGTACTGTGTCTCGCGGACTACCTCGCCGTCCTCGAATTCCATGATGCTCACCACGTACGACGGCCGCCCGTCATAGGTCATCACGATTTCGCTGACCCACAGGTCGCCGGCGCCGAGTATGCGGTGCACGGTGAAGCGTTTCGCGTTGGGCTGCGCAGTGCGTGACGCCTCGATGTGGGCGCGGGCCCAAATGCGTTCACCGGACTGCGGATACTCGAGCACTGCATCTGTTCGATAGATGTCGTGCTCTGCTGCGAAGTCGTTGGCGTCCGACGCGGCCCAGTGGCGCCGCAGGGCATCCCGCACATCGTCGTCGGTCACGGCGATGACTCGTTGACCGCTTGATCGCGGGCCCACCGGTAGTCGGCTTTGCCGGCCGGGCTGCGCTCGATCGCGGCCCGGAAAAGGACCGCCTTGGGCAGCTTGTATCGGGCCAAGGTCTTTCCGGCATGGTCGATTAGCTCATCGGCCTCGACCTTCGCGCCGTCGGCGAGTGCGACCACGGCCACGACTTCCTGACCCCACCGCTCGCTGGGCCGTCCGGTGACGACGACGTCGACTACGGCGGGATGCGAAGCGATCGCCGTTTCGACCTCCTCCACGAAGATCTTCTCGCCGCCGGAGTTGATCGTCACCGAGTCGCGGCCCAGCAGCTCGATGCAACCGTCGTGTCGGTGTCGTGCGCGGTCGCCCGGAACCGCGTATCGCACGCCCTCGATCACCGGGAAAGTCGCGGCAGTCTTGGCCGCGTCGCCCTTGTACCCCAATGGCACGTAACCTCTTTGGGCGAGCCACCCCATCCCGTCGTGACCCGGCGGCAGCAGCGATCCGAGGTTTTCAGCGGCGACAAAAGTGTCGGGTCCGGCGTTGAAGGTGCCCGTCGACACCGCTGCGGACGTCGACATGTGGTGCATCTGCGCACCCGTCTCCGATGAGCCGACGCCGTCGACGACGATCGCGTTCGGCAGAACGTCGATCAGGCGTTGCTTGACGAACGGCGTCAACAGCGCGCCGCCGTTGGCCACCACCGCCAACGACGAGACATCCGCGATGCCCTTCTCGATCGCGGTGACCAGTGGCCGGGTCATGGCGTCGCCCACCACCGTCACCGCCATGACCTTTTCCCGCTCGATCGTGCGCACTGCGTCGTCGGCGTCCAAATGGTCGACGACAGAAGGAAAGACGACGGTTTGTCCCGTCGTGAGCGCCGTCATCACGCTCCACTGGGCCGCGCCGTGAATCAGCGGCGGCAGAATCATCAGGTTGGTGCCCGTGCCCTCGGCGACCCTCGCCGCGATCTCGTCGAGCGAGTGGGCGGGCTCGCCGGTCATCAGGTTTCGGCCGCCGAACGACGTCATGAAGATGTCGTGCTGGCGCCACAACACGCCCTTCGGCATCCCGGTCGTGCCGCCGGTGTAAAGGACGTACAAGTCGTCGGGGGAGTGCTGGACAGTCGGTGTCGGGTAATCGGAGTCGATCACCGACTCGTAGTCCACGGCGCCGTCGAGCAACGCGTTGCCCGAATCGTCGGCGATTTGAATCAGGACTCGCAGTTGCGGCAGAGCGGGCAGCACTTCAGCGACCCGCGGCGCGAAGGCGGCGTGATAGATCAGCGCCGCCGCACCCGAGTCGGCGAGCAGATACTGCAACTCGCTTTTCACGTAGCGGAAGTTGACGTTGAACGGTGCCACCCGTGCACCGAACGCGCCGATCAGCGCCTCGACGAACTCGTTGCCGTTGTAGGCGTACAGCCCCACCAGGTCCTGCCCTGCTTCGTGGCCTTCGAGTTCCGATCGCTCTGTGTGGCAACCCAATCCGCGGGAGTACAGGTAGGCGGCCAGCCGCTGCGCCCGCTGGATGATCTCGGCGTAGGTGTAGCGGCGATCGCCCTGGATGATCAGCTCGCGGTCCGGGATGGCTGCCGCCACGGCGGAGGTGACGGCGGGAACCGTGAATTCTACTGTGGCCTCAGACATCTCGACCCTCATGGCTGGTGCGGAAGCAAGCGGACCATCAGGCCGTTGGCTTCGCTCAGTACCGCGCCATCAGCCGCCGTCATGGTAGCGGCGATGAAAACCTTTCTGCCATCGATCTCGGTGATCGAGCCGTGAGCTTCCAATGGCTGGTCGATCGGGGTGATGTTGCGGTAATCGACATGCAGGAACGCGGTACGGGTCGGGCGGATCTTCGCTGCGGTCACGGTCATCCCGAACAGCCAGTCGTATAGCAGCGGAATGATGCCTCCGTGCACCGCCCGGTTGCCGCCGACGTGGGCTTGGGTGAAATGGCCGGTCATGGTGACGCCCTCGGCTCCAGCGCCGGTCAGCGTCCAGGGTGGCATCAGCGGATGGGCGAGCCCCGGAATGCTCAACACCCGGCCGGCCACGGCGTCGGTCTCGGGAACCTGGTGGCCGTCCAACAGCGCGCATGCGCTTTCCAGGTGTTCGGCCGCCTGGGCCCACAGTGCGCCGCCTGGATTCGTGGAGACAGTCAGATCGTGCAAACGGCGCAGCGCCGCGGTGAACCTGCCCAGTTCCGGGGGTGCATCGTCGACAGGTCGGACGTCGGGAAATCCTCCTCGGGCGGCGGGCGCGGTGTCGGCAGCGTCGGTCACGAAGTCCTCTCCATACCGTTCCTCATGTGCTCGTGGCGGCGATACTAGATACGTTACGGTATGGGTTCCAGGTCGAGGGAGGCATTGTGAGCGGCTTGTCGTTGGCAACGCTCGGCCTCAACACGGCACGCGAGCTGAGCCTGGTGCTGCCGCGCACGGTCGCCGGACTCAACGAGTCCACCGGGTGGAACCCGGCATCGCCGCGCGGTGTGCGACAGTTCGGTGAGGTCATGCTGGATGAGCTGGTGCTGTCCGGGTTTTCGCTACTGGGCGAGTCCCCGAGCACGGTGCGGTCGCCCGATGCCTGCGGGGCGGCAGCCGACGAGCTGTCAGCATTGGGTATCGACGGCGCGCACGCTGACCCGCAACCGTTGCAGGTCGAGACGATCAACTCCAGACGCATCGCCGGATTGCGTTACGAGCGGTTGACGTTCGAGCACGACCCGTCGCTGCCGGAGAGCTTGGCGACCGAACGGTTGGGCGGGCCGGCCAGGGCCGTGGTCCATCTGTGCCGGCACCCGGGCGGGCCGAGGCCGTGGCTGGTCTGGGTGCACGGCGCGGGTCAAGGCGGCATAGAGGACCTGGTGTTGACCCGCATCGGGCGGATCCATCATCAGCTGGGCTTCAACGTCGCAATGCCCGTGCAGCCCGGCCATGGCTGCCGACGACGGGAATGGCCGGCCTACCCGGACATGGATCCGCTCGGCAATGTCGCCGGCATGATGCGCGCGGTGTCGGAGATACGGGCGGTCGTCAGGTGGGTGCGGTCTCAGGCCAGTTTTGTTGTGGTAGCGGGGATTTCAATGGGCACTCCGGTTGCTGCTCTGGTGTCGCATCTGGAGCGCGACATCGATGCTGTGGGGTTGTACACGCCTATCCTCGGGCTCAACGCCATGATCGCGCGGCATCTGGGTCGCTGGGGCTCGTCACGCGACGACTTCCGCGAACTGCTGAGCTCGCCGACGGTGGCGAAGCTGACCTCAGTGATCGATCCACTTGCCGTCGACCCGGCACCGCCGCCGCAGCGGCGACTGATCGTCGGCGCGTGGCACGACCGGATGGCGATGCGCGAGCCGACGAACGCCTTGCAGGAACGTTGGCGCGGTCAACTCTATTGGTACGACGGCAGCCATGTCGGCCAGGTGTTCTCGCGGCGGGTGCAGCGGGTTACCGAGCGGTTTCTTCGTGAAGTCGTTGCCGACGAGGAGGTTTCGCTCTGACCGGTCAACCGCTGCACGAGCTGGGTTACTACCTGCTGGCCGGTGCCGGCGGTGAAGGCCCGGCGACCTTGATGGACGAGGCCCGCCGTGGCGAGGAGCTCGGCTTTGGAACAGCGTTCGTCTCCGAGCGCTGGAACGTCAAGGAGGCATCATCGTTGGTAGGAGCAGCATGCGCGGTGACCAACCGGATGCAGATAGCCACCGC
>JAVHWH010000305.1:0-8674 GCA_032159915.1 Mycobacterium sp.
GGTCGAGGCCTCGGGGTTGGTGGTCGCGCTGTAGAGATGGCCCAGCCCGCCGGTGGCCAGGATTACCGACGGCGCATGGATGACGCCGATGCCCTGACGGTTGGCGACCAGCACCCCGGTCACCGACCCCGCGTCGTGCAGAAGTTCCAGCGCGGTGTGTTTGGTACGGATGTCCAGTGTGTTCGCCGCGTTGTCCAGGGCGCGTTGCACCTCCGCGCCGGTGGCGTCGCCGTTGGCGTGCACGATGCGTCGCCGGGAGTGCCCGCCCTCGCGGCTCAACGCCCAGCGGCCCGCCGACGCCTCGTCGAATTGCGCTCCGGCACGGACCAATTGGGTTACGGCCTGGTAGCCGTCGGCGACGATCGAGGTCACCGCGTCCAGGTCGCACAGCCCGGCGCCTGCGGCGAGGGTGTCGGCGACGTGCGCGTCGACCGAGTCGTCGTTGTCCGGCAGCACTACCGCGATGCCGCCCTGCGCGTAATGCGTGGCCGTTCCACCGGGCTTTCGTCCGGCTTTACTGAGTACTACGACGCGACGACCGGCCCGGTGTGCGGCCAGTGCGGCGGCCAAACCGCCCACGCCGGTACCGATGACGACGACATCCGCGGTCTGCTGCCAGGCCGGCTGCAGGCTCATTCGCCGCCGCCGGGCTGGCCGATCGCGATCATTCGTTGCACGCTCGCGCGTGCGCGCTCGGCGGTCTGGGCATCGACATGGACTTCGTCGGCACCCTCGACCAGGCAGCGCAGCAGCGCTGCCGGGGTGATCATCTTCATGTACTTGCAGGACGCGCGGTCGTTCACCGCGCGGAAGTCGACCTCCGGGGCGGCGTTGCGCAGCTGATACAGCATGCCGACCTCGGTGGCGACCAGCACCTGGCGGGCGCGGGTTTCCCGGGCGGCGTCCAGCATCCCGCCCGTCGACAAAATCTTCACCCGATCTTCGGGGAAGGCGCCTTCGCCGGCCAGGTACAGCGCGGAGGTCGCGCAACCGCATTCGGGGTGGACGAACAGCTCGGCATCCGGGTGCCTGCGGGCCTGCTCGGCGAGCTCGTCACCGTTGATTCCGGCATGCACGTGGCATTCACCGGCCCAGACGTGCACGTTGTCGCGACCCGTCATGCGGCGTACGTGCGCGCCGAGGAACTGATCGGGACAGAACAACACCTCGCGGTCGGGGTCGATGGAGGTGACGACGTCGACGGCGTTGGACGAGGTGCAGCAGATGTCGGTGAGAGCTTTCACTGCGGCGGTGGTGTTGACATAGGAGACGACGACCGCTTCGGGGTGCTCGTTTTTCCAAGCCTGCAGATCGTCGACGGTGATCGAGTCGGCCAACGAGCAACCGGCCCGCTGATCCGGGATCAGCACGGTTTTGTCCGGGCTGAGGATTTTCGCGGTCTCGGCCATGAAGTGGACACCGCAGAACACGATGGTGTCTTCGGGCGCCTCGGCGGCGACCCTGGACAGCGCCAGCGAATCTCCGACGTGATCGGCAATGTCCTGGATGGCCGGAAGCTGGTAGTTGTGCGCCAGGATGGTGGCATTACGCAGGTCGGCCAGCCGACGGATCTCGGCCGCCCACCTCTCGTCGCTTGCGATTCCACCGAAACCGTTGGGGGAGTTCGTGATCCCGGCGACCAGATCGTTTGGCATCTCTTCATCCAGCCCGTTTGACAGCTCGTCGGCGCGATGCACGACTGTCATAGTCGGTCCTTTCGCCTCCCGGCACAGGTTTTCGACTTACAATCGAAAACATGGCCCATGGTAGCACTGCGCATGAAGTGCTCGCAGTCGTGTTCCAGGTTCGCGGCCTGGGCCCGGATCCCAGATCCGCGACGCCCGAGCTGAGCGTTCTGCTCTGGCAACGGGCTCAAGACCCGCAGCGTGGCGCCTGGTCGCTACCGGGCGGGCTGCTGCGCCACGACGAGGACATGACGACGTCGGTGCGACGTCAGTTGGCCGAGAAAGTCGACCTGCGGGAGGTCGCCCACCTCGAGCAGCTCGCGGTGTTCTCCGAGCCCGACCGCGTCCCCGGCGCCCGAATGATCGCGTCAACCTTCCTGGGCCTGGTGCCCTCCCCCGCCACTCCCGAGCTCCCGCCGGACACCCGCTGGCATCCGGTCACTTTGCTGCCGGAGATGGCGTTCGACCACGGACCGATGGTCGCGCACGCCCGCACCAGGCTGGTCGCCAAGATGTCCTACACCAACATCGGTTTCGCCCTGGCGCCGACCGAGTTTGCCATGTCAACGCTGCGAGACGTCTACAGCGCCACCCTGGGCCATCAGGTTGACACCACCAACCTGCAGCGAGTGCTGGCCCGTCGCGGTGTGATCAGCCCGACCGGCACCTTGGCACAATCCGGGCGCAGCGGCGGCCGGCCGGCCGCGCTGTACCGTTTCGCCGATTCTGAGTTGCGCGTCACCGACGAATTTGCAGCGCTGCGACCTCCTGGTTCGGCATAAATCCGGTCTAGAGTCGGCGGGCCGACTGGAATCTTAGAGCCTTCTCAAGCAAGAATGCCCTGATGGACATTGGCAACCTGGCGACGACGACCGGTGCGGAGTGGATCGGCGTCGCGCCCCACGAGGATCTGCAGCCGAAAGCGCGTCCTCGGCTGCCGTCCGGTGACCCGTTCTACGAGCCGCCGCCGGGGTACCAGCACGCCGCACCCGGCACCGTGCTGCGCTCGCGCGACGTGGAGCTGGCGTTCATGGGCCTGATTCCACAGCAGGTGATGGCGACCCAGCTGCTGTACCGGAGCACCGACATGAACGGCAACCCGGAGGCGACGGCGACGACGGTGATCGTGCCCGTCGAAGCCGCACCCGACCGCCCCTGCCCGATCTTGTCCTACCAATGCGCCATCGACGCGGTGTCGTCGCGCTGTTTCCCGTCCTACGCCCTGCGGCGACGCGCGCAGGCGGTGGGCGCGCTGGCCCAACTGGAATATCTTCTGATCGCCGCCGCCATCGCGGAAGGCTGGGCGGTCTCGATACCCGACCACGAAGGCCGCAACGGGATGTGGGGCGCGCCGTTCGAGCCCGGCTACTTCATCCTCGACGGGCTGCGGGCCGCGCTCAACGCCGAGCGTCTCGGGTTGTCCCAGGCGGCGCCGGTAGCACTGTGGGGCTACTCAGGTGGCGGCCTTGCGACCGCTTGGGCAGCCGAGCTGTGCGCCGATTACGCGCCCGAGCTCGACATCGTTGGTGCGGTTCTCGGATCCCCGGTCGGTGACCTCGGACACACCTACCGTCGGCTCAACGGCAGTTATCTGTCGGGTTTGCCGGCCATGGTGGTGGCCGCGCTGGTGCACATCTATCCCGATTTGAACCGGGTGATCGACGAGCACGCCAGCGAGGACGGTCGTGCGCTTCTGCGGCGGCTGGAGAGCATGACGACCGTCGGCGCGGTCATCCGGATGACCAAAAAAGACATGGGCGACTACCTCGACCGGCCGCTGGACGAAGTTCTGGCGATGCCGGAAGTGCAAGACGTCTTCGATCGAATCAGGCTGGGCGCCAAGGTGCCCACACCGCCGGTGCTGATCGTGCAGGCCGTGCACGACTACCTGATCGACGTCGAGGACATCGACCGATTGGCCGACGCCTACTCCGCCGGCGGAGCGGACGTCACCTACCACCGCGATGCGTTCAACGAACATCTGCTGCTGCACCCGCTGTCGGCGCCGATGGCGCTGCGCTGGCTGCAGGATCGCTTCGCCCGCCGGCCTATTACCGACCATCTGATCAGGACCAAATGGCCTACGATATTCAACCCGGGAACCTACGTCGGAATGGCAAGGCTAGCCGTGATCGCGGCCAAAGTCATCACTGGTAAATCGGTGCGCCGGCGTCCGTTATGACGGTGTCGCCGTAGCACTTTCGGCGTGCGGAAATACCGCCTCGACGGGCGGGTAGCCGCCCAGGTCGTCGCGCGAGGTGGCCGCCGCCGGCACCGCGTACACCAGTGCAGCGGTAGCCGCGGGCAGCAGCAGCGTGCAGGCGGCCTGCAGCGGCGATGGCCCGAAGAAAACCGGCGCCGCCTGCGTGAAGTAGTGCAGCGGATGGTCGTGACTCAGCGGCACTGTCCCGAGATTGACTGTGCCATAACGTAGGTGGGCGAGCAGGACGCCGACACCGATCGCAGCTGCGGCCGCGATCACCATGCCGGTACACAGCGCGACGACCATTTCGGGCCCGCGATGCGCCCGCCACTGCCACGCCAGCACGGCTGCCACTGCGGCGACGACGTTGAGCAGCCCGAGCATCAGGAATGCGGCCACGAAGAAGTGATCGGACTCGCTACCCAGGTAATCATGGAGTCGCTCGCCGCTGTGAGTCAGCACCACCACGCCTTTGACCGGCGGAGCGAGCCATGCCCACAGCGCACCAACCAGCGCGCCCGCCGGCAGCAAACCCGTGGCGACCGTCAACGCCGCACGCCGTGGGGAGACCCGTGTGGCGTCGGGTGTCCGGTCGTCGGTCATCGCCGCGCCTCGAGTTCGGAAGAATCCACCAGCCCGTGCCGTGAGCACTTGGCCCACCATCCGTCGGGGCGAACCTGCACCACCATCCGGCGGCCGCACTCGGCGCAGAATCGGGGCGGCTCCAGACCCAGCTGGGCTGCCGTCGGCACGGCGCTGTCGGCCGAATCGCCCGTGTAGACGTTGTATGCGCCTGCCCCTACCGGCGCAGGCAGATCGCGGATCATCATTGTCTCGCTCTACAGGCTGGCGTTGAGCGCCTTGATCGGCATCTGCAAGTCGTCGAGCAGCTCCAGATCGGCTTCGGCGGGACGCCCCAGCGTGGTCAGGTAGTTGCCGACGATCACCGCGTTGATGCCGCCCAGGATGCCCTGCTTGGCGCCCAGGTCGCCCAACGTGATCTCCCGGCCGCCGGCAAACCGCAGCATGGTGCGGGGCAGGGCCAGCCGGAAGGCAGCCACCGCCTTGAGCGCTTCGCTGGCCGGAAGAACGTCGAGGTCGCCGAACGGCGTGCCCGGTCGCGGGTTGAGGAAGTTCAGCGGCACCTCGTCGGGGTCCAGCTCGGCCAGGTTGGCGGCGAACTCCGCGCGCTGCTCGACGGTCTCGCCCATGCCCAGGATGCCGCCACAGCAAACCTCCATGCCGGCCTCGCGGACCATCGACAGCGTCTCCCAGCGCTCTTCCCAGCTGTGGGTGGTGACGACGTTGGGGAAGAAGGATCGTGCGGTCTCGAGGTTGTGGTTGTAGCGGTGCACGCCCATTGCGGCCAGCCGCTCCACCTGATCGGCGGTCAACATACCCAGCGAGCAGGCGATCTGGATGTCCACGGCGTCGCGAATGGCTTCGATGCCGGCAGCCACCTGCGCGAGCAACCGCTCGTCGGGACCGCGCACCGCGGCCACGATGCAGAACTCGGTGGCGCCGGACTTCGCGGTCTGCTTGGCCGCCTCGACCAGGCTGGGAATGTCCAGCCACGCGCTGCGCACCGGCGAGGCGAACAGGCCCGACTGTGAGCAGAAATGGCAATCCTCGGGGCAGCCACCGGTCTTGAGGCTGATGATGCCCTCGACCTCGACCTCGGGGCCGCAGTGGGCCATCCGCACCTGATGGGCCAGGGCCAGCAGCTCCTCGAGGCGCTCGTCCGGCAGCTGCAGCACTTCCAGCACCTGCTGCTGACCCAGCCCTTCACCGCGCTCCAGCACCTGCCGGCGGGCCACGGCGAGAATGTCGGTGCTGTCGGAGTCGGATGTCGGCCGAGTCGCCGCCTGAGTCACCAGATGCTCCCTGCGTTCGTGTCGTGCCGAGCGGGCCGGCCGGAATCCAGCCAAGCGGCTGTGGCCGCCAACGGACGATGTTCAGGTTAGGGCAGGGGTTTGCGCCGAGCCAAACGAGGTGCGGCGACGGAGGCATCAAATTCCGTGATCCCGGCTATCCTGCGCGCACCGGCGCCCACCCGCCGGTCCGAGCGCACCCAAACCGGCCGGAGCGAGGACAACCATGGGCCACCCACACGTGGAATACCTGTCTCACCACTGGCTCATTCTGGCCGGCCCGGCGTTCCTGCCCGCTTTCGCCGTCGTCGGCGTCGTCCTCTACGTCGCGTTCAAGGACAGGCGCAACGCCGACTCGCCAGACCAAACGACCCCGGACGACACGCCCGATTGACCGCGCGGGAATCCGGGCATATACCGCCTCGGAAGCCATTGTCTCGCTACGCTACTTTGCAGTAAGTTGATTTCAGTGAACAACTGTTCCGAATTGGTGCGACGGCGGATTGGAAGGTATCGACGGTGGTGTTGACGGTGGTGGCAGAGGCGCCGCCCGCGCGGGGAGCCGGCCTGAATCAAGTAATCGGACTCTCGATCGCGGCGATGATCATCGGTGCGTTCATGCTGTACGTCGGTTGGGCGCACCGCACCCATCGAATCTCGTGGTTGACCACCGTTGCCGAGAAAATGGGAACGAAGTTCAACCGTCCGGCGTGGGTGGCCCTACCGGTAGCGGTGTTCACCACGTCGATCATCTGCGCCCTGTTCGGCTTCATCTGGGACGTCAGCTGGCACATCGGCAATGGCCGCGATCCCGGCCCGTTGGCCAATCCCGCCCACTACTTCATCATCATCGGCCTGTTCGGCATCTTCGTCGCCGGAATGCTGGCCATCACCATCCCGTTCGAGAAGCCGGGGCCGGCAGCCGTGCGCATCACCCGCAACTGGTACGCGCCTGTCGGTGGTGTGCTGATGGCCGGTTGCGGAATGTACGCGATGCTCGGGTTTCCCCTCGACGACATCTGGCATCGAATCTTCGGCCAAGACGTCACATTGTGGGGACCCACTCACCTGATGATGATCGGCGGCGCGAACTTCTCCCTGTTCGCAACACTGATGCTGGAGTACGAAAGCAGGCGGGCAGCGCCCGAGGACGGAACTCCCGAGAAGTGGTTCGTCAAAGCAATGCGCTACCTGTCACTCGGCGGCTTGTTCATCGGAATGTCGGTCTACCAAATTGAATTCGACTTCGGTGTGCCGCAATTTCGGCTGGTCTTTCAGCCGATCCTGATCGCCGCGGCGGCAGCGATCGCCGCCATCGTCGCACGCATGACGATGGGCAGGGGCGCGGCAATCATCGCAGCTCTCTTCGCGATTGGGCTTCGCGGCGTGGTGGCGTTGATTGTCGGACCTATCCTGGGTGCACCGATCAACTGGTTCCCCCTTTACCTGGGCCCGGCGCTGGTGGTCGAACTTGTGGCCCTTTCGCCGCTCTTTCGGCGGCCGATCCTGTTCGGGGCGGTCGCCGGTCTGGGTATCGGCACCGTCGGGCTGTGGCTCGAGTCACTATGGATCGGCGCGGTCTACCACTACCCGTGGCCGCTGCCGCTGTGGCGCGAAGCGCTGCTGACCGCGGTGCCGGTAGCGATCCTGGCCGGCGTGTGCGCGGCGCTCTTCGGAATGGTGCTGACCACGCAGAAGTTGCCGGGGAAGGCCTTCAGCATCACCGCGGTGGTGCTGACAGTGCTCGTCATCGGCGGCACAGTCGCAAACGGACTGCACATCAACGTCCCCCAAAAGGACACCGCCACCATCAGGTTGACCGATCTGCCCAGCCAGCCTGGTGAACGTAAGGTGTCGGCCGACGTGCAGATCAACCCTCCGACCCTGGTGGGCGACCACCCAGATTGGCTGACGATCTTGTCCTGGCAGGGCAAGATGCAGAACGATCGCGGCCTGCAGATCGACCGCCTCAAGCGCGTCGGACCCGGGCACTACGTCTCCACCCAGCCGATTCCGGTGTGGGGTGAATGGAAGACCTTGTTGCGTGTCCAGGACGGCAGAACGTTGACCGCGGTCCCGATCTGGGCCCCGGCGGATCCGGCGATTCCGGTGGCTGAGATCCCGGCCCAAGCGGTCAGCACCAAGCCGTTCGTCCTCGAGGTGTCGATCTTGCAGCGCGAACGCGACCCGAGCGTGCCCGCCTGGCTGTTTACTGCCGGCGGAGTCGTCGTGCTGTTCTTCACCCTGAGCGTTCTCACCGCGCTGACCTGGGGTGCGGGCCGGATCAATATCCACGACACCGCGCCCCCGCAACCTCAGGAGCCGGCCTTGGATCGCGTTCCCCCGAAGGCGGCATGACGGCGACAGGGATTCGATGGCCGCGCGTAATCCTGGCGGCAGTTGTCGGGGTGATAGCGGTCGCATTGGCCGGGTGCGGCGGCGCGTCGAAAGCACCGAGCGGGTCGGGCTTGACCGTGGACATCACCATCGCGCACGGACAGGTGACGCCGGCCAACGCGACCTTGCAGGCAACGGTTCGCCAGCCGATCACGCTGCGCGTCACCAGTGACGTCACTGACGAGCTACACGTTCACTCAGTGCCCGATCACAAGTTCGAGGTGGCCGCGGCGCCGAATCAGACGTTTCAGTTCAGCGTCGACGTGCCCGGCAGCGTGGACATCGAGTTGCATCATCTCGATCGGACCGTAGCCACGGTCCACGTACACCCGTAGGAGCGGCGCCGTTGAGTGACGCCATTCTGGCTCACGGACTTGGCGGATCCAGCGATCTTCCTGTGCCGTATGCCTTTTCGGTCATCGGTGCCGCGTGGGCGTTGACGTTCACGTTTGCCCTTGTCGCGTTCGCGTGGAAGCGACCGCGATTCGACCCGGACAAACCCGCCCGCCCCTTGCCGG
>JAVHWH010000307.1:0-2731 GCA_032159915.1 Mycobacterium sp.
ACACATTCACCGAGCAGCACGGCGGCATCCTTGGTCAGTAGCAGGCTGACCGCTTCTTCGTCGAAGTACTTCTCCGAGGCGATTGCTCGCCGGGCCTGCGTGACGAACACGGCTGCGCGGGCCAGCTTTTCCTCCAGCGAGCCGCCGCGGTCCATCGCGATGGACATCTGCCGATAGAACTGTTCGGAGGTGTGCTCGGCGCACGCCTCGACGATCGCGGCCTTATCACGGAAGTACTCGTAGATGGTGCTGCGGGAAACCCTTGCAGCTCTGGCGATATCGACGATTGTCGCCTTCTGCAGACCTTGTTTGCGGAAGCAGGCGTACGCGGACTCGACGATGAGTTCACGGGTGTCCGTTGCGGTGGCGTGAGTCATCTTCGGTCAGTCCATCAGTCCGAAGCCAGAATCAGGCCGCTGGTCGGCACCCCGGTGCCCGAGGTGACCAGGACGTGTTCGACGTTGTCGACCTGGTTATGTGACGTTCCCCGAACCTGGCGCACGCCCTCGGTGATTCCGTTCATCCCGTGGATGTAGGCCTCACCGAGCAGGCCGCCGTTGGTGTTGATCGGTAGCTCGCCGCCCAGCGACAGTCGCTCCACAGTGGCGAAGTCCTTGGCTTCACCGCGTCGGCAGAACCCGAGCTCCTCGAACTGGGTGAACACGAACGGCGTGAAATGGTCGTAGATGAACGCGGTTTGGATGTCTTTGGGCTCCAGCCCCGAATCGCGCCACAACCTGGCGGCGACCACACCCATCTCGGGCAGCCCGGTGATGTCGTCGCGGTAGTAGCTGGTCATCATCTCGGCGTTGTAGGCGGCTCCCTGGGCCGCCGCGGAGATGACCGCCGGGGGCCGGCGCAGATCGCGGGCGCGTTTGGCGCTGGTGACCACGAGCGCGACGCCGCCGTCGCTCTCCTGGCAGCAATCCAGCAGTCGCAGCACGGGTTCGATGATCCACCGCGAATTCTGGTGGTCTTCCAGGGTGATCGGACGCTCGTAGAACCACGCGTCGGGGTTGCTGGCGGCATGGGCCCGGTCGACGACCGCGATCCGGCCGAAGTCGGAGTTGGTGACGCCGTAGGTCGACATGTAGCGCTGCGCGTGCAGGGCGACCCACGCTGCCGGGGTGAGCAATCCGAACGGGGCGTAATGGGCCATGAACAACGGGGTCTCGGCGCTGGTGCGGCCACTGCCACCGAAGCGCATCCCGGAACGCTCGTTGAAGGCGCGGTAGCAGACCACGACGTCGGCGACGCCCGCCGCTACTGCCATCGCCGCATGCGCGACCGTTCCGGCTGCCGCGCCACCACCGTGCGGGACACGGGAGAAGAAGTTCAGATCGCCGATGCCGACGTTGCGGGCCACCTCGATCTCGTCGCTGGAATCCATGGTGAAGGTGACCATGCCGTCGACGTCGCTGGGCGACAAGCCGGCGTCGTCGAGCGCGGCGCTGACCGCTTCGCAGGCCAATTGCAGTTCGCTGCGGCCGGATTCTTTGGAGAACTCGGTCTGTCCGATGCCGACGATGGCCGTGGTGCCGGCCAGCTTGGAGACCGATGCCCTCACCTGGCGGCCCCGTCGAGCAGGCTCACGACCGCGGTCCCGGAGACGTGGTTGCCGAGGCTGTTGGCTGCCTGGAAGGCGACCTCGACGAAATTCTCGCCGTCGGATCCTGAAGTCTTGCCGGTGACACTGCCGGTGAACCGTAGCGGGTCATCCGGATACGACGGCACACCAAGGCGTATCGACAGCTTGGTGATCATCGCCTCGGGTCCTGCCCAGTCGGTCAGGAAGCGCACGCAGTACCCGTTCGACGTCAGAATGTTCATGAACAGGTTCGGCGAACCCTGCTTGTTGGCGTAGTCGCGGTCGTGGTGCACCGGCATGAAGTCGCGGGAGGCGATCGCACCGGCGACGATCATCGTGGTGGTCACCGGGATCTCCAGCGGTGTCACCTCGTCGCCGACATCGATATCGGCCCACCGCAGGGTTGCGGCGCGGGATTTGACGGTCGTCATAGCTGTCCTTCCGGGTACGTGCTGCCGAGGTGAACCAGCTGCTGGGTGGCGGACCCCAAGGTGAGTTCGTTGTGCTTGGACATCAGGAAATATCGGTGCAGGGGATAGGTGGTGTCGATTCCGATGCCGCCGTGCACGTGCTGGGCGGTGGCGGCGATCCGGGCGCCGGCTTCGGCGGCCCAGAATTTCGCGACCCGGGCCGCCCGATCCGCCGGCCGGCCCTCCGAGATCAGCCAGGCGGCATGCCAAGTGGTCCACCGGATCGCCTCGGAGTCGATGAAGCCGTCGGCCATCCGCTGCTGCACTGCCTGGAAGCTGCCGATCGGGCGGCCGAATTGCTCACGCCTACAGGTGTATTCGGCGGCGATCCGCAGGGCGCGATCCGATACGCCTACCTGGACCGCGCACAACCCGACCAGGGCGCGGGTATGCAGCGACTCGACGAGCCGGTCGCCTTCGAGCTTGTCGGTCGCCGCACAGACACAGGCACCGTCGAGGAATACATCAGCATGCGGTTCGCGGTTGGTGGTCGTCACCGGTCGGATGTCGACGCCCGCAGCGTCGGCGGCCAGCAGGAACAGGCCTACCTCAGCGTCGGTGCCGTCGTCGATCGTTGCCGGGATCAGAATGGTGTCGGCGAGCTGGCCGAACGAGACCAGCTCTTTGACACCGTCCAGCCGCCAGCTCGCGCCGTCGCGGCGGGCGGTGGTGG
>JAVHWH010000324.1:0-21800 GCA_032159915.1 Mycobacterium sp.
TCGATGTAGAACTTGACCTTTGGCTCGGTGCCCGACGGCCGCACCACCACCCGCGCCGTCGCGTCGTTATCACCGCCGGTGAAGATCAGCGCATCGGTTCGCGGAGCCAGATCGGTTGTGCTGAAACTGAACCGAGCTAGTTGATCGGGCGGCGCGGCCCGCAGCCGGCGCATCAGTGCGGTCGCCTCGGCGGCGTCGGCAACCGGACGCGACACCGCCGCACCGGTGTGCACCCCGAAGCGGCGGGCGAGGTCATCCAGTGCGTCCGGTACCGACCGCTGCGAATACTTGAGTGTCGCAACCAGATCGCAGACCAGCACCGCAGCGCTGATGCCGTCTTTGTCCCGAACCGCCGCCGGGTCGACGCAGTGCCCGATGGCTTCCTCGTAGGCATAGACCAACGTGCTGCCCGGCAGGTCGGCGTCGGCACGGGCCAGCCATTTGAAACCGGTCAGCGTCTCGACGTGCCGGGCACCCCAGTGTGCCGCGATCGCCGACAGCATCCGCGACGACACCACCGTGCTGGCCACCACCGCGGCCGGGCGTTGCGGCGTCTGTGACAGGATGTAATCGCCGAGAAGCCAACCGGTTTGGTCGCCGGAGAGCATTCGCCAACCATCCGGCGTCGGTATGCCGACGGCACAGCGATCAGCATCAGGGTCGAGCGCGATCGCGACATCGGCGTCGGTTTCGGTGGCCAGCGCCAGGAGTTCATCGGTGGCGCCCGGTTCTTCGGGGTTGGGGAACCTCACGGTGGGGAAGTCGGGGTCGGGCGTGAACTGGTTGGCGACGGTGTGCACATCGGTGAAACCGGCTCGCCGCAGGGTTTTGACTGCCACGTCGCCGCCGACGCCGTGCAGGGGAGTTAGGGCCACCCGAACCGGACCTGATGACGAGCGCCGCACCCGCGCTGCCCGCTCGATGTAGCGCGGCACCAGTGCGGCGTCGGCGGGGGCGACTGGCGACCTGGCGATCTCGTCGGCGAAAGGCGCTGCGCCAATTGTACTTTCGATCTCACGGTCGGTGGGGGAGACGATCTGGATTCCGCCGTCCAGGTACACCTTGTAGCCGTTGTCGACGGGCGGATTGTGCGACGCGGTGATCTGAACGCCGGCCGCCGCCCCGGTGCGCCGGACCGCGAACGCGAGCACCGGGGTGGGTACCGGATTCGGCAGCAGCGTAACGGAAAACCCCTCGGCGGCAAAGACTTCAGCGGCTGCAGCGGCAAAGGCAGCCGATCCGTGCCGCGCGTCACGGCCGACGATCACAAGGGAGCCGGCCAGTCCGCGACCGGCGAGCACTGTGGCCACCGCCCAACTGGTACGCAAGACCACGGCGAGGTTCATCGCATCCGGGCCGCCGCGAACGGGGCCACGCAGCCCGGCGGTGCCGAACGACAAGGGGCGGGCGAACCGCGCCGCCAGCTCTGCCGCGTCGCAGCGGGCGAGCTCGGCGGCCGTCACCGGGTCGGGGTCGTGGGCGATCCAGTCCTGCGGGTTCATCTCTACAGTCGTGCGACCACATTGCCCAGCAACGCACCCATCCGGGTCGCCGACGCGGCGCCCGTCTCGAGCACCTCGACGTGGCTGAGCGGCTCCCCGGTGATGCCCGCGGCCATGTTGGTAACCAGCGATACCCCGAGCACCTCGGCACCGGCGGCCCGCGCCGCGATG
The DNA here is from genome assembly GCA_032159915.1 of Mycobacterium sp. Classification (GTDB taxonomy): domain Bacteria; phylum Actinomycetota; class Actinomycetes; order Mycobacteriales; family Mycobacteriaceae; genus Mycobacterium. The sequence goes on from JAVHWH010000324.1 coordinate 1,674, forward strand.
GTCTCGTGGACGGTCGACATGCCGACCAGGTCGGCGCCCAGCGTGCGCAACATCCGGATCTCGGCGGGCGTCTCGAAATGCGGTCCGGGCAGCCCGGCGTACACGCCTTCGGCCAGTCCGGGGTCCACCTCGCGGGCCAGCGCTCGAAGTCGTGCGGCGTAGGCGTCGACCATGTCGACGAAATGGGCCCCGGCCAGCGGCGATCGCGCAGTCAGGTTGAGGTGATCGCTGATCAGCACCGGCTGGCCAACGCCGAACGCTTCGCGCACTGCACCGGCGGCGTTGGTCAGGACCACGACGTCTGCACCGGCCGCGCACGCGGTGCGCACCGGATGAACCACGTGCATCAGGTCATGCCCTTCGTAGGCGTGCACGCGACCGGCCAGCACCAGCACGCGGTGCGTGCCGATGCCCACCGACAGGATCTGGCCGGTGTGGCCGGTCGCTGACGGAGGGGTGAATCCCGGCACGTCGGCCATCGGCAGGACGGCGGTCGGCTGGCCCAGTGCCGAGACGGCCGGCGCCCAGCCGGACCCCAGCACGATCGCCACATCATGGTGGGCGATCCCGGTGCGATCCGCGATGAACTGGGCGGCCGCGGATGCGAGCGCGTTCGCGTCGGTTCGACCGTCATTCACACCTCGGCAGCCTAATCGGCAGCGCGATCGAATCGGGGAGAGCAATCCGGCGACCTCGACCGCAGCGGCGGGCGGTCGCCGCTAGTCGTTGTCCCCGCCGGTGACCGGCGATGAGATACTGCGTCGATGGCTTCGACCCCGGCGCTGGACCGCATCGATGACACGGTGCGGCGTCGCAGCACCGACCTCGTCGAGCTGTCGCACGCGATCCACGCCGAACCGGAGCTGGCCTTCGCCGAGCATCGCAGTTGCGCCAAGGCGCAAGCGCTGGTGGCCGAGCGCGGTTTCGAGATCACCGCGGGGGCGGGCGGTTTGGACACCGCGTTTCGCGCCGATTTCGGCAGCGGTCCGCTGACCGTCGCCGTATGCGCCGAGTACGACGCGCTGCCCGAAATTGGTCACGCGTGCGGCCACAACATCATCGCTGCGGCAGCCGTCGGTGCAGCACTGGCGCTCGCCGACGTCGCCGATGAGCTGGGTCTGCGGGTGTCGTTGCTGGGCACCCCCGCCGAAGAGTTCGGCGGCGGAAAAGTTTTGCTGCTCAAGGCCGGGGTGTTTGACGACGTGGCGGTGTCGGTGATGGTGCATCCAGGGCCGATCGACATCGCAGCCGCCCGCTCGCTGACACTGTCCGCGGTCAGGGTGACCTACCGCGGAAAAGAATCCCACGCATCGGCCGCGCCGTTCCTGGGCATCAACGCCGCAGACGCCGTCACCGTCGCGCAGGTGGCCATCGGATTGTTGCGTCAGCAACTGTTGCCGGGACAGCAGATGCACGGCATCGTCACCCAGGGTGGGCAGGTCGCCAACGTCATCCCCGGTAGGACCGAAATGCAGTACACGATGCGCGCCCCCGATGCGTCGGTGCTGGCCGATCTGGAAGGCAAACTGGGCGACTGTTTTCTGGCCGGCGCGGTGGCCACCGGCTGCGACTTTCACGTCGAGCAGACCGAGCCGATGTATGACGCTCTGCGGCCAGACGCCTGGCTGGCCGAGACGGTCCGCGCCGAGATGACGCGCCTGGGCCGCCACCCGCTCGCGAAGGAGTACGAGGCGGCGGTTCCGCTGGGCAGCACCGACATGGGCAACGTGACACAGTTGCTGCCCGGCATCCATCCGATGGTCGCGGTCGAGGCCGGCGGCGCGTCGTTGCATCAGGCCGCTTTCACCGCGGCGGCCGCCTCGCCCAGCGCCGACAAGGCGGTGCTCGACGGCGCGGTGATGCTGGCGCGCACGATCGTTGGACTCGCCGAATCGCCCGAGCAGCGCGAACGGGTGCTGGCGGCACTGGAAAAGCGAGCGGCATCGTGACGCGCGCCGGCGACGATGCAGAGCGAAGCGATGTGGGGGCACCTCCCGCTTGCGGGGGAGAGGAGCGGCGCAGATGACTCTTTCTCAGATCGCCGACTCCTGGCTGGCCGCCCACAGCGAGGACCTCGTCGACTGGCGGCGGCATCTGCACCGCTACCCGGAGCTGGGCCGCCAGGAATTCGCCACCACGCAGTTCGTCGTCGAGCGGTTGGTCGACGCCGGGCTCAAACCCAAGGTGCTGCCCGGCGGGACGGGGTTGACCTGCGATCTCGGCCCCGACCGGGAGCCCCGGATCGCGTTGCGGGCTGACATGGACGCGCTGCCGATGGCCGAGCGGACCGGCGCCCCCTACGCATCGACGATGCCGAATGTGGCGCACGCCTGCGGGCATGACGCGCACACCTCGATCCTGCTCGGCACGGCGCTCGCGCTGGCTGGGGCGCCCGAACTGCCGGTCGGTCTGCGGCTGATCTTCCAGCCGGCCGAAGAGCTGATGCCCGGCGGCGCGATCGACACCGTCGCCGCGGGCGCGCTGTCCGGTGTCAGCCGGATCTTCGCCTTGCACTGCGACCCACGGCTGGCGGTCGGCAAGGTCGCGGTCAAAGTGGGTCCGATCACCTCGGCGGCCGACATGGTCGAGATCACCCTGGCGTCACCCGGGGGGCACACCTCCCGGCCGCACCTGACCGGCGACCTGGTCTACGGGCTGGGCACCCTGATCACCGGGGTGCCGGGGGTGTTGTCGCGCCGCGTCGACCCACGCAACGGCACCGTGATGGTGTGGGGCGCGGTCAGCGCCGGCGAGGCCGCCAACGCCATTCCGCAAAGCGGCACGCTGGCGGGCACGATTCGCACCGCCAGCCGTGAAACCTGGCTGGGCCTGGAGGACATCTTGCGGGAGACGGTGGCGGCGCTGCTGTCACCGCTGGGCATCGAGCACACCGTGCAGTACAACCGCGGCGTCCCACCTGTGGTCAACGAAGAAGTGTCGACGCACATCATGACCCACGCCATCGAGGCGCTCGGGCCCGATGTGCTGGCCGATACCCGGCAGTCCGGTGGCGGTGAGGACTTCTCCTGGTATCTCGAGGAAGTCCCCGGCGCGATGGCCCGGCTCGGCGTGTGGTCGGGGCGCGGTCCGCAATTGGACCTGCATCAGCCGACCTTCGACCTCGACGAGCGGGCCCTGGGAATCGGGGTCCGGCTGATGGTCAACATCGTCGAGCAGTCGGCCGCGATCGGTTAGCTTCCAGCGCTATTCGCCGTGACCCGGCCCGACGTTACGAGCCGGACCGGTGCGGATTTTGTGCACGTAATCACTGGGCGCACCGGCGATTTCGGCAGCGTCAGCCATCACGCCGATGTAGCGCGCCGACGGCACACCACCCTCCCAGGCGTCCACCACGTACAGCCACGCCAGCACCGGATCGGTATCGGTGTCCGACGACACGCGTTCCACCCGGCAGCGGATCTTCTTGTGCACGCCGAGCTCGGAGCCTTCCCAGCGGTCGAGGTTCTTCTCGTCGGCCGGCGTCATGTCGTAGAGCACCACGAACACCTTCGACGTCGGATCTTCCACGACCGTGGCCAGCGCGCCCTCCCAGCCGATGTCCTCGCCGCCGAACGTCAGCCGCCAGCCGTGCAACCAGCCGGTTCCGGCCATCGGCGAGTGGGGTGCACGCTGCTGCATCTGGTCGGGATGCATGTTCGAGCCGTAAGCGGCATAGATCGGCACGGGGAAATCTTAGACGGCGGGCGCTGAGGCGGCGGGTATCCGCAACGTTCGTTAGGTTGAGGATGTGACGACCCGCATCGTAATCATCGGCGGCGGACCCGCCGGATACGAGGCAGCACTCGTCGCAGCAGCACGCGATGCCCACGTCACCGTCATCGACTCCGATGGCATCGGGGGCGCGGCCGTGCTGTTCGACTGCGTGCCGTCCAAGACGTTCATCGCGTCGACCGGTGTGCGCACCGAGTTGCGCCGCGGGCCGCATTTGGGCTTCGACATCGACATCGAGGCCGCCAAGATCTCGCTGCCCGAGATCCACCAGCGCGTCAAGCTGCTGGCCGGTGATCAGTCCGATGACATCAAAGCCCAGCTGGTCAGCGCCGGCGTCGACGTGGTGGCCGGTAAGGGCGCTCTAATCGACACGAGTCCCGGTCTGGCTGCCCACCGCGTGCAGGCCACCGCGGCCGACGGCAGTACCAGTACCTACGACGCCGATGTGGTGCTGATCGCCACCGGCGCCAGCCCCCGCGAGCTGCCGACCGCTCGGCCCGACGGCGAACGCATCCTGACGTGGCGTCAGCTCTACGACCTCGACGCTCTGCCCGAACACCTGATCGTGGTCGGTTCCGGGGTCACCGGCGCCGAATTCGTGCACGCCTATACCGAGCTGGGTGTCGACGTGACGGTGGTCGCCAGCCGCGACCAGATACTGCCTTACGAGGACGCGGACGCGGCCGCAGTACTGGAGCGGATCTTCGCCGAGCGCGGGGTCGAGCTGGTCAAGAATGCCCGCGCCGACTCGGTCACCCGCACCGAATCCGGGGTGCTGGTCAAGCTCGCCGACGGTCGCACGGTCGAGGGCAGCCACGCACTGATGACGATCGGCTCGGTGCCCAACACCAGCGGCCTGGGCCTGGACCGGGTCGGTATCGAACTGGGGCCCGGTAACTACCTGGCCGTCGACCGGGTATCCCGGACCACGGTGTCCAACATCTACGCCGCCGGCGACTGCACCGGGCTGCTGCCCCTTGCCTCGGTTGCCGCGATGCAAGGCCGGATCGCGATGTGGCACGCACTGGGTGAGGCCGTCACCCCGATCCGGCTGCGTACCGTCGCCGCGGCGGTCTTCACCCGGCCCGAACTGGCCGCGGTGGGCGTTCCGCAGTCCGCCATCGACGACGGAACCGTGCAGGCGCGCACCATCATGTTGCCGCTGCGAACCAACGCCCGGGCCAAGATGTCCGGGCTGCGCCACGGCTTCGTGAAGCTGTTCTGCCGTCCGGCCACCGGTGTGGTGATCGGTGGTGTGGTGGTGGCGCCGATCGCCTCGGAGTTGATCCTGCCGATAGCGATGGCCGTGCAGACCCGGTTGACCGTGAACCACTTGGCACAGACTTTGAGCGTGTATCCCTCGCTGTCCGGCTCGATCACCGAGGCGGCGCGACGCCTGATGGCACACGACGACCTGGACTGACCGGCCGGGTAGCCTTGGTTCCAGCAAGCTACTGACGAGTAACCGACAGGAGACCGTGCCGTGAGCGACCCGATTCGCGTCCCGGCGAGCGAGCACAGCCGGCCGGGTTCGTTCTTGGGGCCCGAGCAACGCGCGACGGCCTGGGAACGCCTCGGCAGCGAGCAATTCGACGTCGTGGTCATCGGCGGCGGTGTGGTTGGTTCCGGTGCTGCACTGGACGCCGCCACCCGCGGGCTGAAGGTCGCGCTGGTCGAGGCCCGTGACTTCGCCTCCGGCACATCGAGCCGGTCCTCCAAGATGTTCCACGGTGGGCTGCGCTACCTCGAGCAACTCGAATTCGGATTGGTGCGTGAGGCCCTCTTCGAGCGCGAGTTGTCGTTGACCACGCTGGCGCCGCATCTGGTCAAGCCGCTACCTTTCCTCTATCCGCTGACCAAGCGCTGGTGGGAACGCCCGTACACCGCTGCCGGCCTGCTGCTCTATGACCAGCTCGGCGGCGCGAAATCGGTTCCGGCACAGAAGCATTTGACCCGCGCCGGGGCGCTGCGGTTGTCCCCGGGCCTGAAGCGCAGTTCGCTGATCGGCGGTATCCGTTACTACGACACCGTTGTCGACGACGCCCGCCACACGCTGACCGTCGTGCGTACCGCGGCCCACTACGGCGCCGTCGTGCGCTCGTCCACTCAGGTGGTGTCGCTGGTTCGTGAAGGCGATCGAGTGACCGGTGTGCGGGTGCGCGACTCCGAGGACGGCGCCGTCACCAACGTCCGCGGTCACGTGGTGGTCAACGCGACCGGAGTCTGGACCGATGAGATCCAGGCATTGTCCAAGCAGCGCGGGCGTTTTCGGGTGCGGGCCTCCAAGGGAGTCCACATCGTCGTGCCGCGGGACCGGATCGTCAGCGACGTCGCGATCATCCTGCGCACCGAGAAGTCGGTGATGTTCGTGATCCCCTGGGGTAACCACTGGATCATCGGGACCACCGACACCGACTGGGGATTGGACCTCGCGCACCCGGCCGCCACCAAAGCCGACATCGACTACATCTTGGCCACGGTCAACACCGTGCTGGCTACTCCGTTGACGCACAACGACATCGACGGGGTATACGCAGGTCTTCGGCCGCTGCTGGCAGGCGAGAGTGAGGACACGTCGACGTTGTCGCGTGAGCACGCCGTCGCAGTGCCCGCGCCGGGACTGGTCGCCATTGCCGGCGGCAAGTACACCACCTATCGCGTGATGGCGGCAGACGCGATCGACGCTGCGGCGCAATATGTTCCGGCACGGATCGCCCAGTCGATCACCGAAAAGGTGCCGCTGCTGGGCGCCGACGGTTATTTCGCGCTGATCAACCAGACCGAGCACGTCGGCGCGATGGAGGGCCTGCACTCCTACCGGGTGCGACACCTGCTGGACCGCTACGGGTCACTGATCGACGAGGTGCTGGCCATGGCGGCCGATCGCCGTGACCTGCTCAACCCAATCGCGGCGGCCCCCGGTTACCTGCGGGTGGAGGCCGCCTACGCCGTCGCGGCGGAGGGCGCACTGCATCTGGAGGACATCCTGGCGCGACGTACCCGTATCGCGATCGAGTACTCGCACCGCGGCGTCGACTGTGCCCGCGAGGTGGCCGACATCGTCGCGCCGATCCTGGGCTGGACCGCAGCCGATATCGACCGCGAGGTCGAGACGTACACAGCGCGCGTCGAGGCAGAGGTGCTCTCGCAGGCGCAGCCGGACGACGCGTCCGCGGACGCGCTGCGGGCCAGCGCCCCCGAAGCCCGGGCCGAGATCCTCGAGCCGGTGCCGTTGACGTGAGACGTGCGCCGCTACCGCCGCGCGACGGGTTGGGGCCGGCACGGCTTCGGATGCACGGTGGGCCGCTCGGTGACGAGCTGGCCGGTCGGTTCGGGCCGGAGACGGCCGCCAAGGCGATCGCCGGCGAAGTCGTCGACCAGCACGGGGCGGTACTCGATCCCGCCACCGTGCTTCCCGCCGGCGCCGTGGTCTACCTTTACCGCGACTTGCGCGACGAAGTTCCAGTGCCCTTCGACATCCCGGTGCTCTATCAGGACGACGACATCGTTGTCGCCGACAAACCGCACTTTTTGGCGACCATGCCGCGCGGCCGCCACGTCGCGCAGACGGCGCTGGTGCGGCTTCGGCGACAACTCGGGCTCGACGAACTCAGCCCGGCTCACCGGTTGGATCGGCTGACGGCCGGGGTGTTGCTGTTCACCACCCGACGTGCCGTTCGCGGCGCCTACCAGACCCTGTTCGCCCGTGGCGCAGTGCGCAAAACCTATCTGGCTGCCGCGCCGGTGAATCCGGGCCTGACCTTGCCGCGCCAAGTGCGTAACCGAATTGTCAAGCGGCGCGGCGCCTTTCAAGCGGTAGAAGAAGCCGGGGACCCCAACGCGACGACTCTGGTGGAGCTGCTCTGCGGAAGCGGGTGGTACCCCGAGTCGGCCGATGGTCTGTACCGGCTGACGCCACGGACCGGGCGAACCCACCAGCTTCGGGTGCACATGGCGTCGCTGGGCATCCCGATCTACGGAGACCCGCTGTATCCCAACGTGATCGACGTTGCCGCCGGCGATTTTTCGGCGCCGCTGCAGCTGCTGGCACAGCGGATCGAATTCGAGGATCCACGCACCGGCGCGCAGCATGAGTTCGCCAGCCGGCGGCAGTTACTGATGCCGTCGAGATCAGCAGCGCTCGACGCCGGGGCGGATGAGCCGCAGGTCGCGGCCCATAGCGGTGTGGCCCGGCCGCGGTGACGCACCCGATGCGGTCACGGGCGTAGCACGCACCGACGAAGCCGCCGAGGTGACCGCGTTGAGGGCGTGACGTGCCCAATCGGTCAGGCCGGTGGCCGCGGTCAAGTCACCGAAGCGTGCGCTCACAAAATCTTGAAGTGTTTCCACAAGGTCCGTCCTTCGGTAAGTGCGGGCAATTGCTCAACGTTTGATAGCCGTCATCGGCTCAAATAACTCGACTTTTGTGATCAAGCCCATGTTGCTCAGGGCGTGCGGCGCAGGTCACTGAACTGGAACACAGCGCCGACTATTGATATTCCATGATATCCGTTGCCGAGGGCGGCGGCCGACGTCAACACGGCGTGAATATTCACGGCAGTGGCAACCGTCGCGTGCCCATTCGGGCGTCGCCACCAAGGACAATGAACAGGCGGCTAACGGCGGCTGAAATCGTGAAACCCGCACGTCCAGCGGAAGCCGGGCATAATTACCGCGGGGCGAATCTTGTTACCATGCCTTATGGCTGCGAGCTACACGGCAGTGTGGCATACGAATCGCCGGTGCGATTATCTCCGCTGACCGTCCGAAGGAATTGGATTGAAGGTTAACCGATTTAGCGCCGCACTGAGCATGCTTGTGGCCGGTGTGCTGATCTTGTCGGCATGCGGAAGTCACAACAACGCCTCAGGCGGAGGCACCGGCACTAGTGCGCCGCCGGTGAAAGTGACCTGCGGAGGCAAGCCGGACCTCAAGGCCAGTGGCTCTACGGCTCAGAAGAACGCGATGACCGAGTTCGTCAAGGCCTTTGCGAACGCCTGCCCGGGACAGTCGCTGGACTACACGGCTGATGATTCCAGCGCCGGGATCAACGAATTCCTGGACAATAAAAACGATTTCGGTGGCTCGGATTCGGTCCTGTCGCGCGACGAATACAACAGGGCCCAGCAGCGCTGCGGTTCTCCCACATGGAATTTGCCGATGGTCGTCAGCCCGATCGCCATCGCGTTCAACGTCAATGGCGTGACGTCGCTTAATCTTGACGGTCTGACCGCGGCCCAAATCTTCAACGGACAGATCAACATGTGGAACGACGGGGCGATCGGCCTGCAGAACCTGGGCGTGAAACTTCCCAACGAGCCGATCCACGTCGTGTTCCGCAGTGACGAGTCCGGCACCACGGACAACTTCCAGCGATATCTCGACACCTCGTCCAGAGGCACCTGGGGATTCCCGGCCGGGCGGAAGTTCAACGGTGGAGTCGGTGAGGGTGCGGTCGGCAACGACGGCGCCGCCGACAAAGTCAAGAACACCGAGGGGTCGATCACTTACCTCGCGTGGTCGTTCGCTCAGGCGCAACACCTGAACGCGGCCAGCATCATCACGTCGGCCGGGCCGGACCCGGTGGCCATCAGCCAAGAATCGGTGGGAAAGACGCTGTCCTCGGCGTGGTTCATCAAGAAGGGTGACGACCTGGCCCTTGACACCATCTCGTTCTATCGGCCGAATCAGCCCGGCGCCTACCCCATTGTGCTGGCGACGTATGAGATCGTATGTTCGAAGTACCCGGATCCGAAGGTGGGCGAGGCCGTGCGGGCCTTCCTGCAGACCGCCATCGGCCCCGGTCAAAAAAGTTTGACCAGCGCCGGTTACATCCCGATTCCCGACGAGTTCAAGCCCCGGCTGGTGAACTCCATCAACGCGATCTCGTAAGGGGACGACGCCCAATGTTCGAGGCCATCTTCAACCGTAGTCAACCCGGTGTTCCAAGCGTTTCCCCACGTTAGTAAGTGTTCTGCATCATGGACTTCACGACCCTGCCCCCTGAAGTAATCTCGGCGCTGATTCATTCGGGGCCTGGTTCGGAATCGCTGGTCGGCGCCGCCGCGGCGTGGCGTCAGCTCGGTGCCGATCTGGAGGACGCTGCGGACAACTACGCGGCTGTGGTGGCGTCGATGGCCGATACCTGGCACGGCCCGTCCTCGGCGGCGATGTCTGCATCCGTCGCGCCGTATCTGAGCTGGCTTCGCACCACCTCGCAGCAGGCTCAACAGGTCGCCGCCTCGGCGCAGGCGGCGGCCAACGCCTACAACTCGGCAAGCGCGGCGGTGGTCCCGACGGCGCAGGTGCTCGCCAACCGGACGCAGCTGGCTCAGTTGCTCGCCACCAACGGCTTCGGCAGGAACCTTCCGGCGATCGCCGCTACCGAGGCTGACTACCAGCGGATGTGGGCGAACAACGCGGCGGCGATGACCCGCTATCAGGCGGCCTCGGCACAGGCCACCAACCTGCCGCAGTTCACTTCGCCGACTTCGACCACAAACCCGTCGGCGCAGGCCACCCAGACGACTGCGCAGTCAGCGGCTGCCGCCAATTCGGGGAACACGGTGGCGGCGAACGCCGCGGCGGCTACCCCGGCGGCTGCCTTACCCACCGCCGGTGACCCGAACACCGGCTACGTCGGGCTGGCGAACACCTACGCCAACCAGTTCATCTCGTCCGGATTCCCGATCAACCTGCTCAGCTATCTGGCCCAGAGCCAGTCGGCGCAGGCGTTGCAGGGCGTCAGTGCCCAGGTCGGCCAGGGCGTGTCGGAGGGTGAAGAAGCGCTCGGCGGCGGAGGCCTGGGCGGTGCAGCGGGGGCGTTGGGTGCGCTGGGCGCCGGCGGGGGCGGCCTGGGTGCGCTGGGCGCTGCCGGGCTCGCGGCACCCGCGGCCGCTGCGGCTACAGGTGTGGCGGTGCCGATGGGTGGCCTGATGGCTCCGCCGGCCGCGGGGACGCTGCTGGCGACATCGCAGGCGCCCGTTCAACTGGCCTCGGCGGCAACGCCGCTCGGCGCGGGGGAGGCCGCCGGAATGCCGATGATGCCGCCGCTGATGGCACCCCCAATCACAGCGGGCAGCGGCTGGCGCAAACGCAAGTCGCAGAAATACGAAGACATTTCGATCGGCGCCGAACTCAAGGGCAACGTGATGAAGCCGCCCCCATCGGCGGGGTGAGCGCTCAGGGATATCTCAAAATCGACTGCGCCAGCGGAGAAGCGGGTGCGCCGGCGGTCAGGCTCCGGTGTGCCGCGGACAGAACGCGGCGATGCTGACGCCGACAAAGAACCCGGCATGGTAGCCGTCCAGACCGCTTTGTTGCATCACGTCATTGGCGACCTCGCTCGAGGGTCTGCCGCCGTCGAGCGCATCGCACACCTGATGGCCGGCAATGACTGCCGCCTGTCCGGAGGCGAAGGTGATCTGCTTAGCCTGCAATGCATTCAGGAAGCTGGAGTCGACGGTGTCGGCCTGCGCCCCGGGCGCGGTGACGGTTATGACGCTGAGCGGTGCCAACACCAGGACCAGGCCGGTCACCAATGATCGCGCGGGTTTGATCAAGCGCACTCGGGTGGTCGTCCTTTCTCATCCGGTCCGCTGAGCAGAAGTCGCGAGTGTTGCGGCAGCGAGCAAAGCCGCTGACGTTGCGATCATTGCACGCCGCACCGGGAGTTTTGAAGCGCGCGCTGGGCCAGACGCGGCCAACCGTGACCGTTAACCGGATAGACATGCCCTGGGCGTTCAGCGTTGGCAAACAGGGCACCAGTAGGCAACCCGCTCGCCGCTGTCGTCGTAGTCGATCAGCGTGCCGCAGCGACGACAACCCTGTCCGCGGCGCCCATACACCCATAGCTGCCGTCCGGGCCGGGTGTCACCGGTGGTGCAGCGATTCCAACGTAAGCGGTTGACCCACAACATGTCGCGAGCGCGCACGACCAGTCGGTGCGGGTCGGTGATCGCTTTGACCGGTGCGGTGGGCAGATGCCCGCTGAGGAAGCACAGTTCGTTGCAGAAGACATTGCCGATGCCGGCCATCACGCGCTGGTCGAGCAGCGCCTCGGCGATCGGGCGATCCGGAGTCGCGATCAGACTGTCTGCGGCCGTGCGCGGATCCCAGTCCGCGCCGAGCAGGTCGGGTCCGAGGTGGTTGACAACGTCGCCGTCGTGGTCGCGTTCCAGGATCTCCAGTACGCCCAGGTCGATGCCGATCGCGCGGATCTCACTTGTTTCCAGGATGATCCGAACCCGGTAGTCGACCCGCGCGGCCCGCGATGTGATCCGCCAGCTGCCGTCCATCTTCAAGTGCGAGTGAATACTGGCCGGCCCGACGCGGATGAACAGGTGCTTGCCCCGGCTGCACACCTCGTCGACGACCTGGCCGCTCAGGTCGACCGTGGCATAACGCGGCACCCGAACGTCGCAGCGGGTCAGAGTGTGACCGACCAACGCCTTCCGCAGTACTTCTGCGGTGTGGAAAACGGTGTCACCTTCCGGCATGGGCTACCGCAGCCGCAGTCCACGCGGGGTGCGGGCAAACCCGGCGTCGGTCAGGGCCGTGGCTACCGGCGGGGGCAGCTGCGGTCCCAATACCGGCGCACTGTTGATCCGCTCGATCAAGATCGAATTGACCTGGCCGGTGGCGACCAGGCTTGCGACGGCGACTGCCGCGGCGTGGTTAACCTCCGCGTTGTCGTCGGCGAAGCTGAGCATCGACCGTCCGCCGCGCTGGAGGAACCACGCCAATTCACCGTCGACCAGCACTACCAGCGCGCCCGCCTTGCGGCCCGGGCGGGCCGGGCCGTCTTCGGTTGACCGCGACGGCCAGGGCAGCGCCGCGCCGTAGGGATTGGCCGGGTCGGCGGCCGCCAGCACCACCGCGCGGTACTCAGGTCGTTCGGGATCGACACCGTCGAGGTAACTACGAAGCCGGTCGACGGTGGACGCCACCGCGAACTGGGCGCCGCCCAGTGACTCGACGAAGTAGCCGCGCTGGCATCGCCCGGCGTCCTCGAACGCAGTCAGCACCTTGTAGAGCATCGCGAAGCCGCCCGGTATCCCTTCCGCTCCGACCGCGCCGCGGGTCAGCACCCCGTGCCGGTTCAACAGCAGTTCCGCCTGGTAGTGGGCGCGGGTGGTCGAGTCGGGCTCGGCCGGCGGCAGCGCCGACCAGCGGCCCGCGACGGTCGGGTCCGCAGCCCGCGTCTGAGCGTGCGCGACACTGTATCGACTCAGCCGCGGTGGGCGTTTACCCCGGCCCTGCCGGTGCGCGGGCGCCGAACGCTTACGGCCCGGCCCCCCCGACAGCATCGCGCGTACCGGCGCGAAGGTGTCGCCGGTGACCCAGCCGGCCCAAATCAGCTCCCACAGTGCACTCTTGAGTTCAGCTTCGCCGACGCCCACTTGGCCCAGCTGCCGGAAGAAGAAGGCGCCGCCGCCGGCCAGCACGTCCAGGATCGCGCGATGCGTCGCGGTGAACTCGATCTCCGATCCGCCGGCCAGCGTCAGCGGCACGGTATCGGCGGAGTGGAAGGTAATCCAGCCGTCGCTGCCGGAGATGGCGCCTGCGCCCGACCACATGACCTCCCCGGAGGCCAGCAGCTCGTCGAGGAGCGCGGGGGAGTAGTCGCGGACTCGCGGGCCCAGCACCAGCGATTCGATCGCCGACGCGGGCAGCGGTACGCCAGCGAGTTGATCGATGACCGCGACCAGACCGTCCAGGCCGGAGTTGGGCGCCGAGCCGGGTCCGATCCCGTGCCAAGCCGGCAAAAACCGGGCGTAGGCGCTGGTGCTGACCGGCTCCACCTGGGATCGCAACGCCGCCAGCGATCGACGCCGCAAAATCCGCAGCACGTCCGCGTCACACCACTGATCGCCGACCGCATCGGTGGAAAACTCACCGCGGACCAGCTTCCCGTCGGCGGCCAGGCGGCCCAGCACATCGGCCGCCACCCGCAGGCCCAGTCCGAATCGGGTGGCCACGTCGGCGGTGGTGAACGGCGCATGGGTGCGCGCAAAGCGGCTGACCAACTCGCCCAGCGGATCGGCCACCGCCTCGGTGAAGCTGGCGGGCACGCCGACCGGCACCGCCACACCGACGCCGTCGCGCAGTCGGCCGATGTCCTCGATCGCCACCCACCAGCTGCCCCCGGCGAACGACACCGGAAGCGCGCGCTTGGCGGCATACAGCCCTTCCAGCCAGCCGCCGACATCGGCGCCGCCGGCGCGCGCGGACACCTCATCGGCGGTCAACGGGCCGAGCAGGCGCAGCAGGTCGGCAACCGCCTCGGCGTCGCGGGCGGCCCGATCCGGCGACAGATGCTGCAACTGGCGGCCGGTGGCGGCCACCACATCGGGGTCGAGCAGCTCGCGCAGCTCGACCCGGCCCAGCAACTCGGCCAGCAACGTGGGATCCAAGGACAGCGCCGCCGCGCGGCGCTCGGCCAGCGGGCTGTCGCCTTCGTACATGAACGCCCCGACGTAACCGAACAGCAGCGAGGCCGCGAACGGCGACGGTGTCGCAGTCTCGGTCTCCACGAGGCGGATCTTGCGGGCGGCGATGTCACCCATCAGCCCCGCCAACGTCGGCACGTCGTACACATCTTGCAGGCACTCCCGAACCGTCTCCAGCACGATCGGGAAGTCGGGGTATTTGCGGGCCACGTCGAGCAGCTGAGCGGCGCGCTGACGCTGATGCCACAGCGGGGACCTGCGGCCGGGGTGTCGGCGCGGCAGCAGCAGCGCACGCGCGGCGCACTCCCGGAACCGGGATGCGAACAACGCCGAACCGCCTACCTCGGCGGTGACGATCGGATCGATCTCATCGGCATCGAAGACGAATAGCTCGGCGCCCGGCGGTGCTTCGGCCCCCGACTCGGACACCGTGTCGGGTAGCCGCACCACGATGCCGTCGTCGGAGGCGGTCGGCTTCTCGTCGATGCCGTAGCGGTCGCGCAGCCGTCGGCTCACTGCCAGAGCCAGCGGACCGTGCACCCGCAACCCGTAGGGCGAGTGCAGGATCACCCGCCAGTCGCCCAGTTCGTCACGGAACCGTTCGACCAGCAACGTGGCATCGGTGGGCACCACGGTGGTGGCGCTGCGCTGGTCATCCAGCAGCCGCCACAAATTCTCGGTGGCATATTCATTGAATCCGAGCTCGGCGCAACGCGTTTCGAATGGGCCTCGATCGAGCGCGGCCAGCTCGCCGGTGAACGCGCCGACCGCGCGCCCGAGTTCGGCCGGACGTCCCGAGTCGTCGCCGCGCCAGAATGGCAGCCGGGCCGGCTGACCAGGCGCCGGGATCACCAGCACCCGGTCGTGGGTGATCTCGGTGATCCGCCAGCTGGTGGCGCCCAACGCGATGACATCGCCGGGGCGGGATTCGTAGACCATCTCCTCGTCGAGTTCGCCTACCCGGGAAGGAGTTTCAGAATCGGTGGCCAGGTAGACGGTGAACAACCCCCGGTCCGGGATGGCTCCGCCGGAGGTGACCGCGAGCCGCTGCGCGCCGGGCCGCGCCGTCACGGTCCCGTTGTCGCGGTCGTACACCAGCCGTGGCCGCAGTTCGGCGAACTCGGTCGAGGGGTACTTGCCGGACAGCAGATCCAGCGTGGCCTCGAACGCGCTGTGCGGCAACGTGGCAAACGGCGCGCTGCGTCGGACCGTGTCGAACCAACGGTCGACATCCAGTGGCTCGAGCGCCGAGGCCGCCACGGTGTGTTGGGCCAGGATGTCCAGTGGGTTGGCCGGCACCCGCATCGTCTCGATCTGACCGGTGAGCATGCGCTGAACGGTCACCGCGCAGCCGATCAGATCGGTGCGGTGCTTAGGGAAGAGCACGCCGCGCGAAATCTCGCCGACCTGATGGCCGGCGCGGCCGATGCGCTGCAGGCCGCTGGCCACCGATGGCGGGGCTTCGACCTGGATGACCAGATCGACGGCGCCCATGTCGATGCCCAGCTCCAGGCTCGAGGTGGCCACCACCGCCTTGAGCCGCCCCGATTTCAGGTCCTCTTCAACAATGGCCCGCTGTTCCTTGCTGACCGAGCCGTGGTGGGCGCGCGCCAACAGTGTGGGGGCGCCGTAGGTTTGGCCGCTGCCCAGCAGGTGGGCCGGCGCGCCGCCGGCCACTTTTGGGTTGGCGTCGGCGGGTACATCGGTATTTGTGCGCTCGGCATGAATCTCGTTGATCCGAGCGGTCAATCGTTCGGCCAACCGTCGGGAGTTGGCGAACACGATCGTCGAATTGTGCGTCTCGACGAGGTCGACGAGCTGCGCTTCGACGTCCGGCCAGATACTGCCGTTCTCCAGGTTCGCCATGTCGGGGACCGGCACCTGGACCGACAGCTCGAAAGTCTTTGCCGCCGGCGGGGACACGATGGTCGTCGGGGAGGCCCCGGACAGAAATCGGGCGACCTCTTCGGCCGGGCGCACAGTGGCCGAGAGCCCTATCCGCTGAGCCGGCTTGGCAAGCATGTCGTCCAGGCGCTCCAGAGACAGCGCCAGGTGCGCGCCTCGTTTCGTCCCGGCGATGGCGTGCACCTCGTCGACGATGACGGTCTGCACGCCGGCCAGGGTCTCCCGCGCCGCCGAGGTCAGCATCAAGAACAGCGATTCGGGCGTGGTGATCAGCACGTCGGGCGGATTGCTGATCAGCTGCCGGCGTTGCGCCGGTGGGGTGTCACCGGACCGCAGACCGACGGTGATCTCCGGTGTCGGCAGACCGCGCTGCGCGGCGACGCGGGCCATCCCGGCCATCGGCGTGCGCAGGTTGCGCTCGACGTCAACGGCCAGCGCCTTGAGCGGCGACACGTAGAGCACCCGGGTGCCGGGCTCCCGCTCGCTGCGCGGGGCACCGGCCAGCGCATCGATCGCCCACAGGAATGCGGCCAGAGTCTTACCTGAGCCGGTCGGGGCAATCACCAGGGTGTTGTGGCCGTCGGCGATCGCCGCCCAGGCATCAGCCTGCGCGGGTGTGGGCGCAGCGAACGTACCGGCGAACCAGTCGCGGGTGACGACGCTGAACCGCGCGAGCGCAGCCAGCGGGTCGTCGGGCACAGGGGTCACCCAGCCATCATGACAACGGGGTCCGACAGGCTGGTATCGCGGCTGGTCAGCGCTGGTCGGGCGCGACCGCCTTGGCCAGTTGCTCGGGGATGTTGTTCACCCGGGTGATCGCATCGAGCAGCGAGTGCGCACAGGAGTCACTGAGGTGGCCGGCGTCGGTTTCGGGGTGAATGATGCGCTGCCGGCAGAATTCGAAGGTCAGCGCCAGCCAGCCGTGGATGACGATCCGCAGGTCACGTTCGACGTCGGGCTCCAGCTGGCTGCCGGACCCGTCGACCTCGACGATGCGGCTCATGATGTGTTCCATTTGCCGATCTTTGGCCTCGTCGTCGATACCGAGCAGGACCGGATCGGAACGGCCGAGCCCGACGTAGGCGGCCCACGCCGCGTGGGGGTGCTCCTGGTGGTACTGCATGTAGGCCAGTACGCCGCCCCGAACCTCCTCGAACAGGTTTTGACCGGGGGTCGGAGGCGTGTTGGTGGTCTCGAAAAGCTGGTCGGCCTGCCCCTTGACGACGGCCGCAAAAAACGCACGCTTGTCCGGGAAATAGTGGTACATCAGTGCCCGCGATACGCCGGCACGCTCGGCGATCTCGTCGATACGGACCTCGTCATAGGGCCGCTGGCCGAAAACTTCAGCGCCCAACGCGAGCAACTCGGCGCGGCGGTCCTCCGGGGATAACCGGCGCCTTGGTGTTCGCATGAAGCCGATGGTACTTGCCGATCCTTTGTGCGGGTTCGACACGCTCGCTGACGCCCCCGCAAATTAGGTTTGCCGGTGTGCTGGCCGATAGCGGGGGCTCGCCCGGTTGTCGCGCGACTTGTGGCCTGCCCTCTACCAGTGTGTTTGCAAACCCAGCGAACCTTCGAACGATTCTTTGTCCGACACTCGGCCGCTGAGCGGGCAACGTGCGACACTGCGTGCAAGGGGGTTCGCAAGATCGGTTTCGGCGCCGCGATGCCGCTGATTGGCACACGAGCATTCGTCGGGGGTCGGTGAGTGACCGAGACAACGGCTGACCTGGTTTATTGCCGGTATATCGATGGGTATATCGGAGCGGCGTAGGTAGACGCGAGCGACGGCGATAGAGGGTCTCGATGACGACACAACAGCACTCCTCAGCGGGCGATCGTCTTGGGCAGGCAGACAACGAGGTTCGTCATGCTGTGCGGTTCGCTGTCTTGGCCGCGTTGGCCGGGGTCGGTTTCCTCATCGTCGCGGCCTTGTGGGACAGCACCTGCACCGGTGCCATGTCCGTCGACACCGCGGCCTGCGGGGCGCCCCAGTTGACCGTTCTGGCTCTCGGTGGTCCGGTGATCCTGCTGGTCGGCGGCGTGTGGGCGTTCGTTCGCACCTACCGCGTCTGGCGCGACCGTGGAACCTGGTGGGCCTGGCAGGGCACCGGCTGGCTGTTGATGGTCCTGATGTTCGTCACGCTGACGATGGGTGCTCCGATCGCCGGTCCCGTGCTGGCCGGTTGAGCGCGGACCCGTCGGGTTTGGCCCGGCATCGGTTCGGGGTACTTGCTCCGCACCATGACGAGCGCTTCGGCGGAGAATCCGCTGGTCATCAGATCATGGGTGACAGAATGACGAATGCTACGACATAAATGCCCACCGCGAGCAAGACGAGGACAACCAACGTGACCAGGGAGATCAGCGCAATGCGTCGAGCGTTCCGCGTTCGTTGGACTTCCGCGTTTTCGCTCGGATCCATGGCGCGTGGAATACCCGGCAGCGATCATGATTAACCAGCTCGAGTGCGAGGGTACTGTCGGTCAAACTATGCTGGGAGGCCCGATGACCGTTGCTGCGAAGGCGGCGAAAGATCAGCAACGCGGCGAGCGTGCCATTGAGTTGAGGGTGGCAGCGGCGTTGGAGAATCTGGCCGTCTTACGGACACTGGTCGGCGCCGTCGGCACGTTCGAGGATCTGGATTTCGACGCGGTTGCGGACCTGCGGCTCGCGGTAGACGAGGTCTGTACGCGCCTGATCCGGTCCGCCGTTCCGGGCGCCACGCTCGAGATTGTGATCGACCCGGGCGGCGACGAGCTGCGGGTCGAGGCATCGACGACGTGCGCCGGTGAGGACGTGGTGACGCCTGGCAGTTTCAGCTGGCATGTCTTGACTTCGCTGGCCGATGACGTCCAGACGTTCCAGAATGGCCGTGGCATTTTCGGCGTCACGTTGACCACCCGAAGGGCGGGCACTCACAGGTGACCGCGCGAGCTGTCGGCAGTTCGTCTTCATCTCGTCCCAACGAATACGCCGACGTTCCCGACATGTTCCGTGAGCTGGCGACCCTTGACGCCGACTCCTCGGACTTCCAGCGGCATCGAGACAAGATCGTCGCTCGCTGCCTGCCGCTGGCCGATCACATCGCCCGCCGTTTCGAAGGGCGCGGCGAACCCCGCGACGACCTGGTCCAGGTCGCGCGCGTCGGACTGGTCAACGCGGTGGCCCGATTCGACGTGGAGACCGGCTCCGACTTCGTTTCCTTCGCGGTGCCGACCATCATGGGTGAAGTTCGCCGGCACTTTCGGGACAACAGCTGGTCGGTGAAGGTTCCGCGGCGGTTGAAAGAGCTCCACCTGCGTCTCGGCACGGCGACCGCCGACCTGTCCCAGCGGCTGGGCCGCGCGCCGACCGCAACCGAGTTGTCTCGGGAACTCGAGATGGACCGCGCCGAAGTCATCGAGGGCTTGGTGGCGGGCAGCTCCTACAACACGCTGTCGATCGACAGCGGTGGCGGCAGCGGCGACGAAGAGGCCAGGGCCATCGCCGACACACTTGGCGACGTCGACACCGGACTGGAGCGCATCGAAAACCGCGAAGCGCTGCGACCGCTCCTGGAAGGACTACCGGAGCGCGAGCGAACCGTGCTGGTGCTCAGATTCTTCGACTCGATGACGCAGACCCAGATCGCCGAGCGGGTCGGCATCTCCCAGATGCATGTGTCGCGATTGCTGGCCAAATCGCTTGCACGGTTACGGGACGAGCTGGAATAACCGGTTGTGATCCGGATAGTCGTCACCGTCGACCGGCATCGCGTGCACCGACTTGATCAGCGGCAGAGTGTGGTCGGGGTCGCAGATCCGAAGTAGCCGGGTTACGCCTTTGCTAGGCACTACCGCCCAGCGCAGGTTGGCTCCCGCGCACTTGACGTTGATCAAGTGCAGCGCCGAAAAGCCGTCAGTGCCGAAAAACTTCAGCCGACTCAGGTCCAGGACGAGTGGCGTGGAGTGGGCGATGCACAGATCGAAGTAATCGGCGAGCTGAGCTGCGTTGGACGCGTCGAGTTCACCCTCAGCGGTGATCACCACTCGGGACA
>JAVHWH010000334.1:0-7849 GCA_032159915.1 Mycobacterium sp.
CGCAACCGGCCGATCCTGCGCACTCACGACCGTTACGGCAACCGTATCGACGAGGTCGAGTTCGACCCGGCGTATCACCAGCTGATGCGCGTGGCGATCGAACACGGACTGCATGCCGCACCGTGGGTCGACGACCGGCCGGGTGCCCACGTCGTGCGCGCGGCCAAGACCAGTGTGTGGACCGCCGAGCCCGGCCACATCTGCCCGATATCGATGACGTATGCCGTCGTGCCCGCGTTGCGCAACAATCCGGAACTGGCGGCCATCTACGAGCCGCTGCTCGCCAGCCGTGAGTACGACCCCGAGCTCAAGGTGCCCACCACCAAGACCGGGATCACCGCGGGCATGTCGATGACCGAGAAGCAGGGCGGCTCCGACGTGCGCGCCGGCAACACCGAGGCGGCTCGGGGCGGCGACGGCACCTACCGGCTGACCGGTCACAAGTGGTTCACCTCGGCGCCGATGTGCGACATCTTCCTGGTGCTCGCCCAGGCGCCGGGTGGGTTGTCATGCTTCTTCCTGCCTCGCGTACTGCCCGACGGCACCCTCAACCGGATGCGGCTGCAGCGGCTCAAGGACAAGCTCGGCAACAACGCCAACGCCTCCAGTGAGGTCGAGTACGACGACGCAACCGCATGGCTGGTCGGTGAAGAGGGCCGCGGCGTTCCGACCATCATCGAGATGGTCAACCTCACCCGGCTGGACTGCACGCTGGGCAGTGCCACCAGCATGCGCAGCGGGCTCACTCAGGCCGTTCACCATGCCCAGCACCGCAAGGCTTTCGGCGAATACCTGATTGATCAGCCCCTGATGCGCAATGTGCTGGCCGACCTGGCCGTGGAGGCCGAGGCCGCCACCATGGTCGCGATGCGGATGGCCGGGGCCACCGACAATGCCGTGCGTGGCGACGAGACCGAGACCCTGCTGCGTCGTATCGGCTTGGCCGCCAGCAAGTACTGGGTGTGCAAGCGTGCGACGCCGCATGCCGCCGAAGCCATGGAATGCCTGGGCGGCAACGGCTATGTCGAGGAGTCCGGCATGCCGCGGCTGTACCGTGAGGCGCCGCTGATGGGTATCTGGGAAGGCTCCGGCAACGTTAGCGCACTGGATACGTTGCGCGCCATGGCAACTCGTCCGGAGTGCATCGAAGTGCTGTTCGACGAGCTGGGTAAGAGCACCGGGCAGGACGTCCGGTTGGATCGCCACGTCGAGCAGCTGCGCCCACAGCTTGGTGACCTGGAGACCATCCAGTATCGGGCCCGCAAGGTCGCCGAAGACATTTGCCTGGCGCTGCAAGGATCGCTGCTGGTGCGGCACGGACATCCCGCCGTGGCCGAGGCGTTCCTGGCCACCCGGCTCCAGCGCCAGTGGGGCGGCGCATTCGGAACCATGCCTGCCGGGCTGGATCTGGCGCCGATCATCGAGCGTGCTCTAGTAAAGGGATGAACCACCCAGAGTGGCGCCGATGACGCACGCGATCCGGCCGGTCGACTTCGACAACTTGAAGACGATGACCTATGAGGTCACCGATCGGGTTGCGCGGATCACCTTCAACCGGCCCGAGAAGGGCAACGCGATCATCGCCGACACCCCGCTGGAACTCTCAGCTCTGGTGGAACGCGCCGACCTGGACCCCGCAGTGCATGTGATCCTGGTGTCGGGCCGCGGTGAGGGTTTCTGCGCCGGTTTCGATCTCAGCGCCTACGCCGACCGCACCGGCTCGGCGGGCGGCAGCGGGGCCTATCACGGAACGTCGCTGGACGGTAAAACCCAGGCGGTCAACCACTTACCGAATCAGCCGTGGGATCCCATGATCGACTACCAGATGATGAGTCGCTTCGTGCGGGGATTCTCCAGCCTGCTGTACGCGGACAAGCCGACCGTGGCCAAGATTCACGGCTATTGTGTGGCCGGCGGCACCGACATCGCGTTGCACGCCGATCAGGTGATCGCCGCCGCGGACGCCAAGATCGGCTACCCGCCGACTCGGGTCTGGGGCGTACCGGCGGCCGGCATGTGGGCACACCGGCTGGGCGACCAGCGCGCCAAACGCCTTCTGCTGACCGGGGATTGCATCACCGGCGCCCAGGCCGCCGAGTGGGGCCTGGCCGTCGAAGCTCCGGATCCCCAAGACCTCGACGAGCGCACCGAGCGTCTGGTGGAGCGAATCGCCGCCGTGCCGGTCAACCAGTTGATCATGGTCAAGCTCGCCCTCAATTCCGCTCTGCTGCAACAGGGTGTGGCCACCAGCAGGATGGTCAGCACGGTGTTCGACGGCGTCGCCCGGCACACACCGGAGGGCCATGCCTTCGTCGCCGACGCAGTCGAGCACGGGTTCCGTGACGCGGTCAAACATCGTGACGAGCCGTTCGGTGATTACGGCCGACGAGCTTCCCAGGTCTGACCTCCATGCCCAAGTCGCTGGCCCGGATGACCGCTCGGTCGGTCGTGCTGAGTGTGATGCTCGGCGCTCATCCGGCGTGGGCGAGCGTGGCCGAATTGATCCGGCTGACAGCAGACTTCGACATCAAAGAAGCCACCCTGCGAGTTGCCCTGACCCGAATGGTCAGCGCGGGCGACCTGGTCCGGTCCGCCGACGGTTACCGGCTCTCCGATCGGCTGCTGGCCCGCCAGCGCCGGCAGGACGACGCCATGCGGCCCAAACTGCTGCCCTGGCACGGAAACTGGACGACTTTGATTGTCACCAGCGTCGGCACCGATGCCCGCACCCGGGCAGCACTGCGAACCACGCTGCACCACAAACGTTTCGGTGAGCTGCGTGAAGGCGTGTGGATGAGGCCGGACAATCTCGAGGTCGAGCTGGACTCCGACGTCCGGTCCCGGGTGCGGATCGTGGCGGCCCGCGACGACGATCCCGCCGAGCTGGCCGGCCAACTCTGGGACCTGCCGTCCTGGGCGCGCACCGGTGAACGGCTACTCGCCGAGATGTCCGGCGCAGCCGACGTGCCCGGACGATTCGTGGCGGCCGCCGCGATGGTGCGTCACCTGCTGACCGATCCGGTGTTGCCCGACGAGCTGCTGCCCCGGCAATGGCCCGGCATGCGGCTGCGTGCGGCCTACAACGACTTCGCCGCCGAACTGCTCGAGCGGCGCGACGACATCGGACTAGTGGAGGCCACATGAGCGATCCGGTACGCGTAGAACGCCATGGCCCGGTGACGACCGTGATTCTCAACCGGCCCCAGGCGCGCAACGCGGTCAACGGCCCGACCGCAGCAGCACTGTTCGACGCGTTCACCGAATTCGACCGCGACGACTCCGCATCGGTGGCTGTGCTGTGGGGTGATCACGGAACATTCTGCGCCGGGGCAGATTTGAAGGCGTTCGGCACCCCGGACGCCAACGCGGTGCACCGGACCGGTCCGGGCCCGATGGGACCGAGTCGCATGGTGCTGTCAAAGCCGGTGATCGCTGCGGTCAGCGGTTACGCGGTCGCGGGCGGATTAGAGCTCGCGTTGTGGTGTGATCTGCGGATCGCCGAAGAGGATGCCGTGTTCGGCGTGTTCTGCCGCCGCTGGGGGGTGCCGCTGATCGACGGCGGCACCATCCGCCTTCCCCGGCTGATCGGGCAGAGCCGGGCAATGGACATGATCCTCACCGGTCGGCCGGTGGATGCCGGTGAGGCGCTGGCGTTCGGGTTGGCCAATCGTGTTGTGCCCAAGGGCCAAGCGCGCGAAGCCGCCGAGCAGCTGGCCGCTGAATTGGCCGCACTCCCGCAGCAGTGCATGAGATCGGATCGGCTCTCGGCGTTGCATCAGTGGGGGCTACCCGAAGCCGAGGCGCTGGACTACGAGTTCGCCAGCATCTCCCGGGTCGCCGCCGAAGCGAATGAGGGCGCCGGGCGGTTCGCCGCCGGAGCCGGGCGCCACGGCGGTGCCGCTCAGTAATTCGGCAGGGCGAACGACCGCGCGACCGCCAGCGACTGGCGGGCGACCAGCTTGCTGACCACGGGGATGCGCAGCATCCGCAAAGCGATGTTGCGCAGCGGGGTGAGACGACCCGAGGACAATCGCTCGACTCTCACCGCGTCGATCGCGCTCTGCTGACATCGGGCGACATAGGGTTCCAGCAGCCTCTGGTATCGCTCGAACGCCGCGGCGTAATCTCCACCGCCCCTGCGCAATTCCTGGGCAAGCACGTACGCGCCGACCACCGCGAGAGTGGTGCCCATGCCCGATCGCGGGGATGCGCACCAGGCCGCGTCACCGGTCAGGCAGATCCGCCCGCGTGCATACGAGTCCAGATGGACCTGGGCGATCGAATCGAAGTAGACCTCGGGAGCCGCGGCGAGGCCCTCGAGCAGGTGCGGCACCTCCCAGCCCATCTCCGCGTATCGCCGCGCGAACAGCCGCTTGTTGCCTTCGGTGTCGCGGTAGTCGAATTCCAGCCGCGGGTCACTGAGAAAGAAGCTGGCTCGGGCCGGCTGGTCGGGATCGATGCCCTGTAACGCCGCGGTTCGACCCGCGTCGATGTAGGCCATCCCGCAATGATCGAGCCGCAAACGGTTTTCGACGTCGAAGAATCCGAAACACTGACCCAACTGCGTGACGTAGTTTTCTTCGGGACCGAACACGAGTCGGCGCGCGCCGGAATGCAGACCGTCCGCCGCGATGACGAGATCCCAGCTGCCGGTGGATCCGTCACTGAAGGTCACATCGACTCGCCGGCCGTCGTCATCGAGTGCGGTAATGCGCACGCCGAAGCGGTAATTGACGTCGTCGCGGACGGCTTCGTACAGGATGCGGGTGAGAGTTCCCCAGTGAATCTCAACCTCACCGCTGACCACTTCGGCGGGCAAGCGGCCGATCTCCCTACCCCGGGCGTCGACGAGTGCCAGCGGTCCCATGCTGGTGGCTGCAGTTCGCACCTGCTCGAGCAGACCCATCTTCTCGAGCACCGTGAGCGCGGGGCCGCGAAAGTCGACAGCCTGTCCGCCGGTTCGCAACTCGCGGGCCTGCTCGACGATCGTCACGGCGTGACCGTGCCTGGTGAGCCAGCAGGCCAAGCTGGGCCCGGCGATCCCGCCACCGCTGATCAGGACGTCGAAAGGCATTGCTGTGGCGGCTATCCGGCCTTGTTGATGGTGTTGCCGCTCCCGAGGTTTTCGACCTTGGGCTCGCCGTCTTTGTAGGTGATGGTGTTGTTGAACCCGACGACGTTGAGCTGCTTGTCGATCTTGTCGATGGTGATCTTGTTGTCCGCGCCGCCGATGCTCACCGTCCCGCAGGAGCCCCGAACCGTGAGCGTGTTGTTCGACCCGCCCACGTTGAGCGACTTGCCGTCACCGCAATCCAGAGTGGTTGTGGTGCCCAATGATCCGTAGTTGATCGTGTTGCCGATGTCGAATTGGGCACCGGTGCTGCTGGTCGTCGGCGCCGGTTTCGACGAGGTGGAGGAGCCACTCGAGGGAACCGTGCCGTTGTTGCCGTGTCCGCAGCCCGCCGCCCCGAACACCGCTACCGCGGTCAGCGCCACACCGGCCGCGACGCCCAGTCGCCGAATGATGTTGGTGCGCATGCGCTAACTCCCGACATGACTGATGCGATTGACCATGCCGAGTTCGCGACCGCGGTCCCAGACGAACGGGTCACCGTTCTTGTAGAAGACGGACTCGTTGGAACCGTAGACGGTGATGTCGTGGACAACGTTGTCGGCGACGATGGTGTGGCCGGAACCCATCACCGTGACGGCCCAGCACGTTCCCAGCGCGTTCACGGTGTTTCTGGTGCCGTCGACCAACAGCGTCGCGCCGTTGCAGTCGATGGTCTGCTCGATACCCATGCCGGTGACGTGAGTGTCACCGTTTTTGGCGTGCCCGCTCGGTGCGCCGGGGGCTAAGGCGAATGCGACCGCGATTGCGCCGGCCGCGACAGCTCGGCGGGAAATCGACCAATTCATCGCGGTTCCTCTCGCCACGGCGCGCGATCTGCTGGATAAAGAGCCTACGTGCTCGCCGCAGCGGCAGACTAGAGTTCTTCGTTTCACCGGAGCCACAACTAGAGTTCGTCGACCGATCCCGGCCACTGCAACCGAAGGGCGACCGTCATGCCAGCTGAGCCGGAGTCACCGGCTGGTCGGTCGGGCGCCGGCACGAGGTCCGGGACCCGCGGGGGCAAGCTGAGCCGCGAGATCATCGTCAACGCTGCCCTCACCTTCCTGGATCGCGAGGGCTGGGACGCCCTGACCATCAACGCACTGGCGACGCAGCTGGGAACCAAAGGCCCGTCGCTGTACAACCACGTCCACAGCTTGGACGACCTGCGCCGCACCGTGCGCATCCGGGTCATCGACGACATCATCACGATGCTCAACCGGGTCGGCGAGGGCCGTGCCCGCGATGACGCGGTGTTGGTCATGGCCAGCGCCTACCGCAGCTACGCCCACCACCACCCCGGCCGGTACTCCGCCTTCACCCGGATGCCGTTGGGCGCCGGCGACGACCCCGAGTACACCGCCGCGACCCAAGCTGCTGCGGCGCCGGTGATCGCGGTGCTGACGTCCTACGGGCTGGACCTCGAGCAGGCTTTCTATGCCGCACTGGAATTCTGGTCGGCAATGCACGGATTTGTCTTGCTGGAGATGACGGGCGTGATGGACGACATCGACACCGATTCGGTGTTCTCCGACATGGTGCTAAGACTTGCGGCGGGCATAGCGCTGCGTAGCGGGTCCGGGGCGCACGGCGCCCCGTGACGCTGCCCGGTACGTCCGTGCTGCGGACGTCAATGTCGTCGCTTTGACCTGCCCGACTCGCGGCGGGTATTGTGGAGCCTCGTGCCTGGCGGTTTTAGGCGCTTCACCTAAGACGCGCACGCCGGGCTAATTCGCATGCCAACCACGCGACGGATTTTTACGCTGCGGCGGGCGCCTGCGACACACCCGGACGCGGGGGACCGCGGATGGATGTAACTGCACTACAGAGACTTAGAAGCACCGAATCAGACAGCAACGATTGAACAAAGAAGTAGGAAGCCGGTAGATGCCAACCATTCAGCAGCTGGTCCGCAAGGGTCGCCGTGACAAGGTCGCCAAGGTCAAGACCGCGGCCCTCAAGGGCAGCCCGCAGCGCCGCGGGGTCTGCACCCGCGTGTACACCACGACCCCGAAGAAGCCGAACTCGGCGCTGCGGAAGGTCGCGCGTGTGAAGCTGACCAGCCAGGTTGAGGTCACCGCCTACATCCCCGGCGAAGGGCACAACCTGCAGGAGCACTCGATGGTGCTGGTGCGTGGCGGCCGGGTGAAGGACCTGCCAGGTGTGCGGTACAAGATCATCCGCGGGTCGCTGGACACCCAGGGTGTCAAGAACCGCAAGCAGGCTCGCAGCCGCTACGGCGCCAAGAAGGAGAAGAGCTAATGCCGCGCAAGGGGCCCGCTCCGAAGCGTCCGCTGGTCAACGACCCCGTCTACGGGTCCCAGCTGGTCACCCAGCTGGTGAACAAAGTTTTGCTGGACGGGAAGAAATCGCTGGCCGAACGCATTGTTTATGGTGCGCTCGAACAAGCCCGCGACAAGACCGGCACCGACCCGGTGATCACGCTCAAGCGCGCAATGGACAACGTGAAGCCCGCCCTCGAGGTGCGCAGCCGACGCGTCGGTGGCGCCACCTACCAGGTGCCGGTCGAGGTGCGCCCAGAGCGCTCGGTCACGCTGGCATTGCGCTGGCTGGTCAGCTTCTCCAAGCAGCGTCGCGAGAAGACCATGATCGAGCGCCTGGCAAACGAGATTTTGGACGCCAGCAACGGCCTGGGTGCCGCCGTCAAGCGACGCGAGGACACCCACAAGATGGCCGAGGCAAACCGCGCCTTCGCGCACTACCGCTGGTAAACGC
>JAVHWH010000358.1:0-2732 GCA_032159915.1 Mycobacterium sp.
CCGATGGCGGCGACTTTGCGCGCCGGACGGTCGCTGCCGGCCGGCAGCCACACACCGGAGCGCCCGTCGTCGCGCCCGACCGACAGGCCCAGGTCAGTGCAGACTTTGATCAGGGCTTCCTCGATGCGCCGGACGTAATTGACCACGTCGAGCGGTTCGGCTAGCCCGATGATCGGATAGCCGACGAGTTGGCCCGGCCCATGCCAGGTGATCTTGCCGCCGCGGTCGGTGTCGACGACCGGGATGTCCTCGGCCGGCCGCTCCTCGGCGGCGGTGCGCCGTCCCGCGGTGTAGACCGACGGATGTTGCAGGAGCAGCAACGTGTCGGTGCCCCCGGCTACCCGGGCGGCGGCCAGTTCCTGCTGCAGCTTCCAGGCCAGGCGATAGTCAACGGTGTCCATCTGACGGACGTCGACGGCCACCGCACTGGAGCGGATGGAACTCACCCGTTCGACGCTACAACTCGAACCTGGCGACAATCTGTCAGGCGCTAGGCGACGCCGCGCGTCGCGGCGGCGTAGCGAAGTGCCTCACCCACGGTGTTGTGGTGGAATTCGAACCCGGCCTGTTCCAAAACGCCTGGGATGGCACGCTGGCCGCTCAGCAGCGTCTCGTCGGCGAACTCGCCGAGGGTGGCGCGGATGGCAAAGCCGGGCACCATCAACGGGGTGGGCCGGTTGACCGCCCGGCCCAGCGCCGCGGTGAACTCGGCGTTGGTGACCGGCGCCGGGCCGGTCAGGTTCACCGGTCCCGACAGCCGCTCGTCGGAAATCGCCAACTGAAGCGCCCGGACGGTGTCCTCCAAGCTGATCCAGGACATGTACTGGCGTCCGCTGCCCAGCCGGACGCCGAGGCCCACCGAGAACAGCGGTCGCAGCTGGCGCAGCGCGCCGCCGGCGGCGGCCAGCACGACGCCGGTGCGGGCCAGTACCACCCGCGCGCCGGCTTCGTGGGCGGGCGCGGTGACCGCCTCCCAGTCCATGCACAGCTGGGCCAGGAAACCCTTTCCCGCCGAAGCGGTTTCGTCGACCGCATGATCTTTGGTGTTGCCGTAATAGCCGACCGCGCTGGCGTTGACGAGCACACCGACGCCGGCGTCGGCGACCGCGTTGGACAACACCTCGGTCGGGGTGATGCGGCTGTCGCGCAGGTTCTGCTTGAACGCTCCCGACCAGCGACGGCGGCTGATGCTGATGCCGCACATGTTCACCACGGCGTCGACGCCGCGCAATGCGCCGGCGTCCAGTTCACCGCTGTCGGGATCCCAATGCAGTTCACCGGCATTGGCCGGTGCCCGGCGCACGATGCGCAAAACCTGGTAATCGGCCATTCGCAGCGCGGTCACCAGCGCCGAACCGATGAGGCCCGACGAGCCTGCGATCGCGACAGTGGTGGTCACGGCTCGAGCCCCCCTACAGACCGAGGTCGGCCTCGAAAGAACCTTCTTCGAGTCGATGTCTGATGGTGGTCAGGAATCGGCCCGCGTCGGCACCGTCGATCAACCGGTGGTCGTAGGTCAGCGGCAGGTAACAGATGGACCGCACCCCGATCGATTCGTTGCCGGTCTCGTCGACGACGACCCGGGGACGTTTGACGATCGCTCCGGTGCCCAGCATCGCCGCCTGCGGCGGCACCAGGATCGGCGTGTCGAACAACGCGCCCTGACTGCCGATGTTGGTGATGGTGAAGGTGCCACCAGACAGCTCATCGGGCCTGAGGTCACCGGAGCGGGCGCGTGCGGCGATGTCGGCGATGGCGCGCGCCAGTCCGGCCAGCGACAGGTCGCCGGCATTGTGGATCACCGGAGACAACAGGCCCTGCTCGGTGTCGACCGCGAAGCCGAGATGCTCGGCGTCGTAGTACGTGATTTCCTTAGTGCCCTCGTCGTAGCTGGCGTTGATGTTCGGGTGCACCTTGAGCGCGTCGATTGCGGCGCGCGCGATGAACGGCAGGAAGGTCAGGTTTACGCCCTCGCGCTCGGCGAACGCCGCCTTGGACCGGTGGCGCAGTGCGACGATGCGGGTCATGTCGACCTCGTGGGTCTGCGTGAGCTGGGCGGTTGCCTGCAGCGATTCCCGCGTTTTCTTCGCGGTGATCTGGCGGATCCGGCTGGCCTTCTGGGTGGTCCCGCGCAGGTGGGCCAGGGCGGGTGCGGGCGCCGCGGCACTCGGCTTGGCGACGGCCGGCGCGGGCGCGGCCGGTGCGGGCGTCGGGGTCGGCGCCGTCGCGGCTTGCTCCTTTTGAGCCCGCTGTTCAGCGGCGGCCAGCACGTCCTGCTTGCGAATGCGACCGCCGACTCCGGTGCCGTTGAGCGAGCCCAGGTCGATGTTGTTCTCGGCGGCCAGTTTTCGCACCAGAGGAGTGACGTACGGCGTGCCGTCGCCCGACGGCGCGGCAGTGGCGGCCGGTTGTGCTGCCGGCTCGGGTGCCGGCTTGGCCGCGGGTGCCGGCGCCGAGGGCGCAGGTGCTGCCGGCTCGGGAGCCGGCTGGCTCTCAGGTGCCGATGGGGCCGGTGCGGGCGCGGCGGGCGGCGGGGGCGGTGGAGGAGCCGCGGGTGCCGGCGCGGTGTTGGTGGCGCCGCTGCCGATCCGGGCCAATTCGCCGCCGACCGAGACGGTGACGTCTTCTTCGGCGGTGATGCTGATCAGCGTGCCCGCCACCGGCGACGGAATCTCGGTGTCGACTTTGTCGGTGGAGACCTCGACCAGCGGCTCGTCGACGTCGACTGCGTC
>JAVHWH010000014.1:0-4668 GCA_032159915.1 Mycobacterium sp.
AAGCGCTCATCGCGTGCCAGCCCTGCGTGCCTTTCGGGAACGAAGACCGCGTACGTCGAGCATTTTCATGCTGCTTGGCGTGCATTAAATCGAGGAGATCGAGTGATTCAGCAGGAATCGCGACTCAAGGTCGCCGACAACACGGGCGCCAAGGAAATCTTGTGCATCCGCGTCCTCGGCGGCTCGGGTCGGCGATATGCCGGCATCGGAGATGTCATCGTCGCGACGGTGAAGGACGCCATCCCCGGCGGAAACGTCAAGCGTGGCGAGGTCGTCAAGGCCGTCATCGTCCGCACCGTCAAGGAGCGTCGCCGCGCCGATGGCAGCTACATAAAGTTCGACGAGAACGCCGCCGTGCTCATCAAGCCCGACAACGACCCCCGCGGGACCCGCATCTTCGGGCCGGTCGGTCGTGAGCTGCGCGAGAAGCGCTTCATGAAGATCGTTTCGCTGGCCCCGGAGGTGTTGTAAATGAAGGTGCACAAGGGCGACACCGTCCTCGTCATCTCGGGTAAGGACAAGGGCGCCAAAGGCAAAGTGATCCAGGCTTACCCGGCCCGCAACAAGGTGCTCGTCGAGGGCGTCAACCGGATCAAGAAGCACACCGCGGTCTCGACCAACGAACGCGGAGCCCAGTCCGGCGGGATCGTCACGCAGGAAGCCGCCATCCATGTCTCCAACGTGATGGTGGTCGACTCTGACGGCACGCCCACCCGGATCGGCTACCGGGTCGATGAGGAGTCGGGCAAGCGAGTTCGCATCTCCAAGCGCAATGGCAAGGACATCTGACTCCCATGACTACGACAGAGCAGACCAAGGTGCAGCCCCGACTCAAGACGCGCTACCGCGAAGAGATCCGGGATGCGCTCAACAAAGAATTCGCCTACGCCAACGTCATGCAGATCCCGGGCGTGGTGAAGGTCGTGGTGAACATGGGCGTCGGTGACGCGGCCCGTGACGCCAAGCTGATCAACGGCGCGGTTCAGGACCTGGCGTTGATCACCGGTCAGCGGCCGGAAATCCGCAAGGCCCGTAAGTCGATCGCGCAGTTCAAACTTCGCGAGGGCATGCCGATCGGAGCGCGGGTCACTCTGCGCGGCGACCGGATGTGGGAGTTCCTCGACCGGCTGGTGTCGATCGCGTTGCCGCGTATCCGCGACTTCCGCGGTCTGTCGCCCAAGCAGTTCGACGGCTCCGGTAACTACACCTTCGGGCTCAGCGAGCAGTCGGTGTTCCACGAGATCGACGTGGACAACATCGACCGCCCCCGCGGCATGGACATCACCGTCGTCACCTCGGCGACCAACGACGACGAAGGTCGGGCGCTGTTGCGCGGCCTCGGCTTTCCGTTCAAGGAGAACTGACCAGATGGCGAAAAAAGCACTGATCAACAAGAGTCAGCGCAAGCCGAAGTTTGCGGTTCGCGCCTACACCCGCTGCAACAGGTGCGGCCGCCCGCACGCGGTTTTCCGCAAGTTCGGGCTGTGCAGGATCTGCCTGCGTGAAATGGCGCACGCGGGCGAACTGCCCGGTGTGGCGAAGAGCAGCTGGTAACCAGCATTTCTACCAACAAAGGTGCACGGCAGGCCCCTGACCAGGGAACCACCGCGAGGAAGGTAACAAACCTGTCATGACAATGACGGATCCGATCGCAGACTTCTTGACTCGTCTGCGCAACGCCAACTCGGCGTACCACGACGAAGTGACGCTGCCGCATTCGAAGATCAAGGCCAACATCGCCGAGATCCTCAAGCGGGAGGGTTACATCACCGACTACCGCACCGAGGACGCGCGGGTCGGCAAGGCGCTGACCGTTCAGCTCAAGTACGGGCCGAGTCGGGAGCGCAGCATCGCTGGCCTGCGCCGGGTGTCCAAGCCCGGATTGCGGGTGTACGCCAAGTCGACCGGCCTGCCCCGCGTACTCGGCGGTCTGGGAGTGGCGATCATCTCGACCTCCTCGGGTCTGCTCACCGACCGCCAGGCAGCCAGGCAGGGCGTGGGCGGCGAAGTCCTCGCGTACGTGTGGTGAGAGGGGACTGACATGTCGCGTATTGGTAAGCAACCGATCCTGATCCCATCCGGGGTCGAGGTCTCCATCGATGGCCAGCAGGTCTCGGTGAAAGGCCCCAAAGGCACCCTGGACTTACAGGTTGCCGAGCCGATCACCGTGGCGCGCAACGAGGATGGCGCCATCGTGGTCACCCGTCCCGACGACGACCGGCACAACCGTTCGTTGCACGGGCTGTCGCGCACGCTGGTGTCCAACCTGGTCACCGGTGTGACCGAGGGCTACACGATCAAGATGGAGATCTTCGGGGTCGGCTATCGCGTGCAGGCCAGAGGCAGCGATCTCGAGTTCGCCCTCGGCTACAGCCACCCGGTGCTGATCAGCGCGCCGGAGGGCGTGAGCTTCGCGGTCGAGACGCCGACCAAGTTCTCGATCAGCGGTATCGACAAGCAAAAGGTCGGCCAGATCGCGGCCAACATCCGCCGTCTTCGTAAGAACGATCCCTACAAGGGCAAAGGCGTTCGCTACGAAGGCGAGCAGATCCGCCGCAAGGTCGGAAAGACAGGTAAGTAGGCATGGCGCAAACACAAACTGCAGGAACCGCGCAGAAGCCGTTGGGGCAGAGCGTCTCCGCCGTTCGGCGCAAGCAACGGCTGCGTCGTCACGCGCGGCTGCGTAAGAAGATTGCCGGCACCGCCGAGCGCCCACGCCTGGTGGTACACCGCTCGTCGCGGCACATTCACGTGCAGTTGGTCAACGACCTCACCGGCACGACTGTGGCTGCCGCCTCCTCTATCGAGGCGGACGTGCGCGGCGTGGACGGCGACAAGAAGGCCCACAGTGTGCGGGTCGGTCAGTTGATCGCAGAGCGGGCTAAGGCTGCCGGAGTCGACGCAGTGGTATTCGACCGTGGCGGCTACACCTACGGCGGGCGGATCGCGGCGCTGGCCGACGCCGCCCGAGAAGGTGGGTTGGAATTCTGATGCTAACTAACAACTTTGGAAGGACCGCATAATGGCGGAGCAACCGGCTGGATCGGCCGGCCCGACGAACGAGGGCCGCGACGACCGTCGCGACTCGCGTGACAACCGGGGCCGCCGGGACGGTGGTGGCCGTGGCGGTCGTGACCGTGACGGAGACAAGAGCAATTACCTCGAGCGCGTTGTCACGATCAACCGCGTCTCCAAGGTGGTCAAAGGTGGTCGGCGCTTCAGCTTCACCGCGCTGGTCATCGTCGGCGACGGCAACGGCATGGTCGGTGTCGGCTACGGCAAGGCCAAGGAAGTTCCGGCCGCGATCGCTAAGGGCGTCGAGGAAGCTCGTAAGGGTTTCTTCCGCGTTCCGATGATCGGTGGGACCATCGTCCACCCGGTGCAGGGCGAAGCCGCGGCAGGCGTTGTGCTGCTGCGTCCGGCCAGCCCAGGTACCGGTGTGATCGCCGGTGGTGCGGTTCGTGCGGTGCTGGAATGCGCCGGCGTGCGCGACATTCTGTCCAAATCGCTGGGTAGCGACAACGCGATCAACGTCGTGCATGCGACGGTCGTCGCGCTCAAGATGCTGCAGCGGCCCGAAGAGGTCGCGGCACGTCGTGGACTGCCGCTGGAGGATGTCGCTCCGGCCGGCATGCTGCGCGCCCGCCGCGAAGCTGACGCGCTGGCCGCGGGCGCCACTCGTGAAGGAAGCGCATAACAATGGCTACCGATAAAGCACAGGCGTCACAACCGACGCAGCTTAAGATCACCCAGGTCCGCGGTGTTATCGGAGCTCGCTGGAAGCAGCGGGAAAGCCTTCGCACACTGGGACTTCGGAGGATTCGGCAGTCCGTGGTCCGCGATGACAACGCGCAGACCCGTGGGCTGATCAAGGCCGTCCACCATCTCATCGAGGTAGAGCCGGCCGAGGGAGGTAGCGCCAAATGACGATCAAGTTGCACGACCTGCGCCCGGCGCCCGGGTCGAAGACCAAGCGCACCCGGGTTGGCCGCGGTGAAGGCTCCAAGGGTAAGACCGCCGGTCGAGGAACCAAGGGGACGAAGGCTCGTAAGAACGTGCCCGCCACCTTCGAAGGCGGGCAGATGCCGATTCACATGCGGCTGCCCAAGCTGAAGGGTTTCCGTAACCGGTTCCGCACCGAGTATGAAGTCGTCAACGTCGGCGACCTCACTCGACTGTTCCCCGACGGCGGTTCGGTCGGGCTCGACGAGCTCGTGGCCAAGGGAGCGGTTCGCAAGAACACCCTCGTCAAGGTTCTCGGCGACGGCAAGTTGGGCGTCAAGATCGACGTGACCGCCCACAAGTTCAGCGGCAGTGCGCGCGAGAAGATCACCGCGGCAGGCGGTTCGGCCACCGAGCTGTAAAGAGGGCCCGCGGCTAGACACCGCGAGTCACACCAGCAACCTCAGTTGGGTGGCACCCTTTTTCGAAATCGTTGCCATATGCGATATCACCGGGTCAGTGATATCGCCCGTGGTCACAAATCGAAAAAAGAGAGTTGCCGCGGCGAGCGACGGATGAGGCCTGGCTCAGCTCAGCTCCGGAATCACCTCTGCCGCAAGGCGTTCCATTTGCTCGCGGTCCTCGGCGACATCGCCGCCGACCGGGTTGAGCAAGATGGTCTCGGCGCCGGCGTCGATCACATCCCGCAGCCCGGCAACGACGTCG
>JAVHWH010000041.1:0-3118 GCA_032159915.1 Mycobacterium sp.
GCGGCAAGCAGCTCGGCAATCTGAATAGTGTTCAGCGCCGCGCCTTTACGCAGATTGTCGCCCGAGACGAACAGCGCCAGCCCGCGCCCCTCCGGTGCACCGGGGTCGCGGCGGATCCGGCCGACCAGCGATTCGTCGACGCCGGCGGCGGCCAGTGGTGTCGGCACGTCGACCACCTTGACCCCGGGAGCGATACTGAGGATCTCGCGAGCCCGTTGCGGCGAAAGTGGTTGCGCGAACTCGGCATTGATCGACAGCGAGTGACCGGTGAACACCGGCACCCGTACACAGGTGCCGCTCACCAGCAAGTCGGGAATACCCAGGATCTTGCGGCTCTCGTTGCGCAGCTTCTGATCTTCGTCGGTTTCACCGGAGTCGTCGTCGACCAGCTTGCCGGCCAGCGGTACGACGTTGAACGCGATCGGCGCGACGTACGCCTGCGGCTCCGGAAACTTCAGCGCGCTGCCGTCGTGCACCAACTCTTCGGCGTCGTCGATCACGGCGCGAGCCTGAGCAGCCAGCTCGGCCACCCCGGCCAGACCGGTGCCGGACACCGCCTGGTAGCTCGACACCACCAGGCGGACCAACTGGGCCTCGTCGTGCAGCACCTTCAGCACCGGCATCGCGGCCATCGTCGTGCAGTTGGGGTTGGCGATGATGCCCTTCGGGAGGGGCCCCGCGCCTCGGATATCTCTGTCGAAGTTGACCTCGGAAACCACCAGCGGCACCTGGTCGTCCTTGCGCCAGGCCGACGAGTTGTCGATGACGGTCACGCCGGCTGCGGCGAACCGTGGTGCCTGGACCCGCGACATCGTCGCGCCGGCGGAGAACAGCGCAATGTCCAAGCCGCTCGGGTCGGCGGTCTCGGCGTCCTCGACCTCGATCTCCTGGCCCCGAAACGACAGCTTGCGCCCCTGCGAGCGGGACGACGCGAAGAATCGGACGCTGGTCGCGGGGAAATCACGCTCCTCGAGCAGCCTGCGCATCACCTGGCCCACCTGGCCGGTGGCGCCCACCACGCCTATTGACAGCCGATTGGCGCCCATATTCAACGTCCTGTCCCCGCATACACCGTGGCCTCCTCGGCGCCGCCGAGGCCGAACGCTTCGTGTAACGCGACAACGGCCTTGTCTAGTTCAGTGTCGCGGCACAGCACGGAGATGCGGATCTCCGAGGTGGAGATCAAGTCGATGTTCACGCCGACTTGGGCCAACGCCTCGCAGAACGTTGCGGTGACCCCCGGGTGGCTGCGCATGCCGGCGCCGATCAACGACACCTTGCCGATGTGGTCGTCGTAGAGCACCTGGCTGAAGCCGATTTCGTCCTTGAGCGCGTCCAGCTTCTCCACCGCGGCCGGTCCGCTGTCGCGAGGGCAGGTGAAGGTGATGTCGGTTTTGCCGTTCTCGATCTTGGAGACGTTCTGCAACACCATGTCGATGTTGATGTCCGCGTCGGCAACCGCGCGGAAGACCTTGGCGGCATAGCCGGGGTAGTCGGGTATGCCGACGACAGTCACCTTGGCCTCGCTGCGATCGTGCGCGACGCCGGTCAGGATGGGCTCTTCCATGGATATGTCCTCGATTGATCCGGTGACGATGGTGCCCGGCTTGTCCGAGTACGACGAGCGCACATGCACCGGGATGTTGTAGCGGCGGGCGTACTCCACGCAGCGAAGCATCAGCACTTTCGCTCCGCAGGCGGCCAGTTCGAGCATCTCCTCGAACGTGACCGTGTCCAGCCGGCGGGCGTTGGGTACAATCCGCGGGTCGGCACTGAAGATTCCGTCCACGTCGGTGTAGATCTCGCAGACATCGGCGTGCAGTGCTGCGGCCAGCGCGACCGCGGTAGTGTCCGACCCGCCGCGACCCAGGGTGGTGACGTCGCGGGTGTCCTGGCTGACCCCTTGAAACCCGGCCACCAGCACGATCCGGCCCTCGTCCAGGGCTGCCCGCAGCCGAGTCGGGGTGACGTCGATAATCTTCGCCTTGCCGTGGGCGCCGGTGGTGATCACGCCGGCCTGCGAACCGGTGAAAGAGCGGGCCTGGGCGCCCAGCGACTCAATGGCCATCGCGACCAGCGCGTTGGAGATCCGTTCGCCGGCGGTCAGCAGCATGTCCAGCTCGCGCGCCGGCGGAGCGGGGCACACCTGCTGAGCCAGATCCAGCAGATTGTCGGTGGTATCGCCCATCGCGGAGACGACCACGACCACGTCGTTGCCCTGCTTTTTGGCCTCGACGATGCGTTCGGCGACGCGACGGATCCGGTCGGCGTCGGCCACCGAGGATCCGCCGTAT
Organism: Mycobacterium sp.; assembly: GCA_032159915.1. GTDB lineage: Bacteria > Actinomycetota > Actinomycetes > Mycobacteriales > Mycobacteriaceae > Mycobacterium. The sequence continues at coordinate 2,295 of JAVHWH010000041.1, forward strand.
TTCTGCACGACGAGCGCCACTGTTGCTCTTTCGGGTTTGGCGGTACTGGCGAGTAGTAGGTCGGACAACAGAATACTTGCGACAGCGCCGGTCTCTTACGGCCCTTGGCGCGTGAGCGGTCGAGTCCGACGTCTTAGTCGCCCCGGCCCCGGCGGATGACCAGCGCCAGTCCCTCCCGATCGGTGACGTCGAGCTTGATGCAGGCCCGGTAGATGTGGCCTTCGACGGTGCGGGTGGAGACGACGAGCCGGTCGGCGATGTCGCGGTTGCTCATCCCCTGCGCGACGAAGCTGGCGATCTCCCGTTCACGGGGGCTCAAGGGCAGGGGCTGAGACGCGATTTCCAGGGCCGGCGTACGGACGCCACCACAGGCCGCCGCGAGCCGATCCGCGGTGGCGGCGGCGTCCAGCGCGTGCCGGCGATCGTCGGCAATCCGGAAAAGCGCCGCAGCTTGGGCGGCGGCGTCCGCGGCCGACAGCAGCGCACCGATGGACTCGAATTGTTCAGCGACCGCAGATAATGCGGCGGCATCCGACGCCAGCAGGGCGGCTGCGTATGCGGCGTGGACCTTGGCCAGCCTCCCACCGATGTTCTCGGCGACGTCGACGAGACGCTGCAGGGAGGTGAGATCACCGAACCTGGCCGCATCGTGCAGGGCGAACATCTCCACGGCCCGTTGACCGGTGTTTTTGGCCAGATCCGCCGCTTCCACCGCGCGAGACATCGCACCGCTGAGATGGCCTTCGGCGGCGGCCAGCCATGCCTCGACGAGACGGAACTGCGGCTCGAAGATGGCAACGTGTTTGTCGACCTCGGTGCGCAAT